>NZ_AJTQ01000132.1 GCF_000262345.1 Streptomyces xiaopingdaonensis | reverse complement strand
GGGGCGCCCCCCGGCCCGCCAGTACACCGGCTGACCTCGGGGCGGGTGGCGCCGCGGAGGGGCTGACCGGGGGCGCGGCTCGCTGTACAGTGGGGCAGAAGCCCTTGACCTGCGCAAATGCGGGCAGGGAGCCCACATTTCAGGAGTTGCGATGCTGCGCACCATGTTCAAGTCGAAGGTCCACCGCGCCACCGTGACCGAGGCCGACCTGCACTACGTCGGCTCCGTCACCGTCGACGCGACGCTGATGTCCGCCGCCGACCTGCTCCCCGGCGAGCTGGTGCACATCGTCGACATCACCAACGGGGCCCGGCTGGAGACGTACGTCATCGAGGGCGAGCCCGGCTCCGGAGTCATCGGCATCAACGGGGCGGCCGCCCACCTGGTGCACCCCGGGGACCTGGTGATCCTGATGAGCTACGCACAGGTGGACGACGCCGAGGCGCGGTTGCTGCAGCCGCGGGTCGTCCACGTCGACGGTGCCAACCGCATCGTCGGGCTCGGCTCCGACGCGTCCGAACCCGTCCCGGGCGGGGAGGCGCGGCGCAGTCCGCACGCCGTCGGCGCGGGGCTCGAGCACCCGGCGGGATGAGCGCGGGCGGGCGCGTGCCCGGGGCGTCCTGGACGAGCCGGCGCCGCGCCGACCGTCCGCGCGCGAGGTGACTTCCGTGCAGGGGCGTGTCCTGGAACGCCCGCCGGGGGTTCTCCTTGCATGCGTCACGCTATCCCTCTGCTCACCGTCCCCCTGCTCCTCGCCGCCTGTACGACGGTCGACGGGCGCGGGAGTTCCCCGCGCCCCGAGGAGCACCGCAACACCCCTTCCGCAACGTCGCGTTCGGTCCCCCAGCGGACGGAGGGGGCCGGGGTGCCAGAGGCGAGCGCCGAGGTTCCGGAGCACGCAGCGAGCACGGAGCCGCCCCGCACCGACGGCTCGAACCCGCGGCAGCGTCGCGCCGCCCGCCCGCGCGCCCCGGCGCCCGACCGTCGCGAGCCCGCCGCGCCGCCGCGGCCCGCGCCCGAGGCCGAGGCCGAGCCTGAGGCGGAGGCGCCCTCCTCGCCGCCGAGGCCGCGGGTGTCCGCGCGGCCGTCCTCGGAGATCGCGCACCTCTGCGAGTTGGGCCGCGACGGCGCCGTCGGCCCCGACGTCGTCGCCGCCTGCCGCCGTCACTACGGGTGACCCGGCTGGGGCTGGGGCTGGTGCGGGGGCGGGCTGCCGCCCTGCGGTGGCGGCCCGTGCGGGACGACGGTGGGGGCCGCGCCGCCACCGTCGAGCTCCCGTCACGTCGAACGGTTCGGCTGGTCAACGGCGCTTGGGCCGAGGCGCGTTCGGAGGGGGCGCGAGGGGGCAAAATCCGTGGTGGATCGCGTGGTCTTCGTGCATGCTTCGCCGCATGGTTTCTTTGGTGGAGAACGTGGTGGTCGACTGTGCAGACGCCTACGGGCTGGCTCAGTTCTGGAGCACGGTGACGGGCTGCCCCGTGCACCCGGGCGACGAGCCGGGCGACCCGGAGGTCCTGGTGACGCTCCCCGAGGGCCCCGCGCTCGTCTTCATCCAGGTCCCCGAGCCGAAGACCGTCAAGAACCGCCTCCACCT
>NZ_AJTQ01000131.1 GCF_000262345.1 Streptomyces xiaopingdaonensis | reverse complement strand
GGGGCTGGGCGCTTCCCTCGTCGCCGACCGCCGGAAGCCCGACTCGGGATGGGCGGTCCTCGCAGACCCCGAAGGCAACGAGTTCTGCGTACTGCGCAGCGCCTCCGAACGAACGGCCGACTGAACTCCCGACGCTGCTCGTGCAGTTGACGACGGCGAGCGAGCGGACCGCCCGACCGGCCGACGGTGCTGACCTCGCGGCGGCGCGCGGTTCCTCCGCCGCTGGGCCGGGCCGGCAACTGCGAATGCGGCAGCCTGGCGAGGTGACGGATCGGCCGTACTCGGCGCGAGGGCGGACGAGTTGGCCAGGGCGCCGAACGCACCCGTCTCCCGGACTCCGACGCCTCAACGCAGGACCGACGCACCATGCGCACCGCGAGGGAACCTCCGCGGAGCGAACTTCCGCCCGATCCTCGCGCCCTGCTGCGGGTGGCGTCCGGGGCCGGGTCCCGGACGCCACCCGCAGCAGGGCCCACACCTCCGCTCGGGACGACCTGGCGAGGTGACGGATCGCACGACTCAGCGCCAAAGCAACCGAGTCGGCTGGGCGCCGCGAACGCCGAGGACTCCAGGAGGCGTCTCGGGCGCCGGGTCACCCTTACCGTCCCGTACCGCGGAGACTCCCTGCGGGTGTCTCCGCGCGACCGCGGCCTACGTCCGCGAAAAGCCCTGCTCCCCCGACAGGCGAAACGGAACCGCCCCGTGGCAACACGCCCCTTGTGCCCGGCGTACGCCACCGCACGCGGCCACCCGTCGAAGCGAGGCTCCGCCCCGGCGCGGACACCGCCGAGTCGACCGGGGCGAGGCGGATGCCGCGGCTCTCGCACGCGGACGCCAACCGCCCGCCCCGCAAGGGCTCCCCGCGGCAGCCCCCGTCCTACCTGCGTCCGCGGGAGTGGCCGAAGAGGAGGCGGTACGCGATCAGCAGGACCAGAGAGCCCGCGACGGCGGCGACCCACATCGCCGGGTCGACGAAGTTGTTCTCGATCGGGCGGTCGAGGAAGGTCGACGAAAGCCATCCGCCGACGAAGGCCCCGGCCACGCCGATGAGGATGGTTCCCACGATGCCGCCCGGATCGCGCCCCGGCAGCAGGATCTTGGCAACGGTGCCCGCGATGAGCCCGAGGAGTATCCAGCTGACGATCGAGGACCCGGCGAGGTCCGAGAGCAGCGAGTCGGCGTCCGAGCCGGAGTCTGCGAGGTGTGCGGCTGCGATGAGCATGGTGGTGAGGGCCCTCCCCGTGTGATCAGTTGCCACTCCATCATGCCTGCCTGACGTGGTGGCGAGCAGACCCGGTCCGGGACGGCCGTGGTCAGTGCGGCCACATCGGCGGATCGGTGCAGAAGTGCCCGCCCAGGTTCGCCGATGCCGGGTCGTCGGGGTCCAACTCGCCCTCTTGCGCCAGGAGTTCGGGGGCGTACGCCTCGGAGTCGTCCTGCGGCTCGTATCCGAGTGCCCGTGCCGAGCCGAGGTCCCACCACAGGCGGGTGTTGGCGGACGAGCCGTAGGCGACGGTATGGCCGACGCCCTCCGCGGTGAGGGCCGCGTGGACGAGACGGGCGCCGTCGGCGGGGCTCAGCCAGAGCGAAAGCATCCGGACGGAGGTCGGGCGCCGGAAGCAGGAGCCGATGCGGAGCGAGACGGTCTCGATGCCGTGCAGGTCGTGGTAGAGCTGCGCGAGATCCTCGCAGAAGGATTTGGAGAGCCCGTAGTAGGTGTCGGGGCGGCGGGGCGTGTCGACCGGGATGAGCGGGGCGCCGCCCGTCGGCCTCGGTGCGAAGCCCACGGCGTGGTTGGAGGAGGCGAGGACGACGCGGTCCACGCCGACCCTGCGTGCCGCCTCGTAGAGCCGCTGGGTACCGAGGATGTTGGCGTGCAGGATCTTTTCGAACGTGGACTCCAGGGAGATACCCGCGAGATGGACGACGGCGTCGACTCCGCGGAGGGCCTCGTCCAGCTCCTGTTCGGAGGCGGCGGCCAAATCGAGGGTGCATGCCGCGGGTTCGCCCTCGACGGGTTTCAGATCGAGGAGGCGCAGCCGGTAGCCGTACTCGGGAAGCAGCCCGCGCAGCAGCGTGCCGACGCCGCCTGCGGCGCCCGTGAGCAGGACGGTGCGGGGTGAGGGCATGACCGGAGGCTCCGTCCGTCGCGCGTTCACATACGGGAAAAGCTAGAGAAGGGAGTACGGGGCGTCAAGAAGCCCGGGAACAAAGCGAGTTGGGGCGACGCTGCGTGCACGGCGGCTCGTCGCTCCTCTCTTGACCTCCATGAACTGCTCCCCTAGCGTGCCTGGTTCAGAAGTGTGGACGATTGTCAGGGATGCGCACGGCCGTCGACTCGGCGCTCGACGGGTCGGTCGACGCTGGACGGCCGCAGTCGGCCAAGGAGCCGTTATGACCTCGGGACCATTCCATCCGGCCACCGCCGGCCGCCGGGCCGCCCCCGCGCGCGTAGGGCGCCTCGACGGCTGCCGCCACACGCTGAACTCCGGTCCCCGTGCCTCGGCGGCTCGTCGCTCGCCCACCCGCTCACGCGCCGACCGAACCGCGGCCGAACTCGCTGCCGGCGTCTCGCTCGTGGGCGACGCAGGACATCCGCCCACCCGCCACCCTCTCCCTCGCGACCTGCCGGCGGGCGACGGGCGATCCCGGCCGCACCTCCCGGAAGGCTCCCTCACGCCGTGGGCCCTTCCCCGGCACAGCGCAGCTCCACTCCTCGGCGTCAAAGGACCGCGCGACGAGGACGCGAAACCGACGGCGACGTTCCCACGGAGGAGGCCGGCCGGCAGGTCGGCACCGTCCGACTCCCCCACGCCGAAGGGAAGTTGATGCGCGCCTCCGTCTTCCTCTACCCCTGGGACGTCGTCGGCGACCCCGAGGCGCCCGAGCGGCTGGCCTCCCTCGGCATCCGGCATGTCACCCTCGCCTCCGCCTACCACTCCACCCGAGCCGTCACCCCGCGGCACCCGCGCCACCGGGTCGTCACGGCACGCCATTCCGCCGTCCTCTACGAGCCGGACGAGCAACGGTGGGACGGAGCCCGACTCCGGCCGCGCGAGCAGCGGTGGATCGAGGCCGAGGGCCCGGACGGCGCCTTCGGCGCGGCCGCGCGCGCCCTCACCCGGGCCGGTATCGAGGTGCGCTCCTGGGTCGTCCTCGCGCACAACTCGCTGCTGGGGTCGGAGCATCCGGAGGTCTGCGTCCGCAACGCCTACGGTGACCGCTACCCGTGGGCGCTGTGCCTCGCACAGCCCGAGGTGCGCGACTACCTTGCCGCCCTCGCCGGCGAGGCGGCGGTGCGACCGGGAGCGGCCGGCACCGAGTTGGAGTCGTGCGGTTGGTACGGGCTCGCGCATCTGCACGCGCACGACAAGATCGCCGGCGTCCCGCTCGACGGAGCGGCCGACTACCTGATGTCGCTCTGCTTCTGCTCCGCCTGCCGCACCGGATACGCCGGACAGGGCGCCGACCCGGAACGCGTCCGCATCGCCGTCATGGACGCGTTGGAACCTCGCTGGCGCGGGACGCGGAGCTGCGCGCTCTCCGACCCGGCCGAGCAACGCGCCGCGGAGTGGCGGGAGGTGGAGCGGCTGTTGGGCACGGAGACCGCCGGGCTCCTCTCCGAGTGGCGGCGGCGAACCGCGGCGACACTGCGCCACGCGGTGACAGAAGCAGTGAGGGACGAGGCGGCCGACGGCTTCGAGGTGCTGCTCCACGCCGACCCCGCGCCGCACCGGACCGGCGCCAACCCCGGTGTGGCACCTGCCGACGCCTTCGCAGCCGCCGACGGCGTGGTCGTGCCGTGCACCGGAAGCGACGCCGGACGGGACGCGGCCCTCACGCCGTTCGTCCGGGCTGCGCGGGCGGCACGGGCGGAAGGGCTCGGTGGGACGGGCGCTCGCGAGGCGCCCGCCGACGGGCCACGTCGGGCAGCGCCCGTCATCGCTGCGAACCTCACCTTTGTGGCGGGGCTCGGCGGCTCTCCGGAACGACTCGACGCCGACGTTCGGCACGCACGAACCCTCGGCGCGACGGAACTCCGCTTCTACCACGCCGGATTGGCCTCCGACGCGGAACTGCGGCAGCTCGCACGGACGCTCGGCTGACCAGCGCACAACAAGGACGGGCGGCACCGGTGCACGACAGCGCAAGGCCCCTGCGAAGAGCAGCCGCCGCACCGCCCGGCCGTCCCCGTCCCACTCCCCCACGGCCCCGAGGCGACGCCACCAGCGCGCTCTCCTCCCCCGAGCACGGCCGACCGCCCCTCGGAGGGCGGCGCCCCGGACCGCCGCCGAGCCCGCAAGAGGCGAGCAACCGGCCGCCGACACGGTGCCACGGCAAAGGAACCGCAAAGGGTGATCGCTCGTTGGGCGGGCATGACGGCAATGACTCCTGGCTCCAACCTCCCGCTGCCCGCGCCCCGCGTGGCGGTGGAGGTCACTGCGCCCACTCGGCTCGACGTCTCCGGGCTGCTCCTCGGCGAGAGCGGCAAGGTCCGCTCCGACGCCGACTTCGTCTTCTACAACCAGCCCGAGGGCGCGGGCGTCCGACACACCTCCGGCGCCCAGGACACCATCACGGTGGACACCCAGGCCGTGCCCGCGGAGATCGACAAGGTCGTCGTCACGGCGAGCCTGGAAGGCGGCGCCGCCTTCTCCGGAGCCGAGCCCACGGCCACGCTGCGGGACGCGGGCAGCCAGCAGGTGCTCGCCACCTTCACCCCGCCCAGCCTCGGCGCGGAGACGGCGCTCGTCATCGTCGAGCTCTACCGGCGGAACGGCGCCTGGAAGGTGCGCGCCGTCGGCCAGGGGTACGCCGACGGACTCGCCGGTATCGCCACCGACTTCGGCGTCGAGGTGGAGGAGCCCGCGGCACCCGGGCCCGCGCCCGCCGCTCCGGCACAGGCGCCGGCTCCTCCCGCACCGCAAAGCGGCAAGGTCAACCTCGACAAGGGCAAGGTGAGCCTCACCAAGAACCAGACGGTCTCGCTGGTCAAGGGCGGCGCTCCGCTCCTCACGACCGTCACCATGGGCCTCGGTTGGGAGCCGGCCTTCCGTCCCGGCAAGCGGGGCGCGGACATCGACCTCGACGCGTCGGTGATCGCCTTCGACGCCGAGCGCCAGCCGATCGACGCCTGTTACTTCGGCAAGCTGATGATCTTCGACGGCGTCGTCCAGCACAGCGGGGACAACATGACCGGGGAGGGCGCGGGGGACGACGAGGCGATCACCGTGCACCTGGGCTCGGTACCGCAGGAGGTGTGCGGCCTCGTCTTCACGGTGAACTCCTTCTCCGGGCAGAAGTTCACCGAGGTCGCCAAGGCGTACTGCCGGCTCCTCGACTCCGCGGGGAGCGAGGTCGTGCGCTTCGACCTCTCGCGGTCCGAGCCGCGCACCGGCGTACTGATGGCGAAGATGATCCGCCAGTTCTCCGGCGAGTGGGAGATGACCGCGCTCGGCGAGTACGTCGACGGAAGAAGCGTCAGCAGCATGGTGAAGCCGGCTTCCGCCGCGCTCTGACGGCTCGGGCGGTGCTGCTCCCCGCAATGGAGCCCCCGGGCGCCGGGGAGCGGCACCCCGCACCAGCGCCACCACCAACCGCAGCAGCACTCCGCCACCGCCTCGCACAGACAGGGCGCCCCATCCCGAACCCCGGACCATACGCCCGCACTTGAAGCGCACCAGACCCCACCTTCCCCCGTGACAACCGGCGCCCGCTCGACGGCAGGCACCTCAGAACGACCGAGCCCATCCTCGCCCCCACGTCCTCCGCCACGCCCGGCCCGCAACCGCCGTTCACCCGACCGAATGCAAAACCAGTCCGATCCCCCAACCGCCCCAGCCTCGAAGTTCCCTGCGCGGCAGCGCAGTTGACGCCCTCCCGCACTCCTCTACCCTCTTGCCATGACGGAGCTCCTGCACCTCACCGAACGCGGCATCTGGGAGGCGGCGCGGACCGCCGGCGTCTACCGGCACTCGACCCGCGGCAGCTCGCTGGAGGAGGTCGGCTTCATCCACGCGTCGCTCCCCCACCAACTCCCCACGGTGGCCGCGCTGTTGTACGGCTCCCCGCCGGAGCGGGACGACCTCCTCGTCCTCGTCGTGGACGACCAAGGGCTCGACGTCCGGTACGAGGCGGCCGAGCCGGGCGGCGAGGAGTTCCCCCACCTCTACGGCCCGCTCCCCCTCGACGCCGTCCTCCGCGTCGAGCCCTGGCGCGGCTGAGCAGCACCCGCTAACGCGCCCGCAGCAGCTCCCCGCTCGCCGCGGCCAGCCGGCGCGCCTCCTGCTCGGACTCGACCATCGGGGGCGAACCCCGCAGCGGCACCCCCGCGCTCTCCTTGAGGAACGCGACGGCGACGAGGCCGATGCACCCGCTCGCCACGAGGTAGAAGCCGGGGAGGAGCGTGAACCCCGTCGCGCTCACCAGCGACTGCGTGATCAGCGGCGTGGACCCGCCGAAGGCGGCGACGGAGAAGTTGAACCCGATGCCCATCGCGGCGTAGCGGATCGTGGTCGGGAAGAGCGCGGGCAGCGTCGCGGCGGAGGGCCCGGCGAAGCCGGCGAGCAGCGTGGAGAGGATCAGCACGCCGATGAGCGGCAGCAACCACCCGTCCTGGCGCAGGAGTTCGAATGCGGGTACGGCGAGGACGATCTGCCCGACGGCGGCCCACCGGTAGACCGCACGCCGTCCCACCAGGTCGCTCAGCCGCCCCACGAAGACGATCGTCACGACGATCCACAGCATCCCGCAGAGCACCAGCACGTCGGCGGCGGTACTGGACCGCCCGAGATTCTCCGTCTGATACGTCGGCAGGTACCCGGTGACCATGTAGTTGGTGACGTTGTAGAGGAGGACGAGGCCGACGCAGACGAGCAGCGGCCGCCACTGGCGCGTGACCACGTCGCGCAGCTCGCGAAGGCCGCCTCCGCCGCCCGAGGAGTTCTCCTGCTCGTCGAGCTTCCCCTGGAAGGCGGGCGAGTCCTCCAACTTCAGCCGGAGGTAGAGGCCGACGATGCCGAGCGGCCCGGCGAACCAGAACGGCACGCGCCAACCCCAGGACATCATCTGCGCGTCGTCGAGCGTGAACTCCAGCACGGTGACGAACGCGGAGCCGAAGGCGTATCCGAAGAAGGTGCCGAGGTCGAGGAAGCTGCCGAGGAAGCCGCGGCGCCGGTCGGGCGCGTACTCGGCGACGAAGGTGGTGGCGCCGCCGTACTCGCCGCCCGTCGAGAAGCCCTGGAGCATCCGCGCGAAGAGCAGCAGCCCGGGCGCGACGATGCCGATGGCGGCGTAGGACGGGATGAACCCGATCATGAAGGTGCCGAACGCCATCAGCAGCATGGTGGTGGCGAGCACCTTCTGGCGTCCGATGCGGTCCCCGAGCGGTCCGAAGAAGAGTCCGCCGAGTGGACGGACGACGAAGGCGGCGGCGAAGGTCGCGAAGGAGGAGATCACCTGCGCCGCCGGGGAGGCGTCGGGGAAGAAGACCTTGCCGATGGTGGCGGCGAGGTAGCTGTAGACGCCGAAGTCGAACCACTCCATGCAGTTGCCGATGGCCGAGGCCCCGACCGCCCGCTTCAGCATGGTCGGCTGGACGACGTGGACGTCGTCCTCCTCCATGGCCTTGCCGCTGCGTTCGACGCGCCGCTCCAGCTCGCCGCGCACCTGCGGGGACAGCGCGGCGGCGGCCCCGTCCCCGCCGTCGGTCCCGCCCTCCCGAGCCGGCGGGTTCCCGGGGTTCTCTGCCATGGAGTGCCTCACGCCCTTTGCTCCGTGGTGCACCTCGGACACCGCACTGTGTCCGCATACGCACGCTTCGTCGGATTCGGCGATCGTACGGAGCGCGCGGCGGTGCGGAGTGGAGGGCGCGTCAATCGGCGCGGGGTGCACCGGGTTGCCGGAACGCGAACGTCCCCGTCCCGGCATTCGGGACGGGGACGGTGCGGCGGGTGGCGGGTTCAGCAGGCCCCGTCTCCGTGCTTGGGCACCCCCAGCCCGAAGAGTGGACGGCACTTGAGACCGACCCAGGTGCCGACGAGCGCGACGGCGCCCCAGAGCCAGCCGTGGAGGCTGCCGGAGGAGATGCCGGCGAGGTAGGCGCCGATGTTGCAGCCGCTGGCGAGGCGGGCGCCGACCCCCATGAGGATGCCGCCGACGACGGCGCCCACGGCCATGCGCGCGGGAACCTTGCGGTACAGCGTCCAGACGCCTCCCGCGGCCGCCGCGACGGCGGCGCCGATCATGATGCCGATGTCGGTGAGGCTGTTCTTGTCGGCGAGGACCGCACCATTCAACTTCTCGGCGTTGCCCGGCTCCTGCCAGAACGCCCACGTCTCGGGCGAGCCTCCCAGCAGACCGACGAGCTTGGAGCCCCAGAGCGCGAAGGCGCTGGTGATCCCCCACGCGCCACCGGAGACGAGCAGCACGGCGCCGCCGAGGAGCGCCAGTGCGAGCGCCCCGGCCGCGAGCGGCCAGGAGCCGCGCACCGCGCGCGCGAGGGCGCCCTTCGCGGACGGCGGTGCGCCCACCGGCGGCGGGTTGCGGCGGGCCTGCACCGTACGGGCGAGGAACCAGACGCCGGCGAGGACGGCGAGCGTGAGCGCCCAGGAGCCGAACCAGCCGACGTGGTCGGAGAGGAGCACCGGATCGAGCGCGGGCAGGTCGCTCCAGAGGCCGAACTGCCAGGCGGCCAGGGTCGAACCGATGACGAATCCGCCGAGCGTGAGCACGATGGCGCTCTGCCCCGAGCCGACGGCGAAGAGCGTGCCGGACGCGCAGGCCCCGCCGATCTGCATGCCGACGGCGAAGACGAAGGCCCCGACGAGGAGCCCGATGCCGAGCGGCCCCGTACTCGGCGCCGGCTCGGAGCCGAAGAGCCCTGTCCCCGTACCGATGATCAGCGCGAAGAGCGTGGCGGTCGTGGCGAGGAGGAGGGCGTGGGCGCGCAGCCCCGTCCCGTTGCCCACCCCGACGAGCTGCCGCCAGGCGGAGGTGAAGCCGAACCGCGAGTGGAAGAGCGCGACGCCGAGGCCGATGCCGAGGAGGAGCAGGACGCCGGGCTCGGCACCGTGCGTCGCCCATACGTAGGCGGTGAGCGCGAGCCCGAGCACACCGGCCACGGCGAGCGGGCCCTTGCGCACGGGCGGCGCGGGCGCCGGCTCGGGCGCGGGGGCGGAGGTGGGGGACGGGGTGAGGAGCGCCGGGCGCGGGGGCGCCTCGGCGGGGGGAGCGGTGGTCACGAGCGTCTCCGTGGAGTGAGGCCGGGCACACGTGTGTCGGCGGCGCTGCTTGGGAGTCGAGCGGAGGGGCGACGCGGCGCGTGCGGTCGCTGGAGAGTCCGTGGAGGACCCGCGGGAGTACGTCAGTGACGACAGAGCGCGTCGTCCACGCTCCAGGTCGTGGCCGCGAAGAGCGCGAGCGCGAGCTGACGGGCGAGTCCGAACATGCGTGTCACGGTAATGGACGCGACGCCGCACCGGGGGAACCGTCTCACCTCACGAGATCAGATGTGAGACGCCTCGCCGCTCGTCGCCCCGGTGCGAGCGGCGGCGCGTACCTTCGGCCGTATGTGCAGAAGCATCCACACCCTCCGCCCGCCGTACACCGAGGACGTCACCGAGGAGGAGGTCCGCGCCGCCGCTCTCCAGTACGTCCGGAAGGTCTCCGGCTTCCGCCGTCCGGCCGCGCACAACGCGGAGGCGTTCGACCGTGCCGTCGACGCGGTCGCCGCGGCGACCGACGAGCTCCTCGCCTCCCTCGTGGTCCGCGGCGCCTGACCCGCACCGACGACACGACCGCCACGGAGGCAGGCATGCCGGTACGCACGCAACGCGAGGGCCGCGTCACCACCGTCGTCCTCTCCCGCCCGGAGCGGCGGAACGCCGTCGACGGCCCGACGGCGGCCCGACTCGCCGACGCCTTCAGGGAGTTCGACGCCGACCCGGGGGCGCATGTCGCCGTCGTGTGGGGCGAGGGCGGCACCTTCTGCTCCGGCGCCGACCTCAAGGCGTTCGGTACGGAGCGCGCCAACCGCGTGGCCCGCGGGGGCGACGCGCCGATGGGGCCGGCCCGCATGCGGACGGGCAAGCCCGTCATCGCCGCGGTGAGCGGTCACGCGGCCGCGGGCGGGCTGGAGTTGGCGCTCTGGTGCGATCTGCGCGTCGCCGAAGAGAGCGCCGTACTCGGGGTCCTCTGCCGCCGCTGGGGCGTCCCGCTCGTCGGCGGCGGCACCGTCCGGCTGCCCCGGCTCGTCGGCGCCTCGCACGCGGCCGACCTGATCCTGACGGGGCGCGGGGTCGGCGCCGGTGAGGCGCTGCGGACGGGACTCGTCAACCGCGTCGTGCCCGACGGCGAGGCACGTCGAGAGGCGGAGCAACTCGCCGCGCGGATCGCCGAGTTCCCGCAGACGTGCCTCCGCGGCGACCTCGCCTCGCTCAGAGAGCAGGAAGGGTTGTGCGAGGAGGCCGCGATGGCGAACGAACTGGACCGCGGACTGCGGTCGTTGGCGGAGGCGGAGCGCGGCGTCGCCCGGTTCGCAGCGGGCGACGGGCGCCACGGCGCAGCCCCTGAGGCACCGGACACCGGCGGATGAGCGGCGGCGAGGCACCGCCGCCGCTCACCCGCGGTCAGGCCTGGTTGCTCCGCGCCTTGAAGGCCGCCTTGCGTGCTTCCTTGGCCGTGCTCTTGTCGGGGTGGACGCGGCCCATCGCTTCGAGGACCTCGCCCGTCGCCGGGTGGTCGACGCGCCAGGCACGGTCGAAGAACCCCGTGTGCTGATCGACCAGCCCCTGGACGAGGCCCTGGAGTTCCTCGGGCTCGCCGACGGTGCGCAGCTGGGCCGCGATGGTGTCGACGGTGAGCCAGAAGACCATCTCCTCGTCGGGCTGCGGCACGTCCGTCGCACCGCGCTCGGCGAGCCAGACGCGGGCGAGCCCGCCGAGTTCGCGGTCGTCGAGGACGCCGCGGAGCGCGGGCTCCGCCTCGGGGCCGGCGAGTGAGAGCGCCTGCTGGCAGGAGAGGCGGCGGGCCGGGCCCTCCTCGTCGGAACCCCGTGCTGCGGCGAGGAGTTCGCGCGCGGCCTCCAGCGGCTTGCGCGCCGCGAGCCACGCCTCGATCTCGCCCTGGGCGCTCTCCTCCGTGTACGCGGGGAGGGCGGCGAGGAGCTCCTCGGCTGGGCGTTCGGCGAGGTCGCCGACGAGCGGCGCCTCGATCCCCGCCTCGCGCATCCGCTCGCGGACGCCGTGGAGCCCGAGCGGGGTGAGCTTGACCATGCCGTACTTGGTGACGTCCTCGTCGTCGAGGTCGGCGGGGAGCTCGCTGTCCTCGCCCGCCTCCTGGGTGAGGGCCTCGTCGACGGGGCGGTACTCGACGAGGCCTGTCGGCTCCAGCAGCCTGAACTGCTCGTCGAGGCGCATCATCACCTCGGAGACGGCCTCCAGCACCTCGTCGGTCGGCTCGTCCATGTCGTCGGGGACGACCATGGAGGCGGCGAGGACGGGCAGCGGGACCATCGAGCCCTCGGCGACGGACGGGTCGCCGACGGTGAGGAGGTAGAGGCCGCCGAGCGCGCTGTCGAGGGCTTCGGCCTCCTCCTCCGGATTCCAGTCGATCGAGTCGAGGTCGATGGCGTCCGGGTTGACGGTGCCGTCCTCCGAGACGGCGCCCTCGATGCCGCCGAGGAGGTCCTCGAAGCTGGGGGTGGCCGCATCGGCGAGGACGGAGTCGAGGCCGTTGCGCCAGAGTTCGAGCACCTCCTCGGGGTTGCCCTCCTCGAGGAGGTCCAGCTCCGAGCCCGGGCGTGCGGTGCCGACCGGCTCGTCGAGCGGGGCGCCGGGGGCGGCGTCCGCGCTGTCGGTGCCGTCCTCCGCGACGTCGAGAAGGCCGGTGTCGACGGCGAGGTTCCAGGCGTCGGAGACCGCACCGAGCTCCTCCGGTGTCGCACCGAGGTCGAGTTCGGAGGCGGCCGACTTGAGCTGCTCGTCGAGGAGTTCGCCGCCGGCGCCGACGGGGACGCCGGTGCCGGCCCAGCGCGCGAGCCGGACGGCGTACGCGAAGAGCGGGGCGGCGAGCGCGTCCCGCGCCAGCTCGGCGTCCGCGGGCAGCCGCACGGGCGGCATGGTGGGACGGTCGTCACCGGACATCAGCGTGTTCAACTCCTACGGATCTGCGAGAGCCTGCCGGGCCCCAGGGTAGTCGGGATCTGTCCGCTGATGCCCGCATCGTGTCCCGGTCGTCGGCGCGTGGCAGTCGCGTGGCAGCCGGCGGCGGCACGTTCCTCTGCCGCGGCGGCGGACCCGCGGGGCGCTCCGGGTCGGCGCATGTCGTCACGTCCTTGACAACTCCCGTTTCCGCAACAGACTTTACGCGCGTAGAGAATGCCGCGGCAGTCCGCCGGCGGCCCCGCCGCCGGCAGTCGCCCCACCGACACCGCCGAGCACCCCGGAGGCCCGCCTTGCCGTCGTCCCGCCTCGTCCGCACCTCGACACTCACCGCAGCGGCGCTCTGCGCCGGCCTGCTCGCCGCCCCGCAGCACGCCGCAGCGACCGACGACGGGGTACGCATCCACGACGTCCAGGGGAACACCCGAATCTCCCCCCTCCTCGGCGAGCGCGTCGGCGACGTCCCCGGAATTGTCACCGCCGTACGGGAGTTCGGCTCTGCGCGCGGCTTCTGGCTCCAGGACCGGCGCCCCGACGGCGACCCGGCGACGAGCGAGGCCGTCTACGTCCACACCGGCGGCGAGACGCCCGACGTCGAGGCGGGCGACGAGCTGCGCCTCGACGGCACCGTCGCCGAGTACTACCCGGGCGGCAAGGAGGCAGGCGGCCAGTCGGTGACCCAACTCACCGAGCCGGAGTGGACGGTGCGCTCGCAAGGCAACAGCCTCCCGGCCGCCCACCGCCTCGACGCGCGCACCGTGCCGACGCGCTACGCGCCGCAGGCCGAGGGCGGCAGCATCGAGGACCGCCGCCTGCGCCCCGGCCGCTACGCGCTCGACCGGTACGAGTCCCTGGAGGGCATGCGCGTCGCCGTCACCAACACCCGTGTCGTCGGGCCGACTTCGGCCTACGACGACCTGTGGGTCACCACGGACCCGCGGCAGCACCCCACCCCGCGCGGCGGCACGCTCTACGGCTCGTACGCACACCACAACTCCGCGCGGCTCAAGGTCTCCTCGCTCCTCGACGCCGACCTGCACCCCTTCCCGCAGGCCGATGTCGGCGACGTGCTCGGAGGACGCACCGAAGGACCTCTCGACTACGAGCAGTTCGGCGGCTACACCCTCCGCGCGACCTCGATGGGACGGCACCACTCGGGCGGCCTGGAGCGCGAACGCACCCGCGAGCACCGCCCCGACGAACTCTCCGTCGCCACCTACAACGTGGAGAACCTCTCCCCCGCCACGCCGCGGGAGAAGTTCGCGCGCCTCGCGGAGGGGCTCGTCGAGAACCTCGCCTCGCCGGACATCGTCACCCTGGAGGAGGCCCAGGACGACAGCGGCCCCGAGGACGACGGCACCGTCTCGGCGGCGGAGACCCTCGATGCGCTCACCGCCGCCGTGCGCGAGGCCGGCGGGCCCGCCTACGAGTGGCGGCAGATCGACCCCGAGGACAACGCGGACGGGGGCCAGCCGGGCGGGAACATCCGCGTCGCCTTCCTCTTCGACCCGGAGCGGGTCTCCTTCACCGACCGGCCCGGCGGCGACGCGACCACCCCCGTGCGCGTCGAAGAGGCGGACGGCGCACCGCGGTTGAGTGTCTCGCCCGGACGGATCGCACCGCAGGACGACGCATGGGAGGCGAGCCGGAAGCCGCTCGCCGGGGAGTTCGTCTTCAGGGGGCGGACTGTCTTCGTCGTCGCCAACCACTTCAGCTCCAAGGGCGGCGGCGACCTCGACGGCGACCAGCCGATGGAGGGCCGCTCCCAGCCGCCGGCGCGCCACTCCGAGCCGCAGCGGATCGAACAGGCCCGCCTCGTCAACGAGTTCGCGGCGCAGGTGCGGAAGGTCGACCGGAACGCCGCCGTGGTCGCCGGCGGCGACTTCAACGACTTCCCGTTCTCCCCGGCGCTCGACGCGCTCCGCACGGACGCCGCGCTCACCAGCCCGATGGACGCGCTACCCGCGAACGAGCGGTACGGCTACGTCTTCAACGGCAACTCGCAGACCCTCGACCACCTGCTCACCAGCCCGGGCGCGGGCGCCGCCGACTACGACATCGTGCACCTCAACGCCGAGTTCGCCGACCAGTCGAGCGACCACGACCCGTCGGTGGTACGGCTGCGCCCCCGGCGCTGAGCCGCACCCGCACGCCCCGGTGCCCGTGACGCCACGCCGGCGCCGCGGGCTACTCGGCGGCCTCGGCAGCGGCCCCGTCGTCCACCATCGCCCGCACGAGCAGCACCGCCCCGGCCACGGCCCCCGGCATCAGCACCACGGCGACGACGGGCAGCAGGAACGCCAGCACCAGCGGCACCCCGAACCCGAGCGCCGCCGCCCTGAACTCCCGCAGCACGCGCTGCCGTTCGCGCACGTCGATCCCCCTGCGCTGCATCCCGACCGAGGCGAGCTCCAGGGTGAGGAAGAACCCGGAGACGCAGAACCCGAGCACCGGGACGACCGTCTGTCCGACGAAGGGCACGAAGCCGAGGACGAAGAGCGGGACGCCCCACAGCGCCGCGCGGTAGAGGACGTAGCCGCTGTCCCGCAACGAGATCCACAGCTCCCGCCACAGCGGCAGGTCTTCGCCCTCCGGGCACTCCCCCTCGGAGAGCTCCACCTGCTCGGACAGCTTCTCGTAGAAGGGGTCGCCGACGAGGAGCGCGACGGCGGTGAAAGTCAGCGCCGCGAGGAGCAGCACGCCGAGCCAGAGGAGCACGGCGAAGACGCCCCGCAGCAGTCCGGGCCAGGGGGATTCCCAGTCGTCGGCGAAGGGCGTCGCCCAGGCGGCTAGGTCGTCGGCCCAGAAGGCGAGGACGAGGAGTGCGGCGGCGTAGATCACCAGCGTGACCAGGGCGGGGAGCAGCCCGAACCCGAACCATCTGCCGTGCCCCAGCACCCAGCGCTGCCCGCGCAGGAGGTAGCCGGCGCCGGCCAGCAGGCCGCGCAGCCCGGCCGGAGGCGGAGAGGGCGCCGCAGGCGGACCGTCGGAGGTGTCGGGGGAACGGGGAGGCGGTGCCGAGATCATCCCGGCATCCTAAGCAACTCCCCTTCCCCCGACGCGGGTTGGCACCCCCCGGGAGATCACTCCCAGCGGAACCACCGCGCGGCCCCCGCCACGACGACCACGCCCCACACGGCGGTGACGAGGAGGTCCAGCCATGCGGGCCAGCTTCCCCCGGCGGCCGCGTCGAGCGCCTGCGAAGCCGCCCCGAGCGGCGTCCACTCCACGATGTTCCGCACCACGTCGGGCATGGCCTGGACGGGAAGCCAGACGCCCGAGGTGAACATCATCGGGAAGAAGACGACGGTGCCGATGACGCCGGAGATCTTCGTCGTCCTGGAGAAGGCGGAGATCAGCGTCCCGATCGCGAGCGAGGCGAAGGTGGCGAGGACGAAGGCGACCGCGTATCCGAACGGCTGCTGCGGCAGCGGTACGTCGTAGACGAGGCGGCCCACCGTGAGCGCGACGGCGCCGGAGACGAGCACCGCGGCGCCGTGGAGCAGGAGCTGCGCGACGAGGAGGCTCGCCGGCCGGGCCGGGGTGACCCGGAGCCGCCGGAGGACCCCGCGCTCGCGGTAGCCGGTGAGGACGGTCGGCATCGACTGGATGCCCGCGGTGATCGTCGCGAGGAGGACGGCGACGGGCACGTAGAGGTCGATGACGCGGGTGCCCCCCATCTCCTCGTTGGGCTGCCGGAACTCCGGGATGAAACCGAGGACGACGAGGAGGAGCGTCGGGAAGGCGAGAATCCAGAAGAGCGCCCCGGCCTCGCGGCAGAAGAGCCGGAACTCGGTGCGCAGGATCGCGGTCGAGCTGGAGAGCGCCGAGGCCGGGGCGCCGGTGGGCGCGGTGGGCGTCGGCGGCGTGGTGCGGGTGGCGGCCATGGTCAGCGCACCGCCTGGGCGTCGCCGGAGCGGGGGGCGGTGGGTTGCGCGGCCGGCTCGGCTGCGTCCTCCTCGGCGGCGGTGAGGTCGAGGAAGGCGTCGTCGAGGGTGGCGTCCTCGATCCGCAGCCGCTCGGCCGAGACCTCGCGGGCGGCGAGGAGCCGCACCAGCGCGTTGACGGTCTCGTCGCTCCCGGTGAGCGTGACGCGGCCGCGGCGCTCGGTGACGGCGCCGACCTCGGGGAGCGCGCGCAGCTCCAGATCGTCGAGGGCGGGCGAGGGCGTGAAGGAGACCACCGTCGAGCTGGCGGACTGCCGCACCAGGCCGTCGGGGGTGTCGAGCGCGACGACGCGGCCGGAGTCGATCACGGCGACGCGGTCGCAGAGGCGCTGTGCCTCCTCCATGAAGTGGGTGACGAGCAGCACCGTGACACCGGAGTCGCGGACGCTCTCGATGAGGGACCAGGTGTCGCGGCGTCCGCGCGGGTCGAGTCCGGTGGTGAGCTCGTCGAGGACGACGACGCTCGGGTTGCCCACGAGCGCCAGCGCGATGAAGAGGCGCTGCTTCTGACCGCCCGACAGCTTCGCGAAGCGGGTGTCCAACTGCTCGGCGAGGTCGAGGCGTTCGACGAGCGCGCGCCAGTCGGCGGGTGCCCGGTAGAACGCGGTGTAGAGCTCCAGCGCCTCGCGGACGGTGAGCTTCTGCTGGAGTTGGCTCTCCTGGAGCTGTGCCCCGAGGAGCTGCATCACTTCGTCCCGGTCGGTCACGGGATCGAGTCCGGAGACGCGTACCTCGCCCGCGTCCGGTGTGCGGAGCCCCTCGATGCACTCGACGGTGGTGGTCTTCCCCGCGCCGTTCGGCCCGAGCACCCCGAAGATCTCGCCTTCTTCCACCTCGAACGAGACCCCGTCGACGGCAGGCTTTCCCCCGTAGACCTTGCGCAGGTCCTTCGCCTCTATTATCGCCATTCTTGAACCCTAAACGTCCGGGCGGCGACAGATCCAGGGCGGTCGCTCCGGTCCCGGCGGAACCGCGCCGGGACCGGACGGGCGGCGCGGTCCTGCCGGCGCCCCGCAGGGCTCAGTTGTGGTGGAGCGCCTCGTTGAGACCGCCCCAGGAGCCGGTGCGCGGGAGCGCCTCGACCGTGCCCGAGGTGGAGTTGCGGCGGTAGAGGAGGTTGTCGGCGCCGGTGAGCTCGACGGCCTTGACGACCTGGCCGTCGGGGAGGGTGACCCGGGTGCCGGCCGTGACGTAGAGCCCGGCCTCCACGACGCAGTCGTTCCCGAGGGAGATCCCGATGCCGGCCTGGGCGCCGAGGAGGCACCGCTCGCCGATCCGGATCGTCTCCTTGCCGCCGCCGGAGAGCGTGCCCATGATCGAGGAGCCGCCGCCGATGTCGGAGCCGTCGCCGACGACGACGCCCGCGCTGATGCGCCCCTCGACCATCGAGGCGCCGAGGGTGCCGGCGTTGTAGTTGCAGAAGCCCTCGTGCATCACGGTGGTGCCCTCGGCGAGGTGCGCGCCGAGGCGGACGCGGTCGGCGTCGCCGATGCGGACGCCCTTGGGCGCCACGTAGTCGCTCATACGCGGGAACTTGTCGATGCTGGTGACGTTGAGCGCGAGCCCCTCGGCGCGGGTGCGCAGCCGGGTCTGCTCGACCTCGTCGACCGGCACGGGCCCGAGGTTGGTCCACGCGACGTTGGCGATCAGCCCGAAGATTCCCTCCAGGCTCACGCCGTGCGGGCGGACGAACCGGTGGCTGAGCAGGTGGAGGCGGAGGTAGACGTCGTGCGCGTCGAGCGGCTTCTCGTCGAGCGAGGGGACGACGGTGCGGACGGCGAGGACGTCGACGCCCCGCCGGGGGTCGGGCCCGATCGCCTGCACGGCCGCGTCGCCCAGCAGTTCGGCGGCGCGCTCGGGGCTGAGCGTCTCGGTTCCGGCCGGTCCAGGCTCGGCGACGAGCTCGGGGCTGGGGAACCACGTGTCGAGCACGGTTCCGTCGGACGAGACGGTGGCGAGCCCGGCGCCGACGGCGCCGGTCGTGCGGGTGGTGGAGGCTTCGGTCATGGTGAGAACGCTAACCGGCGGACGGGCGCGGTGACCAACCGGCGTCCGGGCTCTCGTGGCCGCTGCGCACGCGTTGGCGAGAGTACGCCGTCGGTACGGTCTCGCCCGCTGATCACGCGCGTGTGAGGGTGGCTTGTTGAGGAGTGAACCATTCCGGTCGGCGGCCGCGGCCGCCGGCAGAGAGGAGCACCGCATGGCGACGCGCACGAGCCTCCCGCCCTTCCGGGCCGACCACGTCGGCAGCCTGCTGCGCCCCGAGGCGCTCAAGCGCGCGAGAGCGGAGTACGCGTCCGGCGCCCTCACCGCGGAGCAGCTCGGAGCGGCGGAGGACGCCGCCGTCCGCGACGTGGTGCGCCGCCAGCACGAGACGGGGCTGCGCACCGTCACGGACGGCGAATTCCGGCGCAGCTCCTGGCACATGGACTTCATCTACGGCCTCGGCGGCGTCACCCGCGTCGACGACACCACGGTCGACGTCACCTTCCACAACGAGAGCGGGGACGTCGCCGCGCAATTCGCCACCGCCAGGGTCGACGGCCGCATCCGGCTCGACGACGTCCTCTTCGGCGACGCCTTCGCCTTCCTCCGCGACAACGCCCCGCAGGGCACCACGCCGAAGCTCACCATCCCGTCGCCGAGCATGGTCCACTACCGCGGCGGGCGCTCGGCGATCGACCAGGAGGTCTACCCGGACCTCGACGCGTTCTGGACCGATCTCACGGCGGCCTACGCAGCCGAGATCCGCGGCGTCCACCGACTCGGCTGCCGCTACCTCCAGTTGGACGACACCTCGCTCGCCTACCTCAACGACCCCGAGCAGCGCGCCCACGTCGCGGAGCTCGGCGGCGACCCCGCGCACCAGCACGAGACGTACATCGCGAACATCAACCGCGCCCTCCGCGACCGCCCGGCCGACCTGCGCGTCACGACGCACCTGTGCCGCGGCAACTTCGCCTCCTCGTGGGCGGCTTCGGGCTCCTACGACTACGTCGCGGAGGCCCTCTTCGGCGGGCTCGACGTCGACGGCTTCTTCCTGGAGTTCGACGACGCGCGCTCGGGCGGCTTCGAGCCGCTGCGGTACGTCCCGGCGGGCAAGCAGGTGGTCCTCGGCCTCGTCACGAGCAAGCGGCCGGAGTTGGAGAGCAACGACGCACTCAAGCGGCGCATCGACGAAGCCGCCCGGTACGTCGACGCCGACCAGCTCTGCCTCTCCCCGCAGTGCGGCTTCTCCTCCACGCAGGAGGGCAACAACCTCACGCAGGAGGAGCAGTTCGCCAAGCTGCGGCTGATCGTGGAGACCGCGGAGGAGGTCTGGGGCGGACTGTGAGGCGCCGCGCCCACCGGGGCCGCTTCCCGGTGGGCGCCGCTCAGCCGAGCACGCGCGCGAGCGCGGAGCGGACCTGGTCGCGGTCGAACTGCCGGTCCGTGAGCAGGAACTGGAGCAGCAGGCCGTCGACGAGCGCGACGAGGACGCGCGCCGTGTGCTCGTCCGGCGTGTGCCGGCCGAGCACCCGCGCGAAGTCGTCCATCCAGGCCGCCGCGAGCGGTTGGAGCGCGGGCCTGGTGAGCGCGGCGAGGTAGAGCTCGTACTCCAGGCGGATACGTCCGTGGCCGCCCTCCGCGTACTCGGCGAGGACCTCCGTGAGCGCGTCGACGAACGGCGTCTCGCCCGCGGCGAGTTCGGCCGCCCAGCTCTCGATGCCCGCCAGCGGGAAGCACGTCACCCGTTCGAGGGCGGCGACGAGCAGGTCGTCGAGGCTGGCGAAATGGTACGTCGTCGAGCCGAGCGGCACGTCGGCCTCGGCGGCGACGCTGCGGTGGCTGAGCGCGGCGATGCCCTTGTGCTCGACGATCCGCAGCGCCGCCTCGATGATGCGCTGCCGGCGGTCCGGATCGTATCGGCGGGCGGCCATCAGTGCGCTCCGTCGAGGTTGAGGACGACGACGCCGGCGATCACGAGGAGGAGGCCGCCGACCTTCGCCGCGGTCATCGCCTCACCGACGAAGAGCATGCCGATCACCGCGATCGCCGCCGTGCCCATGCCGGACCAGATCGCGTAAGCGGTGCCGATCGGCAGGGTCTTGAGCGTCTGGGCGAGCAGCGCGAAGGCGAGCACGTACCCGAGGGCCGTGCCCAGCGACGGCCACAGCTTCGTGAATCCGTCGCTGTACTTCATCGCGGTCGTTCCCAGCACTTCCGCGATGATGGCTCCGGTGAGCGTCAAGTAGACCATGCGTACGAGTGTACACATCGTTGTGTACGGTCGTACGCAGGCCGTCCGCGCCCGGCGACGGCGCCGCGGGTCAGGGGCGCATCGCCGCCCAGAACTCCGCGAAGGAGACGCGCTGGTCGCCGTCGGTGTCGAGCGTCGCCACCAGGTCGGCGGCGGCGTCCTCGGTGACGCCCCCGTCACCGAGCTCGGTGGCCACCTGCCGGTACTCCTCGGCCGTGAGCAGGCCGTCGCCGTCGAGGTCGTACCGGTCGAAGACCTGCCGGGCCGCCGCTTCCATGTCCACCACTCGTCTCACCTTTCCTCTCTGTTCGCACCGCGATCACGGGTACGAGGCTCCTGTTGGCCGGCGCCCACGCTAACCGCCGTACGTCGCGGGGCCGTCGGCGGTCACTGCATCTGCCGGCGCACGAGCTGCCGGAAGAGGCCCTGCTCGTCGGCGAGGAGCTCGTCCGGAGGGCCCTGCTGCACCAGGCGGCCCGCGTCGAGGACGAGCACGCGGTCCGCGTCGAGGACGGTGGAGAGCCGGTGCGCGATCATCACGCGGGTGGCGTCGAGGGCGCCCGTCGCCTCCATGACGGTGCGCTGGGTGCGGTTGTCGAGGGCGCTGGTCGCCTCGTCGAAGAAGAGGAGGCGCGGCTTGCGCACGAGCGCCTGCGCGATCATCAACCGCTGGCGCTGGCCTCCCGATACGGTGCCGCCCCCGTCCGAGAGCATCGTGTGCATGCCCATCGGCATCGCCTCGATGTCCTCGGCGAGGCCCGCCATCGCGGCGGCCTCCCA
This sequence comes from Streptomyces xiaopingdaonensis, assembly GCF_000262345.1. Classification (GTDB taxonomy): domain Bacteria; phylum Actinomycetota; class Actinomycetes; order Streptomycetales; family Streptomycetaceae; genus Streptomyces; species Streptomyces xiaopingdaonensis. Next base: position 5,097 of record NZ_AJTQ01000131.1, on the reverse strand, counting down.
CGCCTCCTCCAGCGAGTACGACTCGGCTCCGCAGATGCACTCCAGCACGGAGCCGGTGAACGGCTCCGCGTTCTGCAGCACGACGCCGCACTGGCGGCGGACGGCGGCCTGGTCGAGCGCCGCGAGGTCCTGCCCGTCGTAGCGGACGCTGCCGGCGTACGGGTCGTCGAAGCCGATGAGGAGCCGCAGCAGCGTCGACTTCCCGCAGCCGCTCGCCCCGACGATCGCGACGAACTCGCCAGGGCGCACCGAGAACGAGACGCCGTCGAGGACGAGCGGACCGTCCTCGGTGTAGCGGTAGGAGAGCTGGTCGGCCTCCAGCCCGCCCGCCAACTCCCCCGGCTGTGCGCTGGCTTCGCGCACCTCGGGCGCCTCCTGGAAGACCGGCTTCACCTGCTCGAACATCGGCAGGACGGCGGCGGCCGAGATGAGCGCGCCGGTGAGCTGCGTCACCGAGGAGAGCAGCATCGTCACCGCGGTGTTGAAGGTGAGGAAGGAGCTCGCCGACATGGTGCCCCGCGCGGGACCCGCGAGGAGCATGAACATCACGAGCGTGCACAGCGGCAGGTAGACGGCGTTGAGCACCGCGATGGTGTTCTTGATCCGTCCGACCCGCTGCTGGAGCTGCCGCGTGTACGCGAACTTCTTCGCCCACGCCGCGTAGGCGAAGCTCTCCGCCGCCGCGACGCGCAGCTTCGGCAGCCCCCTGAGCGTCTGGAACGCCTGATTGTTGAGCTTGTTGCCGAGTCTCACCAGCTGCCGCTGCCACCGCAGTTGCCACACCCCGAGCCCGACGAAGACCCCCGCGACGACGAGCAGCATCGCCAGCGCCGCCAGCGCCAGGGGCACGCTGTAGAAGAGCAGCAGCACGAGGTTGACCGTACCGACGGTGCTCGACTGGATCGCCACCGAGCCGATCCCCGAGAGCACCCGCCGGATCGAGCTGATCCCCATCGCCGCGCTCGCCAGCTCGCCCGTCGAGCGGGTGGCGAAGAACCGCGTCGGCAGCCGCAACAGCCGGTCCCAGACGGCGGGTTGCAGCGACGCCTCGATCCGCCCCTCCAACCGCAGCACCGAGACGTTCTGCAGCAGCATGAACGAGGCGGCGACGACGGCGGACGCCGCCAGCGCCAGCGTGGTCCGCATGATCAGTCCGGTCTCGGCGTTGGGGACGTACACGCCGAGCACCTGGCCGGTCGCGATCGGCACCAGCGTCCCGAGCGCCACGGCGACGAGGCCGCCGAGGAGCAGGTTCCGCAGGTCCGAGCGGGTGCCGCGGAGACTGAAGCGGAGCAGGCGGAGCAGCCCGAGCGGGCGCTCGGGGAGCGGCCGGTAGAACATCACGCCGCGCCGCTCGAACTCCCCCTCGTTGGCGCGACGTACGCGCTCGCGGGTACCCGAGGCCGGGTCAACCGCCTCGTACCTGCCGCGCCGCCACACCAGCGCGACGGGCGACTCGTCACGCGCCCGGCGCCCCACGAGCGGTCCGCTGTTCTCCCGCCACCAACCGTCCGCGAGCCGCACCACGCGGATACGCACCCGGGAGGCGACGGCGATGCGCTCGACGGGGCCCATCCGGTCCGAGTCCGGTGCGTGCCCCGGCTCGGTGAGCACGATCCGCGCCTCTCTCGCGACGATCCGGCACGCCGCGAACGTCGCGTCGTCCCCGCGTCCGTACCCCTCGCTCCCCGTGCGCCCGATCGAGGCGAGCAGCTCCTCGTCCGCGCGCCGCCGTGCCGCCTCGCCTGCTCGGATGCCGGCGGCCGTGCGGTCCTCGTGGGTGCGTTCCGCGTGCTCGATCCATTCGTCGAGCGCGTGGAGCAGGCGGTACTGCTGGTCGAGCATCCCCTGCCACATGGCGCCGTCGACGAGGAGCGTGCCGGCCGCCTCCGCCTCGTGGACGGCGCCGTACTGGACGCTGCCGGGCGGGACCCGCATCCAGAGCACGTCGTCGTCCGACCCGGTGTCGGGCCTCCGTCCGCCGAGCGGCGCCTGGTAGAGCACGTGCAGGCCGCGGCCGACGCCGAGCGCGAACGCCTCCTCCAGCGGACTCGGCTGCGCACCGGGCTGCGCCGCGTACCACTGCGCCGCGTACCACTGGCCCGTGTCCCCTTCCGCCTGGCCCCAACCGCCGTACTGGTCGGGCCTGTTGAGCTCGCGCAGCTCGACACGGCGCAGCGCGCAGCCGGCGAGCGGACGCGCGACGAGGGTGTGCCGCGCCCCCTCGACGGGGCCGAGGAGGAGCGTGCCGGCGTGGAGCCGTCCGAGGTGGTGCCAGTGCCCGAGGAGCGCCGCGTCGACGGCGAAGAGGTCGAGGCCGCCGTCCTCCACGAGCCACAGGATGTGCGGGCCCTCCAGCGAGAGGCTGCGCGCCCCCGCGGTGTCGACCGGCCGTCCGAGGGCGCCCGTCGCCTCGACGACCGGGTCGGCGGCGGGCCCCCGCGCCTCGGCGGGCTCGGACCACCGGGCGGTGTCGGGCGTGACCACTAGTGCTCCCTGACGAGTTCGGCGTACGCGCCGCGCGCCTCGGGGCTCGACACGAGCCACTCGTGCCGCCCGCGCTCGACGACGCTGCCGCGGTCCAGGACGACGATCTCGTCGCTGTCCCGCACGGTGCTCAACCGGTGCGCGATGACGACGCAGGCGCAGCCGCGCCGCCGCAGGTTGTCGATGATCTGCTGCTCGGTCTCCGCGTCGAGTGCGCTGGTGACCTCGTCGAGGACGAGTACGCTCGGACGCCTGACCAGCGCCCTGGCGATCTCCAGGCGCTGCCGCTGGCCGCCGGAGAAGTTCCTCCCGTCCTGCTCCACACGGCAGTTGACGCCGCCGGGGCGCCGGGCCACCACCTCGTGGACGGCTGCGTCGCGCAGCGCGGAGACGACCTCCTCGTCCGGGATCGACGGGTCCCAGAGCGCCACGTTGTCGCGGACCGTCCCCTCGAAGAGGAAGACGTCCTGGTCGACGAAGGAGACGGAGGCGGCGAGCGCCCCGCGCGGGATGTCGTCGAGCCGCATCCCGTCGATGCGCACCGTCCCCTCCCACGGGGTGTAGAGTCCCGAGATCAGCCTGGAGACCGTCGACTTGCCGCTCCCCGAACCGCCGACGAGCGCGACCTGCTGTCCGGGTCCCACACCGAGCGAGAACTCCTTGAGCAGCGGCGCGTCGAGCGGGCTGTACCCGAAGGTGACGTTCTCGACCGTCACGTGGCCGCGCAACCTGCGGCTGCTCGCCGGGGGTTCGCGGCGCGTGTAGAGCGGGTCGACGGGGAAGTTCTCGACGTCCTTGAGCCGGGCCACGTCGGCGGCGAAGTCCTGGATGCGGCCGACGACGCCGTTGAGCCGGGTGAGCGGCGTCGTGAAGCTCGTCACCAGCGCCTGGAAGGCGACGAGGAGGCCCACAGAGAGGTGCCCCTCGACGGCGCGCGTCCCGCCGATCATCAGGATCAGCGCGCTGTTGAGCGCCGCCAGTGTCGGCGCGACGACGGCCAACGCCGCGCTGGGGACGCCGAGTTGCTGCTGCACCTCGAGCGTCGTGGCGTGCTGTCCCGCCCAGCGCCGGAAGAAGCCGTTCTCGCCGCCGGTCGCCTTCATCGTCTCGATCAGCTGGAGGCCGCTGTACGAGGTGTTGGTGAGCCGCGCCGTGTCGGCGCGGAGCTTCTGGGTGCCGGTCGAGCGCAACCGGATCACCACCCGCATCGCCACGATGTTCAGCAGCGCGATGCCGATACCGACGACGGTCAACTGCGGGTCGTAGGTCCACAGCAGGAGCGCGTACACGACGACGACCACCGCGTCGACACCGGCCGCGGCGAGGTCGCGCGCGAGCGTCTCGGCGACGGTGTCGTTGGACTGCAGCCGCTGGACGAGGTCCGCGGGGTTGCGCTGGGAGAAGAACGAGACGGGCAGCCGCAGCAGATGGCCGAGGAACCGCGCGCTGCCCAGCGTCGACGAGATGATGCGCCCCCGGAGCAGGTTCGCCTGCTGGAGCGCGGTGAGCACCACCGTCAGCACCAACGCGCCGCCCATGGCGGCGAAGACGACGCCGAGGAGCGAGGACTGCTCCCCGAGAAGGAACATGTCGATATAGGTACGGCTCAGCGCCGGAACCGTCGCGCCGACGAGCACCAGCAGCAGGCTCGAGAGCACCGCGACCGCCATGGTGCCCGTCGTACCGCGCAGCCTTGCCGGCATCGCGCTGAGCACACCCGGCTTGCGCCCGGTGCGGCGGAACTCCGGCTCGGGCTCGAAGGTGAGCACGACGCCCGTGAAGCTCGCGTCGAAGTCGTCGAGGGGAACGAACCGCCGCCCGCGCGCGGGGTCGTTGACGTGGACGCCGCGGCGGCCGAGACGGCGCGCCATCCCGTCGAAGACGACGTAGTGGTTGAACTCCCAGAAGAGCACCGCCGGCGCGTCGACCTCCGCCAGCGCGGCCATGTCCATCTGCATGCCCTTGGCGCGCAGGCCGTAACTGCGCGCCGCCTTCAGCAGGTTGGAGGCGCGCGAGCCGTCGCGCGAGACGCCGCAGGCGATACGGAGCTCCTCCAGCGGCACGTGCCTTCCGTGGTGCGCGAGCACCATGGCGAGCGCCGCGGCGCCGCACTCGACGGCCTCCATCTGGAGCACGGTCGGCGTGCGCACGTGCCTTCCCCTGCGGGGAGTGCGCTGCGGGGGGCGCCGCCTGGCGCCGCCGCGCGGCTCGGCGCCGCGCCTGCGGTGGCCGGCGGGCGGCAACCGGTGCGGCGGCGGGTTTTCCTTCCGTCTCGTCACGGGAGCAGCCAATCGACGGGGTGTTGCGAGTCGAGGTGGACGGCGGCGGAGACCGGCGTCGTCGAGTCGAGGGTGTGCGGCGGGCCCTCCTTCGAGGACCACTCGTAGCCCGACTGCGTCGTCGAGGAGGGCTCCAGCTTCACCAGGACGGGGAGCGGGTTGCCCTTCGCCGCGAACTGCCGTGCCAGGTCGGCGTTACCGAGGAAGCCGGAGATCTGCTGCGCCGTCTGCGGAGCCCGGCCGACGGCAGCGACGCGGCCGCGCAGCACCCCGTACTGCTGCTGCGGCACCGAGGGCACGGTCAGGTCGACCGCGGCTCCCGGCTTCACCG
>NZ_AJTQ01000130.1 GCF_000262345.1 Streptomyces xiaopingdaonensis | reverse complement strand
CGCCACGAGCGGCTCGTCCGGGTCCTCGGCCCGCTCGACGGTGGCGACGTCCGCGCCCGGCGTGAGGACCGAGCCGCTCTCCGTCAGCAGCGTGGTCACCTGCCCCGCCTCGACGGCGCGCACCGCGCGCGGCCCGGCCTGCGTACGCACCCTCAACAGCGGCGCGCCGGCCTCGACCCGGTCGCCCTCCTCCGCGAAGACACCGGTGACCTGTCCGGCGAGCGGGCTCTGCAGGACGTAGCTGCCGCCGGCGTGGGTGAGCACCCCCGGCGACTCGACCTTGTTGGTGACGGTCCCGGTCACGCCCCACACCGCCGCGGCCGCCATCGCGACGAGCGTGACGGCGAGGACGAGGCGGCCCGGAGGACGCGCGAAGCGCACCGGCAGGTCCAGCTCCTCCGGCGACTGCAACCGGGAGAGCGCCTTCTGACGGAACTGCACTGACCTTCCTTCGGCTACTCGTTCGCGGGCGGCGTCCTGCCCGATCCCCGTACGGGACCGGGCGGTTGAGGCCACGACATGAACCCCGGAACGGGGGAGCTCCGGGGTTCATGAACGGTCCGGCAAGGGCGCGGAACCCCTCGTCAGACCGTCTGGCGCAGCGGGACGCAGGACGGCCCGAGGCGCCCTTCTCACTCGCCGTGGCGGATCACTGGCCGAGGCTGACACCCGTGACGTTGCCGACGGTGCCGGTGGCCTCACCGGCGAGGCCGGTGGCCGCGCCGACGGTCTCCAGCGAACCGACGGTGTTGGTCACGTCGTTGACGGCACCGCCGACAACACCGCCGACGGCACCGCCGAGGCCGCCGGACACGGCGTCCAGCTCGTTGTCGGAGATCTCACGGGTCTCGAGGTCGTTACGCATTCTGCGCACTGCCCTTCGCTTGGTGGAATCTGTGCAATCAGCGACCGCACCCGACAGGGTGCCGTCACACCGCATACGCAGGCCCGGAATGCGGGGCCGTTGACAAGGCGTCTGCGGTGGGCCAGATGAAAGCACGGGGGCGCAGGGGTCTGCCAGCCGCGTCGACGGCCCCCACCTGCGGTTTCTGAACACCCGATGCCCAGTCGGTGCACCCCGGGCACGCCTTTGGGACACCGTCTTCACGTCGTTGCGGAACGAATACACGTCCGCCACCGAATCGGGTCGCCGCGAAGGAACATAACGGCAGCAAAAACCGTCCGGTGAAGATGTCGGCGCCCCGCTGTGACGCATGCACGCACGCCTTGTGCAAGGGTGTCGAAGAAGTCCCTGTTCCCCGCGCTCCGGACCAAGGAGCAGAGCGCGACACAGCGGCCGAGCGAGCCGCCGCACCGGAGAGGCACACACACCGGGCGCACCGGCACACCATGAGCCTCGCACGCACCTCTCACCGCCAACTCTCCTCGCTGTACGGCATGCTGGTACTTTTTCGTCACAACGACACGCACATGCCGAGTCCCTGGAGGCCGAGTGACCACCCCACTTCCCGGCGGCGCCCCGGCAGACGCGCTCGCCTCCTCGCCGAGCGAGAAGAAGGCGGCAGCGAAGGCGATCGAGAAGCACATCCACCCGGACACGAAGACCGCCGGTGACTACGCCGACGAGAAGACCAACACCGCCGTCAAGGAGTTCGACGCCAGGGACGGCCACGGCTGGGCCACGTCGACCGCGCTGCGGAAGGCTCACAAGGAGTGGGGGAAGCAGGTCAAGTCACTGCTGCACAGGTTGGGTTCGGATCACACGTCGCTGATCGACACCGGCCTCATGTTCCAGCGCGCGGACGGCGGCGCCGCCGGCATGCTGCGCCCGCCCTCCGCCCTGGACGACTTCTGAACCGTGCACAACCGCACAGCACAGCACCGGGGGAAGCAGCATGCCGACGTACCACGAGATCATGTCCACGAAGCTCTCCACACTCACCACGGCAGCCCAGGCGTGGGAGGACATGGCGGACGAGTTCGAAGACCAGGAGACCGCCTACCGCCGCGACGTCCACGGGATCTCCCTGGGCCGCACGTGGTTCGGCCACAGTGCGGTGGCGGGCAACGAGCAATTCAACGGCACTCTCAAGCAGTTCAAGTACGCGCAGACGGAGGCCAAGGCGATCGCCGAACTGCTGAGGGAGGCCGCCTCGCAGTTCCACGACCTGCGCGAGGACCTCAAGGGCGTCAAAAAGGACGCCGAGAAGGACGACATGATCGTCTCCGCCCGCGGCGTAGTGACGTTCGACACCGAGTCGCTCTCCGAAGGCGGCAAGACGGCGCTCCACCACGACCCCAGCTACCAGGAGAGCGTCCGCGACAAGGAGCGCACCTGGCAGCGCCGCATAGACGCCGCGGTGAAGAAGGTGACCGACGCCGACCAGGGCGTCGAAACCGCCCTGGAACAGGCCTCCAGGAGCGACTCGCCGGCAGGCGGCTTCAACGGCAAGGCACAGGGCGACATCGAGAAGTACGAGGCGAAGAACACCGCGGAGATCGCCACGCGGATCAACAACGGCGAGGCCACCCCCGCGGACATCCGCGAGGCCCAGCGCGCCTTCCGCGACAACGCGGGCGACAAGGCGTTTAGCCAGACCCTTCTCAACTCCCTCGGCCCCGACGGCATGGTCAAGTTCACCAACAAGCTCAGCGACCTCTCCCACTCCGGCGACAAGGGCGACCGCAAGGACTACGCGGGTCTCCAGAAGAGCCTCGCCAACACTCTCGCCACCGCCACCAAGGACACCGACTCGGACTTCTACAAGAACTGGCGCAAGAAGATGCGCAAGGCCGGGACGGAGCAGTTCGACCTCGACGTCGTCTCGAAGGAAAGTACCGGGAGACCCGGCGATACCCAGCAGGCCCGTGGATACCAAAGCCTCGCCACCCTGATGAAGCAAGGCAGCGGCTACTCCGATGATTTCCTCCACGACATGGCCGACGACATCCGCAAGGCGGAGGACAAGAGCCAGGGCGGCGACCCCGACATCTGGGACCTGCACGGCAACTACAGCGGCAAGGACGACGGCTGGTTCGCCAACGACCCGCTCGACGGCGTACTGGAGGTCATGTCCAGAGACCCGAAGGCATCCGAGACGTACCTCGACCCGGGCGCCGACAGGTCGAACGACAACCTCGAGTACCTCATCAACGACCGGGACTGGAAGAACATCGACGAGACCACGTACAAGGGCGAGTTCCGCATGGACAAGCCCACACACGACGACGACGCCCGCAAGGGCTTCGGCCTCGCGCTGGAAGCGGGAGCGACGGGGAACGAACCAGGCTCCGGCAGCAACGAGTTCGGCCGCCACTCGGAGGCACAAGCGCGGATCATGCACGACGCGGTCAACACGCTGGACTACGGACAGCCGGAAGGCAAGCAGGGCGAGGACGACATCGGCAAGGCCGACGAGCGACTGGCCGAGGACGGCTACAAGTCCATGCGCGAGCCGCTCGCACGGGCACTCGCGGACTACTCCCCCGATACCTTCGACAGCCTGACGGGAGAGGGACGCGGAAAGCAGGACGGGAGCACGACACCCTATTTGAACGGAGAGAACTCCCAGACCCTGAACAGCAGAGAGAGTCTGGTGCGAATGATGCGTGGCGCCTCGGAGGACTCAACTGAGAATTTTGAGCTACTGAATCAAGCACAAAGAGGTTACGCATCGAGTGAGTACATGGGCACCGGAACGGAATCGTCCTTGGAGGCCGATAACAGAGGGAGAAAAGTAGGAGAGGTTTTCGGCGCTTTGAATGCCGTTGCGGCGGATGCGAATCTCGATGTGAGCGACAGCAAAATAGAGAAGGCTGAAGACACCAAGCTGTACGGATATCATGCAGGCGGCGGAGCTATCACAGGTATCCCGGTCGTAGGCGATACGGCACAGCGCATCGTCGATGCGTCACTGTCCGAGTGGCAGAAGTCCGTGATTGAGGAACAAGAAGCGATCGCGAAGGAGAGCTTGAGCTCGACGAATTCGGCAGCCGAGAGAGCCCTGCAGGACTATTTTGAAGCATGGGCAGACGAGCACGATGTCCCAAAAGACATGCGTGAGCATGCATCCGGCGAGGCAAAACAAAGTTACCATGTCGGGCGCAATAATGCCCTGGAAGCACTTCGCGGAGAAGGATGAGCAACGTGAAACCCTCATCGAGGAGGAAAGTTACCTATGCCTCAGGGGCTGCACTCCTGGGAATGATTCTCGTGGTTTCCGGCCTGCTCTACTCGTGGGAGTCCAACCTCTTGAGCCCGAAGGAGCACTGTCAGGGACTTTTCACTCGGGAGCAGACAGAATCGCTGTTCGACGGGCCCGGCCGAATCCGAACCGAACATGTCGACACCGCTGAGAACGGCCCCGAGTTTCTCTGCCGCGTCAGCCGGACCAGCAAGCTGCCGAACACCGAGAATACTGAAATAACTATCAAGAACAGGGCGATGGACGGCGATTTCCCGTTTCAGAGTGCCGTCTGGACCGAAGCTCCTATGGCGTCCTCCTTTTCAGGAGGAGGATTCGTCGGCGCTGTGTCCGGCAAACGTGGGTGGATTCTGCTCCCGGAGAGGTGTTGGGGCAAGGTCGGCCCGAGTGAGCGCCTAGGCCGAAAGCAGGTTCCGATCATCGAAGCCGACACGAAGGGAGGGAAGGCGAGTCCAACGGGGCTTAAGGACGCACTGGCAATCGCGGCGCGGCAGGTCACGGACGAGGCCGCGTGCTCCTCCTCCGAGGGTTCTCAGGTACCGGGGTCACTGCAGATCCCCCTGGACGAGCGCCCCTCGGCAACGGACGGCACCTGCGGGATACCCGATTTCAAACTACCGGTGAGCGCATACGAATCCAAGCAGATCCGTCCGAGAAGCGAAATAACGCTGCGAAACAAAACGCCCTACTGGTCCTGCGACGTCTTCTTCCATGTGGCAGGTGAGCAGCTTCGCCATGACGAGTCCTTTCTGAAGTTCTCAGTCACCGAAAACCCGTTGCTCGTTAAAGCCGTAAAATACACAGGCGAGAACAGGCGCAAACTTCCGGACGAAAAGGGAACTGACTTTTCGGAGGGCGTAGTTCTCCACTGCAAGAAACGCGACGTGTACTTCGCCACCCTCTGGCGTTCAGCCCTCAACGGGGCGCTCCTTCATGACGAGAACTGGTTCCCCGCACGGAGAACCTTCCTGCAGAGCTTCCTCGACGCCACAGCCACCACGTATGACTGTCCCCGGGTCTCGCTGCCGCCCGACAAGTGAATCGTCAGGGGCTGTGAACGACCACCGATTCTGTCGCCAGGCCCGTGTGGGCACGCGCTGGCTTCCGAAACGAGGGGCAGAGCCTGGGCGGTAGATGGCGCTATCACAGGTGAACTCGGTCCTCTTCGGGCCCGACAGGCTCTCGGACAGGACCACGGAGCACGAGGACCCTGCGGCTTCGCATGCGAAGTGGAGAGTGAAGAGGAGCCAGTGAGCATGAGGAAACGTCGCGTCGTTCTGGTGCTTGTGGGCAGCGTGGTCGTCCTCGCGTCGGTTTTCGCAGGGATCTTGGTGTGGGCGAACACGGACGCCTTCGGAAAGGAAGCGTCCTGCCGTGACGTACTCGATGCGGGCGAGGTCGACTCGGTCCTCTCCGGGCCAGGCAGGATCACGGACAACGCCCGGGAAAACACCGATCCTTACGGCTTCGCATGCGACGTGGAGCTCGCGCAGAAGATCGGCGGTGGACCACCCGCCGAACTGACCACAAAACTCACCCTGCGACCAGCCGACTACGCCCTCAGCTCCGTCGCTGTCTGGGACGGGCACGCCTCCTACTCCTACTTCACAGGCGAACGCGCAGGCGCGGTCTCTCACGAGCAAGGATGGCTCCTCCTCCCCCAAAAGTGCCACGCCGTCATCCCCGACAACGTCCGCGGCGACCCGCAGATCTACATACAGGTAGAGCTCGAAAACACACGCGCCGACAAAACCAACCTGGCAACCGTCCTCCTACGAACCGCCAACCACGTCACCAGCAAACTCGGCTGCGACGCCCCAGACCGCTGGCGCTCCTCCCCCATCGACCTCCGCGGCCCCACCACAACAAACACCCCGGACAACACCGCGCTGTGCGGCAACACCCTCACACCACCCGACGCCCTACCCAAAGGCCACCTCAAAACCCCCGAACAGGAACAACACACCGCACCCGGCACCACCACCGGCGCCTGCGAACTCACCTTCCCCGGCACCGGAGACCGCCGCCTAACCTTCACCTGGAGCACGCACCCCGCACTCACCCACGGAGCCTCGCTAGCAGGAGCCAATCGGAACCTCTCCAAGGCGACCGATCGGGTTCTCGTCCCCTGCGGCGACAAGAAGCTCTACGCCCACGTCCACTCCTCCTCCGAGTACGGAGCGGCACTCGAAGACGCCACGTCCATCAAAGGCGAAGGCACCGTGATGCGCGGCTGGCTGCGCTCCTACGTCAACGCGCTGTCCGCGGAGCACCGGTGCGCCTCGTCCGGGGGATAGGAGCGGGCGGCTCGCACTCGTAGCCGAGTGCCGTGTCCCCGCGGTGCGAGCACTTCTCCAACTCCTCCCGCGCCGAAAGGATTTGCCCTGGAGCCCACTCCACCTCCTACCGTCTCCACCATGGCTGACGCACCCGAGACCGACACGGTAGGCATCAGGGCCGTGGCGGAGCAGACGGGCCTGAGCATCGACACCCTGCGGTGGTACGAGCGCGAGGGCCTCCTCCCCCTGGTGGAGCGGGACGCGCGCGGGCGGCGCCGGTACCGGCCCGCGGCGGTCCGGTTCGTCCGTCTCGTGCAGGCGCTTCGGCGCACCGGCATGCCGGTGGACGACGTCCGGGCCTTCGTGCGGATGGGCCACGGGGTGGAGTGGCACGACAGGCGCACGGCGCTCCTGGAGGAGCACGCCGCGGCGATCGAGGCCCAAATAGCCCGGCTGCACGGGGATTTGACCGTGGTGCGGGAGAAGATCGCCCACCACCGCGACCTGTCGCGCAGGGGCCTCGACTGCGAGGACGAGATGGGCGCCCAGCGCACCCCGGCAGGGGACACCGCAGCGCCAAGGACCACGGAAGGCAGGACGGAACATGCGCAGAGTCAGCGGATGGGCGACCCACTCCCCCGGTGAGACCGTCGCCCGGTACGACTTCGAGCGGCGGGACCTGCGGAGGACGGACATAGCGGTCGACGTCCGCTACTGCGGCGTCTGCGCGTCGGACCTCACCGCCGTCCGCACGCGCGACCCGGCCTCCCCGCCGCTCGTGCCGGGGCACGAGATCGTCGGCACGGTGAGCGCGGTCGGCGAGGGCGTCTCCCGGTTCGCGGTCGGCGACGAGGTGGCGGTGGGCAACATCGCCGACTCCTGCCGCACCTGCCCTGCCTGCCGCGCAGGCCGGGAGAACTGGTGCCACGAAGGGGTGGTCCTCACCTACGGCGGCGTCGACCCGGTCGACGGTTCGCTCGGCCAGGGCGGTTTCTCCTCGGGGTACGTCGTCGATGAGCACTTCGCCTACCCGCTGCCCGCAGAACTCGATCCCGCGGGCACGGCCCCGCTGATGTGCGCGGGCATCACCACCTACGTACCGCTGCGGCGCTGGGGCGCGGCCCCGGGGCGGAAGGTCGGCATCGTCGGCATGGGCGGCCTCGGACACCTGGCGCTCCGCCTCGCCCACGCCATGGGCGCCGAGGTCGTGCAGTTCACGACCTCGCCCGGCAAGGCGGCCGAAGCCCGCCGCCTGGGCGCCGAGGAGGTGGTCCTCTCCCGGGACGAGCGGCAGATGGCTGCGCAGGTCGGCCGGTTCGACCTCGTCCTCGACACGGTCGGCGCACCGCACGCGCTGGAGCCCTACCTCCGCTCGCTGGCGGTCGACGGGACGCTCTGCCTCGTCGGCGTCCCGAGCGAGGACCTCCGCGTCCCGCCCCTCGAGCTGATCACCGGCGCCAAGACCCTCGCGGGCGCGGGCAGCGGCGGGACGGGCGAGACGCAGGAGATGCTCGACTTCTGCGCCGCACACGGCATCGCCGCCGAGACCGAGGTCCTGCCGTCCCACCAGGTGAACACCGCCCTGGACCGGCTGGAGCGCAACGACGTCCGCTACCGCTTCGTCCTCGACATGACCGCCTGAACGCGGGCGCACCGCAACGACGTCAGGCCCCGCCCCGCCGGTGACGGCAGTCCGCCGGTGACGGCAGGACGGAGCCCGGAGGCGCCGGCTCAGACGTTGAACCCGAGCGCCCTGAGCTGATCGCGGCCGTCGTCGGTGATCTTGTCGGGGCCCCACGGCGGCATCCAGACCCAGTTGATCCGGAACTCCTTGACGATGCCCTCGGTGGCGGCACGCGCCTGGTCCTCGATGACGTCGGTGAGCGGGCAGGCCGCCGAGGTGAGCGTCATGTCGATGGTGGCGACGTTGTCGTCGTCGATGTGGATGCCGTAGACCAGGCCGAGGTTGACGACGTCGATGCCGAGCTCGGGGTCGACGACGTCCATCATGGCCTCGCGGACCTCGTCCTCGCTCGCTGGCTTGGTGGTGGTCTCGGTCATGCCGGGTGTCCTTCTCTCGGGTCCGGTTGCGTTGCGTCCGGGGCTGCTGCGCCCGACGGTGCGGTGTCCGCGGTCACTCGGCCGGCTCCGTGCCCAGCGCCTGCGCCGTCGCGTCCTTCCACGCCATCCAGCTCAGCAAGGCGCACTTGACGCGCGCCGGGTACTTCGAGACGCCGGCGAACGCCACCGCGTCCTCCAGCACGTCCTCCATCGCGTCGTCGGGTTCGAGTTGGCCCTTGGACTGCATCAGTTCGAGGAAGGTCTCCTGGATCTGCTGCGCGTCCGCCAGCTCCTTACCGACGAGGAGGTCGTTGAGGACCGAGGCGCTCGCCTGGCTGATCGAGCACCCCTGCCCCTCGTACGAGACGTCGGCGACCGTGCCGCCCTCGTACCTCACCCGCAGAGTGATCTCGTCACCGCAGGTCGGGTTGACATGATGCACCTCCGCGTCCCCTTCGCGGAGGCCGCGGCCGTGCGGGTTCTTGTAGTGGTCCAGGATGACTTCCTGGTACATCGAGTCGAGCTTCACGAGTCCGTCCCAGCGCCGCCTAGCCGAAGAAATTCCGTACGTGCACCAGCCCGTCGGCGAGGGCATCGACCTCCGCCGGCGTGGAGTACAGATAGAACGACGCACGCGTGGTCGCAGGAATTCCGTAGCGCAGGCAGACCGGCCGGGCGCAGTGGTGACCGACGCGGACGGCGATGCCCTGCTCGTCGAGGACCTGCCCGACGTCGTGCGGGTGGATGTCACCGAGCGTGAACGAGATGGTGGCGCCGCGCTCCTCGGCCGTGGTGGGGCCGATGATCCGCAGCTCGGGGATCTCCTTCAGGCGCGCCACCGCGTACTCGGTGAGCGCGTGCTCGTGCTCCTGGACGCGGTCCATCCCGATCGAGGAGAGGTAGTCAACGGCCGCGCCGAGGCCGACCGCCTCCGCGATCGGGGGCGTGCCCGCCTCGAACTTGTGCGGCGCCGGGGCGTACGTCGACGAGTGCATGGTGACCGTCTCGATCATCTCGCCGCCGCCGAGGAACGGCGGCAGATCGTCGAGGAGTTCCTGCCTGCCCCACAGGACGCCGATGCCGGTGGGGCCGCACATCTTGTGCCCCGTGAAGGCGACGAAGTCGGCCTGGAGCGCCTGGACGTCGAGCGGCATGTGCGGTGCCGCCTGGGAGGCGTCGACCACCACGAGGGCGCCGACCTCCTGGGCACGCCGCACGATCGCCTCGATCGGGTTGAACGTGCCCATGATGTTCGAGACGAGCGTGAAGGAGACCACCTTGGTGCGCTCGGTGATCACCTCTTCGACGGCGGAGAGGTCGAGGCGGCCGTCGTCCGTGAGCCCGAACCACTTCAGCTCGGCACCCGTGCGCTGGGCGAGCAGCTGCCACGGGACGATGTTGGAGTGGTGCTCCATCTCCGTGATGACGATCTCGGTGCCGGCCTCCACCCGGTAGGGCTCGTCGGCCCAACCGAGCATGTTCGCCACGAGGTTGAGCGACTCGGAGGCGTTCTTCGTGAAGACCACCTCGTCCCTGCACGGCGCGTTGACGAACGCGGCGACCTTGTCCCTGGCGCCCTCGTACAGCGCCGTGGCCTCCTCGGCGAGCACGTGCACACCGCGGTGGACGTTGGCGTTGTGCCGCTCGTAGTACTCGTGCAGCGCGTCGAGGACCTGGCGCGGCTTCTGCGAGGTCGCCGCGTTGTCCAGGTAGACGAGGCCGTCGCCGTCGTGGACCGTGCGGCCCAGGATGGGGAAGTCCTTACGGATCGCCTCGGTGTCGAGGAGACCGGGGATCTGTGTCACGCGACTGCGCCTCCCTTCGTCGCGCGGTGCGACCGCGCCGCGGTGAGCGGACCGCGCCGGCCCGCCGATGAGCCCCTCATGCGGCCGCGCCGCCCTTCACGTACTGCTCGTACCCCTCTTCCTCCAGCTTGTCGGCGAGCTCGGCGCCGCCGGACTCGGCGATGCGGCCCTTCGCGAAGACGTGGACGAAGTCGGGCTTGATGTAGCGGAGGATGCGCGTGTAGTGGGTGATCAGCAGGGTGCCGACGTCGCCGCCCTCGCGGACGCGGTTGACGCCCTCGGAGACGACCCGGAGCGCGTCGACGTCGAGGCCCGAGTCGGTCTCGTCGAGGATGGCGATCTGCGGCTTCAGCAGCTCCAGCTGGAGGATCTCGTGGCGCTTCTTCTCGCCGCCGGAGAAGCCCTCGTTCACCGAACGCTCGGCGAAGGCCGGGTCGATGGAGAGCCGCTCCATGGCCTCCTTGACCTCCTTCACCCAGGTACGGAGCTTCGGGGCCTCGCCGCGGATGGCCGTCGCCGAGGTGCGCAGGAAGTTGGAGACGGAGACGCCCGGCACCTCGACCGGGTACTGCATCGCGAGGAAGACGCCGGCGCGGGCGCGCTCGTCGACGGTCATCTCCAGCACGTCCTCCCCGTCGAGGGTGACGCTGCCGCCGGTGACGGTGTACTTCGGGTGGCCGGCGAGGGAGTAGGCGAGCGTCGACTTGCCGGAGCCGTTCGGCCCCATGATCGCGTGCGTCTCGCCCTGCCTCACGGTCAGGTCGACGCCGCGGAGGATCTCCTCCGGGCCACTCTCGGCCTCCACGGAGACGTGCAGGTCGTTGATCTCAAGCGTTGCCATGGGGTTTCAGGACTCCTGGGTGACGGAGACGAGCACAGCCGCTTCGGGGCCGTCTCCTTCGATCTTTACGGGGTATACGGGTACAGGGCGGGAAGCGGGCGGTCCGGACGGCTTGCCGGTGCGCAGGTCGAACCGGGAGCCGTGGAGCCAGCATTCGATCTGGCAGTCCTCGACCTCGCCCTCGGAGAGCGAGACGTTGGCGTGCGTGCAGATGTCGTTGACGGCGAAGACCTGGCCCTCGGTGCGCACCACCGAGACCGGCACACCGGAGACCTCCACCCGCTGCGGGATGTCCTCCTCCAGCTCGCCGAGGGCTGCGACGCGCACGAACTCGCTCATGCGACGGATTCCAGCTCTTCGTCGATCTTCGCGATGAGCCGCTCCTCGAGGTCGGGGAGGCCGATCTGCTGGACGAGTTCGGCGAAGAACCCGCGGACCACCAGGCGCCGGGCCTCGACCTGCGGGATGCCGCGAGCCATGAGGTAGAAGAGCTGCTCGTCGTCGAAGCGGCCGGTCGCCGAAGCGTGCCCGGCGCCAACGATCTCGCCCGTCTCGATCTCCAGGTTCGGGACCGAGTCGACCCGGGCGCCGTCGGTGAGGACGAGGTTCCGGTTGAGCTCGTACGTGTCGGTGCCGGTGGCCTCCGCGCGGATCAGCACGTCCCCGATCCAGACCGCGTGCGCCTCTTCGCCCTGGAGCGCGCCCTTGTAGACCACGTTGCTGCGGCAGTTGGGCTGGTTGTGGTCGACGAGAAGCCGGTGCTCCTGGTGCTGGGCGTTGTCGGTGAAGTAGAGCCCGTAGAACTCCGCCTCGCCGCCCGGGCCCGCGTACGTGACGCGGGGGTTGAGCCGCACGACGTCGCCGCCGAAGGTGACGACCACCGACTTGAAGGTGGCGTCGCGGCCGACGACCGCGTTGTGCTGCGAGGTGTGCACCGCGGTGTCGTCCCAGTCCTGGACGGAGACGAAGGTGACCTTCGCGCCGTCCCCGACGAGGAAGTCCACGTTGGCGGCGCGGACCGCGTCCCCGGCGTGGTCGATGACGACGACCACCTCGGCGAACTCGCCGATGTCGAAGACGGTGTGGCCGTAGGTGACGCCGCCCTCGCCGTGGAGGTTGATCCGCACCGGCTCGCCGAGCACGGCCTCCTTCGGCACGGTGACGACGGTCGCGTTCTCGAAGGCGGAGTACGCCTGCGCCGAGATCCGGTCGACCGGCTTGCCCGCACGGCCGACGCGCGAGTCCTCCCGCGGGACCGACTCGACCGTGACGCCCTCGGGCGCCTCGATCTCGCTCTTTATCGTCCCGGTGGGCTCGGCCGAGCCGTCGTGCAGTCCCTTGAGCCGCTCCAGCGGCGTGAACCGCCACTCCTCCTCGCGGCCGTGCGGAACGGGGAACTCCGCCACGTCGAACGAGGGGGGTGCGCTCATCCTGGTGGCGGTGGTGGACTCAGCTGCCACCGCGATCGATCCGGTGGTGTTGGAACCGACCGGAATACTCTGAGCCTCAGCCATGGCTGTCGTCTTGCTCTCTCTCTGCCTGGGTGGTCGCCCGC
>NZ_AJTQ01000129.1 GCF_000262345.1 Streptomyces xiaopingdaonensis | reverse complement strand
CGGAATCCGGTCTCCGCGCGCCCGCGTTCGGGGGTCTGCGGGGCGGTGTCGGACGTCAGCCGACGGCGCCCTCCATCTGCAGCTCGATCAGCCGGTTGAGCTCCAGCGCGTACTCCATGGGCAGCTCCTTGGCGATCGGCTCGACGAAGCCGCGCACGATCATCGCCATCGCCTCGTCCTCGGTGAGACCGCGGCTCATCAGGTAGAAGAGCTGGTCGTCGCTGACCTTGGAGACGGTCGCCTCGTGGCCCATCGTGACGTCGTCCTCGCGGACGTCGACGTACGGGTAGGTGTCGGAACGGGAGACCGTGTCGACCAGGAGGGCGTCGCAGAGCACGTTCGACTTGGAGCCCTCGGCGCCCTCGGCGATCTCGATGAGGCCGCGGTAGGAGGTGCGACCGCCGCTGCGTGCGACGGACTTGGAGACGATGTTCGACGAGGTGCGCGGCGCCATGTGGACCATCTTGGCGCCGGCGTCCTGGTGCTGGTCCTCGCCGGCGAAGGCGACCGAGAGCGTCTCGCCCTTGGCGTGCTCGCCCATGAGGTAGACGGCCGGGTACTTCATCGTCACCTTGGAGCCGAGGTTGCCGTCGACCCACTCCATCGTCGCGCCCTCATAGGCGACCGCGCGCTTGGTGACGAGGTTGTAGACGTTGTTCGACCAGTTCTGGATCGTCGTGTAGCGGCAGCGGCCGCCCTTCTTGACGATGATCTCCACGACCGCCGAGTGCAGGGAGTCCGAGTTGTAGATCGGCGCGGTGCAGCCCTCGACGTAGTGCACGTAGGCGTTCTCGTCGACGATGATGAGCGTCCGCTCGAACTGGCCCATGTTCTCGGTGTTGATCCGGAAGTACGCCTGGAGCGGGATGTCCACGTGGACGCCCGGCGGGACGTAGATGAAGGAACCGCCGGACCAGACCGCGGTGTTGAGCGCGGCGAACTTGTTGTCGCCGGCCGGGATCACGGTGCCGAAGTGCTCCTTGAAGATCTCCGGGTGCTCGCGCAGCGCGGTGTCGGTGTCGAGGAAGAGGACGCCCTGCCTCTCCAGGTCCTCGCGGATCTGGTGGTACACGACCTCGGACTCGTACTGCGCGGCGACGCCCGCGACGAGGCGCTGCTTCTCCGCCTCGGGGATGCCGAGCCTGTCGTAGGTGTTCTTGATGTCCTCGGGGAGGTCTTCCCAGGTCTGCGCCTGCTGCTCGGTGGAGCGGACGAAGTACTTGATGTTGTCGAAGTCGATGCCGGAGAGGTCGGAGCCCCAGTTCGGCATGGGCTTCTTCTCGAAGAGCCGGTGGCCCTTGAGGCGCAGCTTCAGCATCCAGTCGGGCTCGTTCTTCTTGCCCGAGATGTCGCGGACGACCTCCTCGGAGAGTCCGCGCTTGGCGGCGGCGCCGGCCGCGTCGGAGTCGGCCCAGCCGTACTCGTAATTGCCCAGTCCTTCGAGTTCGGGGTGGGCAGTCTCCGTAGGAGAAGTCATGCGGGGTTCCTCCCGGCCGTGTTCACAGGTGCTGCTTCGGTGGACTTGCGGTTCTTGCGGGGCGAGCCGGGGCGCCCCGGCTCTGCCGATTCTCCCGGTCTTCCGGGCTGTCGGCGGGGCGTCTGCCTCGGCGCGGTGGCTTCGGACGACGACGAATGCGGCGCGGCGGAGCGCTCGCCCCGTACGCGCGGGACGAAGGTGGTGCACACCCCGTCGCCGTGCGCGATGGTGGCGAGCCGCTGCACGTGGGTGCCGAGCAGGCGGGAGAAGACCTCCGTCTCCGCCTCGCACAACTGCGGGTACTGCTCCGCCGCGTGCGCCACCGGGCAGTGGTGCTGGCAGAGCTGCTCACCCGCGGAGGCCGGCGCCGCGCGTGCCGTGGCAGCGTACCCGTCCTCGGTGAGGGCCTCGGCGAGCGCCCGGGCCCGCTCCTCGGGCGCGGCCCGCTCGACCGCGCTGCGGTACCTCTCGGCCTGCGCCTCGACGCGTGCCTTCGCGAACGAGGCGACGGCGGCCTCGCCGAGCTCGCCCTCGCCCGCGGTACGGGCGATCCATCGCAGCGCGTCCAGCGCGAGCTGGTCGTACGCCTGGTGGAACTCGTCCCTGCCGCAGTCGGTGAGTGCGAAGACCTTCGCCGGGCGGCCGCGCCCGCGGGCGCCGTAGACCCGCTGTTCGCGCGGCTCCACCACGCCCTCGCCCGCGAGGGCGTCCAGGTGCCGACGGACGGCGGCCTGGGTGAGCCCGAGCCGCTCGGCGAGCTCGGCCGCGGTCGACGGGCCGTGGTCGAGGATCGACCTGGCGACCCTGTTCCTCGTGCCCTGCTGCTCTTCGGAGGCGCCGGGCAGCGCCGAGCGCGCGGCGGCCTGCTCGGCCCGCGCACCCTGCCTCTGTCCTTCGCCCGTCTTTTTCACAACGCCATTGTTGCTTAATTCGCGGGAGCCGAGCAAGCGCACTCCGTGACCAGCCGCAATGGACTGCATCACGTAAGGCGAACCTCAGTAACCCGCCGTCATCGCCACTGCCGTGACGTCACCCCGCCGCCCGCCGGACGGACTGTCGGTGCCTCTCCTTAGACTGCACCGCATGCAGAGTTCAGCGGCTCCGGAAGCGGCCGTCGACGTCGCGGGGCTGGTGAAGCGGTACGCCGGCAAGACGGCCGTCGACGGGCTCGACCTCACGGTCGCACGCGGCAGCGTCACCGCCTTCCTCGGCCCCAACGGCGCCGGCAAGACCACCACGATCGAGACGTGCGAGGGCTACCGCGCCCCCGACGCCGGACGCGTCCGCGTGCTCGGCCTCGACCCCCGGCAGGACGCGGCCGCGCTCCGCCCGCGTGTCGGCGTGATGCTCCAGAGCGGCGGCGTCTACCCGATGGCGCGCGCCGAGGAGTCGCTCCGCCACATGGCCTCGCTCCACGCGAACCCGCTCGACGTCGCCGAACTCGTCGCGCTCCTCGGCCTCGGCACCTGCGGCGGCACGCCCTACCGCCGGCTCTCCGGCGGCCAGCAGCAGCGACTCGCGCTGGCGCTCGCCCTGGTCGGCCGGCCCGAGCTGGTCTTCCTCGACGAGCCCACCGCCGGCCTCGATCCGCAGGCGCGCAGGGCCACTTGGGACCTCGTGCGACGGCTGCGCGCCGACGGCGTCACCGTCGTCCTCACCACGCACGCGATGGACGAGGCCGAGGAGCTCGCCGACCGCGTCTCCGTCGTCGACGGCGGCAGGGTCATCGCCGAGGGGACGCCGGAGGAGCTGTGCAGAGGCGGCGCGGAGAACACGCTGCGGTTCACCGGGCGTCCCGGGCTCGATCTGGAGTCGCTCCTCAAGGCACTCCCCGACGGCAGCACCGCCGTCGAGCTCTCCCCCGGCAGCTACCGGCTGACCGGCACCGTCGATCCGCAACTCCTCGCCACCGTCACCTCCTGGTGCGCGCAGAACGGCGTCCTCGCCGACCGGATCGCGGTGGAACGGCGCACCCTCGAAGACGTCTTCCTGGAGCTGACAGGTAAGGAGCTGCGCCCATGAGCTCCGGCACCTTCACCCCCGCCCCCGGTGCGGCACCGCTCCCGCGGATGATCGCCGCACACGCCGGCCTGGAGCTCCGCACCCTTCTGCGCAACGGCGAGCAACTGCTGCTCACCGTGGTCATCCCGACGCTGCTGCTCGTCCTCTTCAGCGCCGTCGACATCGTGGACACGGGCGCGGGTGCCCGTGTCGACTTCCTCGCGCCCGGCATCCTCGCGCTCGCCGTCCTCTCCACCGCGTTCACCGGCCAGGCGATCGGCACCGGGTTCGAGCGGAGGTACGGCGTCCTCAAACGGCTCGGCGCCTCGCCGCTGCCGCGCTCGGGGCTGCTCGCCGCGAAGACCTGTGCCGTCCTCGTCGTCGAGCTCCTCCAAGTGGTGCTGCTGACCGTCGTCGCGCTGGCGCTCGGCTGGTCGCCGGCGGGGCTCTCGGCCTCCGGCGCGGCGACGGCCGTCCTGCTGCTCCTTCTGGGGACGGCGGCGTTCTCCTCGCTCGGGCTGCTGATGGCGGGGACGCTCCGCGCGGAGGCGACGCTCGCCGGGGCCAACCTCGTCTTCCTGCTGCTGCTCGTCGGTGGCGGGGTCGTCGTTCCGCTGGAGCGGTTCCCCGGCGGCGTCGGCGGCGTGCTGGAGCTGCTCCCCGTGTCGGCGCTCTCGGACGGGCTGCGGGACGTCCTGCAGTCCGGCGCGGGGAGCGCGTGGCCGCAACTGCTGGTGCTCGCCGTCTGGACGGTGGTCGGCTCGGCTGCGGCGGCGCGGTTCTTCAAGTGGGAGTGACGCCAGGCCGGCGAAAACTCAACACACCCCGGACGACGCGTAGTTCGGCCGTCCGGCGCGACGCTCGGCGCCCCCTCGTGAAAGTTCGCACAAGCGGGCGCTTACGATAGGCCCGTGCCGAATCTGCTCGAAGTCGTACGCAACCCGATCGCGTACATCGCCGCTCGCTGGACCCCGACCCAGCGGACCCTCCAGCGAGCCAGCTTCACCGCGCTCGCCGTCTCCGTACTGATCGTGGTGACGGGCGGCGCCGTACGCCTCACCGGCTCCGGGCTGGGGTGCGACACCTGGCCCAAATGCAGCTCCGAGAGCCTCGTCGCCACCTCGGAGATGGGCGTCCACGGGGCGATCGAGTTCGGCAACCGCATGCTCACCTGGGTGTTGAGCGCGGCCGTCGGCTGGACGATCGTCACCGCGAGGGCGGCGAAGCCGCGGCGCCGCGGGCTGACGAGGCTCGCGTGGTCGCAGTTCTGGCTCGTGATGGCGAACGGCGTGATCGGCGGCGTCACCGTCCTCACCGAGCTCAACCCGTACACGGTCGCCGGCCACTTCCTCCTCGCCAGCGCCCTGTTGACGGTCACCACGCTCACCTGGCTCCGCGCCCGCGAGGGCGACGAGGGGCCGCGCCCGCTCGTCGGGACGCCGATAAAGCGGCTGGCCTGGGTGCTTGCGGGGTTCACCGTCGCGCTCCTCGTCGTCGGCACCACCGTGACCGGCTCGGGGCCGCACGCCGGCGACAGCAGCGACGTGCCCCGGATGCCGATCGACTGGGAGTCCGTCGCCCGGCTCCACTCGGCGCTCGCCTGGGTCGTGGTGGCGCTGGGCCTCGCCGTCTGGCTGCTGCTGCGCCTCGTCGACGCACCCGCCGGCCCGCGCGCGCGCACCCGCGAGCTGCTGCTCGTCTTCGTGGCGCAGGGCGTCATCGGGTACGTGCAGTACTTCACCGACCTCCCCGAAGTCCTCGTCGCGCTCCACCTGCTGGGCTCGACGCTCGCCTGGGTGGCCGTGCTCAGGCTGCTCCTCTCGGTGCGCGAGCGCGGGCTGCCGCCTGCGCGGAAGGCGGACGCGCGTCCGACCGTCCCCGGGCAGACGGCGGAGCCGGAGTCCGAGGCGGTCGCCGCAGGGCGCTGAGTACGCCGCAACTCCCCCTGCCCGACTCGGGTCGGTGCAGGGGGAGTTGCGTGTGTGGCCTGCGTCTCGGGCCGCTCGCGGCTGTCGCACGGAGCTGTACCCGCCGGTAGCATCGGCGCCATGGCAGACAGCAGCAAGCAGGCGGCCCGGCTCGCCAAGCAGATCACCGCGTTCGCGTCGGCCCACGGCGGAGCCGAGGGCCAGATCGCCTACGTCGGCGAGGTCGGCTTCCGCATCGTCCTCGTCGGCTCCGACGGCGCCTGGGGCGACCTGATGGCGCCCTCGCAGCAGGTCGCGCAGGAAGCGACCGAGCAGGCGGGGATCACCGTCAACGAGCAGTACGACGGCGAGATGGCGGCGAAGACGCGGACCGGCCCGTACGAGTGGAGCCGGATGGCCGGCATCCAGCTCGGTGGCGGCAAGGCCGCCGCCTGAACTCCCGTACGCACGGCGAAAGATGACGCAACGCCTCGGGCGCGTGACCGACCGGCGGTCACGCGCCCGAGGCGTTGACGAGGGTCAGCGCAGGAACGGGTCGATGGCGACGGCGAGGAAGAGCACGGAGACGTACGTGATCGACCAGTGGAAGAGGCGCATCTCCTTGAGCTTCGCCCCGGTGAGCCCGGCCCGGGCGCGCGAGCGGAGAGCGTGCGCCTCCCAGAGCCACAACCCACCGGCGACGACTGCCACGGCCGGGTAGAACCACCCGACGTAGCCGAGCGGCCAGAGGAGCAGCGAGACGGCGACCATGATCCAGCTGTAGATGACGATCTGCTTCGCCACCACGACGTTCCCCGCGACGACGGGCAGCATCGGGACACCGACGCGCTCGTAGTCCTCCTTCACCCGCATCGAGAGCGGCCAGTAGTGCGGAGGCGTCCAGAAGAACATGACGAGGAAGAGGACGACGGCGGCCCAACTCACCTCGTCCCGCACGGCGGACCAGCCGATGAAGACCGGCAGGCAGCCCGCGATCCCGCCCCAGACGATGTTCTGCGAGGTGCGCCGCTTCAGCAGCATCGTGTAGACGACGACGTAGAAGAGGAGCGCGCTCAGCGAGAGGGCAGCAGAGAGCCAGTTGACGAGGAGACCGAACCAGAGGGTGGAGACGACCGCGAGCGCGAGCCCGAAGACGAGCCCCTCCCAGGGCTTGACGACACCGGTGACGAGAGGACGGTTCTCGGTCCTGTGCATCAGGGCGTCGATGTCCCGATCGATGTACATGTTCAGCGCGTTGGCGCCGCCGGCCGAGAGGTAACCGCCGACACAGGTGATCAGCACGAGCCAGAGGTCGGGGACCCCTTGGGCCGCGAGGAACATCACCGGAACCGTCGTCATCAGCAGCAGTTCGATGATGCGCGGCTTGGTGAGGGCGAGGAACGCCTTGGGTCGGGTTCCACGCGGCCGGTGCGCCGCTTCGCCCTCGCGCACCCCCGCAGTTCGGGACTGGACGGCCGTCACGTACACCCCTGATCGCCTCATGAATCCGCGAGCCCGGGACAGTCGAGGTGAACCCCCGTGAGAGCTCGCGCGTACCACGCCACTTTAGACGTTGGCCAGATGTCGCCGGCCGCGGGGGTCGCCCGTGTTGACGCCCGCAACGGCCCGGCGCACGGGGCTGGGCGAACGGTTCGCCGACCTCCGCCTCCCGGCGCTTCCGCCGCGCCGCCGGTCGGTCCGCGGGAGGTTCCGCGCCGCTTGCAGCCCGCGCGGTCCGGAGCGCGACGGCGGGCGGCAGGACGCGCGCAACCCCCGTGCGCGCAGCGCGAGATGCCCGGGGCACGTCGACGGGGCACGAGCGCCGCACGCCCTCTCTCATGGAGCGACCGCGACCGCCGATTCGCCTCCCTCAGGAACCATGCCGTAGAGTGGGTTTCAC
>NZ_AJTQ01000128.1 GCF_000262345.1 Streptomyces xiaopingdaonensis | reverse complement strand
GGGCTCATAACCCAGAGGTCGCAGGTTCAAATCCTGTCCCCGCTACTCGCAGGAAGGTCCCCCGGCCGCCGGCCGGGGGACCTTTTTGTCGTCACCACGGCGTCCCGCAGGTCCGGCCGCACCGACGACGCCGTCCACGCGGCGGCATCCGGAGGCTTTCCGCTACGCCCGTTCAAAGAATGAGCAAACCATGGGGATCATGGGCTCGCTCCGCTTCCGTGCTGCGTGACGCAGCGCGCACCCGGGAATACGGAGTGTCCGCCCCGCTGTTGGCCAGGTGTCGGGTCGCGATTGTGCGAACGCTCGAAAACACGCACGTCCCGGCGGAGGTACGCTCGACACCGCCCGGTGAGCACTGGCACCGGCCTACGATCATGTGGAGAGGAGCCCTGACGCAGGGTGAGCAACAAGCCGACCACCACAGACCTAGAGTGGACCGAACTGGACCAGCGGGCAGTCGACACTGTAAGGGTCCTGGCGATGGACTCCGTGCAGAAGGTCGGCAACGGCCATCCGGGCACGGCGATGAGCCTGGCGCCTGCCGCGTACCTCCTGTTCCAGAAGGTGATGCGTCACGACCCCGCCGACCCCGACTGGACGGGGCGCGACCGCTTCGTCCTCTCCGTCGGTCACACCAGCCTGACCCTCTACATCCAGCTCTACATGGCCGATTACGGCCTGGAGCTCGACGACCTCAAGGCCTTCCGCACCTGGGGCAGCCGGACCCCCGGGCACCCGGAGCACGGCCACACGGTCGGCGTGGAGACGACGACGGGTCCGCTGGGCCAGGGCGTCGCCAACGCGGTGGGCATGGCGATGGCCGCCCGTTACGAGCGCGGCCTCTTCGACCCGGAGGCACCGCAGGGCGAGTCGCCCTTCGACCACACCGTCTTCGTCGTTGCCGGCGACGGCTGCCTGGAGGAGGGCATCTCGGCCGAAGCGTCCTCGCTCGCCGGGCACCAGAAGCTCGGCAACCTCGTGATGCTCTGGGACGACAACCACATCTCCATCGAGGGCGACACAGAGACCGCGATCTCGGAGGACACCCTCAAGCGGTACGAGGCGTACGGCTGGCACGTCCAGCGCGTCGAGCAGCTCGCCAACGGCGACCTCGACCCGCAGGGCCTCCACGCCGCGCTGCTTGCCGCGCAGGCGGAGACGGAGCGCCCCTCGCTCATCGCGGCCCGCTCGATCATCGCCTGGCCGGCGCCGACCGCGCAGAACACCGAGGCCGCGCACGGCTCCGCGCTCGGCGACGACGAGGTCGCAGCGACCAAGCGCGTCCTCGGCTTCGACGCCGACAAGAACTTCCAGGTCGAGGACGAGGTCCTGGCCCACGTCCGCGAAGTGCGCGAACGCGGCGGCGAGGCGCACGCGCTGTGGAAGAAGCGCTTCGACGAGTGGCGCTCCGCCAACCCGGAGCGCGCCGCCGAGTTCGACCGGATCGCGCGCGGCGAGCTCCCCGAGGGCTGGGAGGAGGCGCTCCCGACCTTCGAGCCGGGCGAGTCCGTCGCGACCCGCAAGGCGTCGGGCAACGTCCTCAAGGCGCTCGGCCCCGTCATCCCCGAGCTGTGGGGCGGCTCCGCCGACCTCGCGGGCTCCAACAACACCACGTTCGCGAAGACTTCGTTCCTCCCCGAGGGCAACTCCCTGTCGAACGCGGACAAGTACGGCCGCACCCTCCACTTCGGCATCCGCGAGCACGCCATGGGCTCGACGATGAACGGCATCGCGCTCCACGGCAACACCCGCATCTACGGCGGAACCTTCCTCGTCTTCTCGGACTACATGCGGCCGGCCGTCCGCCTCGCGGCGCTGATGAAGCAGCCCGTCACCTACGTGTGGACGCACGACTCCATCGGCGTCGGCGAGGACGGCCCGACGCACCAGCCGATCGAGCACCTCGCCGCGCTGCGCGCCATCCCCGGCCTCAACATGGTGCGCCCGGCCGACGCCAACGAAACGGCGATCGCCTGGGGCGAGATCCTCAAGCGGCACTCGACGGCCCCCGCGCCGCACGGCCTCGCGCTCACCCGCCAGGGCGTGCCGACGTACCCGGCCAACGCCGAGGCGGCGAAGGGCGGTTACGTCCTCTTCGAGGCCGAGGACGCCGAGGGCCGCAGCACCATGCCACGCGCCGTGCTCATCGGTACCGGCTCGGAGGTGCAGCTCGCCGTGGCCGCGCGCGAGACGCTCCAGTCCGAGGGCGTGCCGACGCGCGTCGTCTCGATGCCCTCGGTCGAGTGGTTCGAGGAGCAGGACCAGGCGTACCGGGACAGCGTCCTGCCGCCCTCGGTCCGCGCCCGTGTCGCGGTGGAGGCCGCGACGGCGCTGACCTGGCACCGTTTCGTCGGTGAGGCGGGCCGGGTGGTCTCGATCGAGCACTACGGCGCCTCGGCCGACGGCAAGCTGCTCTTCAAGGAGTTCGGCTTCACGCCCGAGGCCGTCGCGCAGGCGGCGCGCGAGTCGCTCACCGCGGCCGAACGCTGACCGCGGTCGGGGCGGCGCCTCCGAGCCGCCCCGACCGACCGTCCCCGACAGCTTTTGAACAGCTCCGACAAGCACAGGAGACCTCCCATGACAGACGCACTCAAGCGCCTGACCGACGAGGGCGTCGCGATCTGGCTGGACGACCTCTCGCGTCAGCGCATCAACACCGGCAACCTCGGTGAACTCATCGACGAGCAGCACGTGGTGGGCGTGACCACCAACCCGTCGATCTTCCAGAAGGCCATCTCCTCGGGCGACGGCTACGAGCAGCAGGTCCGCGACCTCGCCGTCCGCGGCGTCACCGTCGAGGAGGCCGTGCGGATGATCACGACGTGCGACGTCCGCGACGCTGCCGACGTGCTGCGCCCCGTCTTCGACGCCACCGGCGGCAAGGACGGCCGGGTCTCGATCGAGGTCGACCCGCGCCTGGCCCACAACACGGAGGCGACCGTCGCCGAGGCGAAGCAGCTCGCCTGGCTCGTCGACCGTCCGAACACCTTCATCAAGATCCCGGCGACGAAGGCGGGCCTGCCCGCGATCACCGAGACGATCGGCAAGGGGATCAGCGTCAACGTCACGCTGATCTTTTCGCTGGAGCGGTACCGCGAGGTGATGGACGCCTTCCTCAAGGGTCTGGAGAAGGCGAAGTCGCTGGGGCTCGACCTCTCGCAGATCCACTCCGTGGCCTCGTTCTTCGTCTCCCGCGTCGACACCGAGATCGACAAGCGGCTCGACGCGGTCGGCACCGCCGAGGCGAAGGAGCTGAAGTCGAAGGCCGCGGTCGCCAACGCGCGCCTCGCCTACCAGGCGTACGAGGAGGTCTTCTCCTCCGACCGCTGGGAGACGCTTGAGCGGGCCGGCGCCAACGCGCAGCGTCCGCTGTGGGCGTCGACCGGTGTGAAGGACCCGGAGCTGCCCGACACCCTCTACGTCACCGAGCTCGTCGCGCCGAACACGGTCAACACGATGCCCGAGGCGACCCTCCAGGCGACGGGCGACCACGGCGAGATCACCGGCGGCACCGTCACGCCGCACTACGCCGACGCCAAGGCCGTGCTCGACGCCGTGGCCGCGCAGGGGGTCTCGTACGACGACGTCGTGCAGATCCTCGAGGACGAGGGCGTCGAGAAGTTCGAGGCGTCCTGGAACGACCTGCTCACCTCGACCGAGGCGGAGCTCCAGCGCCTCGCCCCGAAGGAGGCGTAAGCCAGTTGGGCAGCGCAGCCAACCCGCTGCGTGACGCCCAGGACCGTCGGCTCCCGCGTATCGCGGGGCCGTCGGGCCTGGTGATCTTCGGCGTCACAGGGGATTTGTCACGCAAAAAGCTGATGCCCGCGATCTACGACCTCGCCAACCGCGGCCTGCTGCCACCGGGCTTCTCGCTCGTGGGCTTCGCCCGCCGCGACTGGGCCGACCAGGACTTCGCGCAGGTCGTCCACGACGCGGTCAAGGAGCACGCACGCACGCCCTTCCGCGAGGAGGTGTGGCAGCAGTTGGCGGAGGGCATGCGCTTCGTCTCCGGCACCTTCGACGACGACGCCGCCTTCGACCGGCTGAAGTCGACCATCGACGAACTCGACAAGTCCCGTGGTACGGGCGGCAACTTCGCCTTCTACCTCTCCGTTCCGCCGAAGTTCTTCCCCACCGTCGTCTCGCAGCTCAAGACGCACGGCCTCTCCGACGCGGGACCCGGCTCCTGGCGCCGCGCCGTCATCGAGAAGCCGTTCGGCCACGACCTCAAGAGCGCCCAGGAGCTCAACTCCGTGGTGCACGAGGTCTTCCGGCCCTCGGACGTCTTCCGGATCGACCACTACCTCGGCAAGGAGACGGTCCAGAACATCATGGCGCTGCGCTTCGCCAACACGATGTTCGAGCCGCTGTGGAACCGCAGTTACGTCGACCACGTGCAGATCACCATGGCCGAGGACATCGGCATCGGCGGCCGGGCCGGCTACTACGACGGCATCGGCTCCGCGCGCGACGTCATCCAGAACCACCTCCTCCAACTCCTGGCGCTCACCGCCATGGAGGAGCCCGCATCCTTCGGCGCCAAGGCACTCGTCACGGAGAAGCTGAAGGTGCTCAACGCGGTGCGGCTCCCGGAGGACCTCGGCCGGCACACGGTGCGCGGCCAGTACGCGGCGGGGTGGCAGGGCGGCGAGAAGGTCCCCGGCTACCTCGACGAGGAGGGCATCGACGCGGCATCGAAGACCGACACCTACGCCGCGCTCAAGCTGGAGATCAACAACCGCCGCTGGGCGGGCGTCCCCTTCTACCTGCGCACGGGGAAGCGGCTGGGCCGGCGCGTCACCGAGATCGCGGTCGTCTTCCAGCGCGCGCCGCACTCGCCGTTCGACGCCACCGACACCCAGGAGCTCGGCCAGAACGCGCTCGTGATCCGCGTCCAGCCGGACGAGGGCGTCACCATCCGCTTCGGCTCCAAGGTGCCGGGGACGCAGATGGAGATCCGCGACGTCACGATGGACTTCGCCTACGGCGAGTCCTTCACCGAGTCCAGCCCGGAGGCGTACGAGCGCCTCATCCTCGACGTCCTCCTCGGGGACGCCAACCTCTTCCCGCGCCACCAGGAGGTGGAGCGCTCCTGGGAGATCCTCGACCCGGTCGAGGAGTACTGGGAGACCCACGGCAGGCCGGAGCAGTACGCCGCAGGGACCTGGGGCCCGAAGGCGGCAGACGAGATGCTCGCACGCGACGGCAGGAGCTGGAGGCGGCCGTGAAGATCGACCTCACCGACACCACATCCAGCCGGATCAACTCCGAACTGGTCACCACCCGCAGGGCGATCGGCTCCCCGGCGACCGGCATGGTCCTCACGCTCGTCATCGTCACCGACGAGGGGAACCACTACGACGCGCTGAAGGCGGCGAGGGGCGCCTCCAAGGAGCACCCCTCCCGCATCCTCGTCGTCGTCCGCCGCCCGGGCCGCTCCCCGCGGGACCGTGCGCAGCACCGGCTCGACGCGGAGATCCAGATGGGCGGCGACGCCGGCTCGGGCGAGACGATCGTCCTGCGGCTCCACGGCGAACTCGCCTCGCACGCCTACAGCGTGGTCCTTCCGCTGCTGCTGCCGGACGCGCCCGTCGTCGTCTGGTGGCCCGAGGACGCACCGCGCCACCCCGCGGACGACAAGCTCGGCACCCTCGCCCAGCGCCGCATCACCGACGCGGCAGCAGCCGAGGACCCGGTGGCCGAACTGGCCCGCCGCGCGGCCGCGTACGCGCCGGGCGACACCGACCTCTCCTGGACGCGCATCACGCCCTGGCGGAGCATGCTCGCCGCCTCGCTCGACCAGAAGAATGTCGGCGTCACCTCGGCGACCGTCGAGGGCGAGGAGTACAACCCGTCGACGGAGCTGCTCGCCCTCTGGCTCGCCGAGCGGCTGGACGTACCGGTGGGGCGCGAGGTCTCCGAGGGCCCCGGCCTCACGGCGGTACGCATGGCGACCGCCGACGGCGAGGTCTCCCTCACCCGCACCGACGGGGCTCTCGCCGTCCTCAAGGTCCCCGGCCAGCCCGACCGGCACGTCGCGCTCCACCGCCGCACCACGGCCGAGCTCCTCTCCGAGGAGCTGCGCAGGCTCGACCCCGACGAGGCGTACGCGTGCACCGTGCGGTACGGGGTGGACAGGCTGGGGCAGAGTGTGGTGACGGTCGAGGAGGGCGAGGAGAACGCCCCTTCGGCCTCGCCGCCGTCGGCCGCCTCCCCTTCCCCGGAGTCCGGGGCCGCCGGGAGGTCCGCTGCCAAGAAGAGCGGAGCGAAGCGGACGCGAGCGGCGGGAAAGACGAAACCATCCGACGAGACGGAGAGCGATCCTTCGTGACGGAGAACCCCGAGGTAGTCGTACACCGCGACCAGCAGGAGATGGCGGAGGCGGCCGCGGCCCGGCTCGTCGAGCTGCTCATCGACGCGCAGCGCGAGCGCGGCACCGCGTCCGTCGCCCTCACCGGTGGCCGAAACGGCAACGCCGTCCTCGCCGCCATCGCCCGCACGCCCGGCCATGAGGGCGTCGACTGGGAGAGCGTCGACATCTGGTGGAGCGACGAGCGCTTCCTCCCCGAGGGCGACCCGGAGCGCAACGCCACCCAGGCACACGCTGCGTTCCTCGACGTGCTGCGCATCAATCCCGCCCGCGTCTACGAGATGCCGGCCGAGGACAGCACCTCGGACCGCGACGTCGACAAGGCGGCGGAGGCGTACGCCACCGAACTCGCCGCCGCCTCGGGCCCGTCGGCGTCGACCAACGTGCCCGACTTCGACGTCCTCCTCCTCGGGGTCGGCCCCGACGGGCACGTCGCCTCGCTCTTTCCCGGGCGCGCGGAGGTCGAGGAGATCGAGCGCACCGTCGTCGCCGTGCGGGACGCGCCGAAGCCGCCGCCGACGCGGATCTCGCTGACGCTCTCGGCGATCCGGGGGGCGCGCGAGGTGTGGCTGCTGGCGGCCGGGGGCGACAAGGCCGACGCCACTGCCGCGGCGCTTTCCGGGGCCGTGGAGACGCCGGCCGCCCTGGTGCGGGGGCGGGAGCGGACGGTGTGGCTGGTGGATGCGGAGGCGGGGTCGGGGGTGCGCTGAGGGAGCGCTTCTTCGTCGACTGCGGCTGTATCGCGCTCGGTCGGCCCTGCCGTTCGAGGACGGGTCAGTCCCCGCGGCCGTCGAGTGCGTACCGTCCGAGGTGCCGGGACGGCAGGTGTTCGGCGCCGACCACGTACGTCTCGCCGTGGACGGAGATGTGCACCTTCGAGTGGAGAAGCGGGGTGATGTCCATGGGTGCTTCCTCGGTGCCGCAGTCGGTGAGCGTCAACTTCCGCAGGTTCGGCAGTTCCCGGAGCGCGGAGAGATCCACCGCTCCGGAGCCGTGCGGGAGCAGGGACGTCAGGCCCCGGCAGGTGGTCGGCCAATCGGGAGCGAGCGTGTGCGCGCCCAGGACCTGGAGCGCCTTTACGCCGGCCAGCGAAGGGTGTTCGCGTAGCTGGTTCGCCTGCATCTCGCCGCCGACGGTGAGGCGGCTGAGCCGGGGCCATCGCTCGATGCCGTCGAGGCCCACATACCGCGTGCGGAACGAGAAGTGAAGGTGCCTGAGCTGCGGGCCCACGGGTAGGTCCCGCAGGCTTTCCATGAGCAGCGGCCCTTCGAGTTCGAGTGTCTCCAGGTTCGGCATCTCCGCGAGCGGCCGCAGCGAGGCACCGTGGTGCACATCCAGGGACAGGTAGCGGATGCCCGTGCCGGCAAGACCACCGAGGTCGGAGAGGCTCGAACATGCCGAGACATGAAGGCTGTTCAAGCTCCGAAGGCTCGCGACGTCCGCGACATCCTGCAACAGCCGGTTGTCGTCGATCGTGAGCCGACGGCATCCGCTGAGGGACCGCACCGAGCGGAGAGATCCGTGGTCGCCCCTTACCTGCAAGCCGTCCACCGGGCCGATGAGAGGGAGCGCGGCCAAGTGGCTCTCGCTCTGCACGGTGAGTTCCCGGTCACCGTCGGGGAGAACGGAGAGAACCTCTTCGGGGTAACGAGTCGCATCGAAAGATTCCCAGGCGTACGTAAGCTCCTCCCGCACGCTCCGGCGTCCGTCAGGGATGAACTCCTTGATCCGCTCGAACGCCCGCTCGGTGCCGACGAATCGGATGGTCAGCACGACGCCGAGGGCCTCCTCCTCGCGCAGCCCTCCCGGCCCCGGCAAGTGCTCCAGCATCAACTCCCCCACTTCGGCGAGTGCTTCGGCCTCGTGCACCGTCACGGGCGGCACCAGCTCCGCCGCCCTGTCTTCCACCTCCTCACGCAGTCCGGCCTCGAGCGTGGCCACTTGCTCCAGGCTCGACGCCGCCAGCAGCACGAGTCGCTTCGACTGTCCCGGCTCCACGTCGGCCCGGGCGAGCAACTTCCGCAGCAAAGTGCCCCGTTCGTCCTCCCGCGCCTGTCCCATCGCCATCCGCACGACGTCGTGCCACGCGTCCTCGTGCGCATGTGCGGCGAGTACCCCGAAATCACGGGCCTCGACGGCGGCCCGCGCGCCCAGATAGTCCTGGAACGTCCGGTGCACGAAGTCCACCGTGCCCGGGGCGGGTTCGCGCAGCAGGCCGGTACGGATGAGGAGGTGTGCGAAGACCTGCTCCGGCGTCCCGTCCACCTGGGGCATGGCGCTCAGCCACTCCGCGACCATCGCGACGGCCTCCGAACGGTCCACCTCCACCTGGCCGTTGCGGATGAGCCAGTAGGCGAGGCGCTGGAGCAGCACGGTGAGTTCGTCACGCGTCAGCTCGACGCCCTCGACGCCCTCGATCTCCCGTTCGGTGTCGCGCCGGACGAGAAGCATGTCCAACGCGGCGTCGTACAACTCCTTGCGAGCGCGCGGGAGTTGCATGCGGCGGTCGCGGTTGAGGGCGCAAAGGAGAGCGCACATCAGCGGATTGGTGGCGAGGAGGCCGAGGTCGCGGCGGGCGCCGACGGCGCGCTTCAGCGACGTCTCGTAGCCGTCGAGGCGCTGCCGTTCCCGCGCGTCGTCGCACTCGGAGCGGGCGGCCTCGTGCCAGTGGCGGACGAACTCCTTGATCTCGTCCTGCTGCATCGGCAGCAGCGTGTGGGGGACGAACTGCTGGGCTTCGAGCCAGCGTTCGGGGATCGCGGAGGAGCGGGAGGTGACGAGGTACCGCGCCTCCGGGTACGCCGTGACGAGTCGCTTCAGCCAGCTCTCCGTCCGCGCGCGCAGCCGCTCGGGCACCTCGTCGACGCCGTCCACGAGCACCAGCGCCCGCCCGCTGTCGAGCAACCGGTCGACCCAGCCGCGCGGTTCGGCGCCGTGGAAGGGGGCGCCCGTGGCGCGCAGGAAGTCGACCGCGTCGGGCAGTCGGCCGGTGGTGACGAACGAGCGGAGCCGCAGGACGAAGGGGACGCAGCGGTTCCAGTCCCGTAGGTCTCCCTCGAAGGAGCGACGCGCGGCGTTGACGGCGGCCCACTGCACCAGGGTGCTCTTGCCCGAGCCCGCCGGACCGCGCAGCAGCATCCGGTCCGTACCGTCGAGTGCCTGCTCGACCCGCAGCACCGCCTGGCCGCCGAGCCCGCCGGCTCCCATGCCTTCCCGCTCGGGCCGGCCTCCCCGCCCGGTGCTCACCGCCAGGCTCAAGTACGCCGTCTCCAACGGCCACTCGCCCGCCGAGCGGCCGAGCGTGACGCCGAAGAGGTCGATCCGCGCGTACGTCTGCGCCACGTACTCGGCGTACCGCTGCTCGAACGCCGGACCCTCGGCGTCCTGCCGCGGCCCGAGCCGGTCGCGCACCGCCTGCAGCGACTCCCGCGTCCGCCTGCTCTCCCTGCGCTCCTCGACGGCGGCGCGCGCGGCGAACCCCGGGTGCGCGGTGAACTGTTCGATGAGGTGCGCACAGCACAACCGCTGTAGCTCGGCGCGGAGTCGGGCGGCACTCGGGGCGAGCCCGTCGTCGTACGCGGGCAGCGTCCGGGCGAGCGCCTCAGCGTCGAGGTCGCAGGCGAAGAGGCGGTCCGCGTCGAGCTGCCCGGCCGCGACGAAGGCACGTCGTACCGCGTCCACGGCTGCGAGGCGCTCGTTCTCCGCGAGCCCCGCGTACGCCCCGTCGAGCCGGCGCGCCAGTACCGTGACGAGCCGCTCCGGAGCAACGGCGCGAGGACGGCGCACCGGCCCGTCGACGAGCCCCGCGGCCCCGGGCTTCGGCAGCAGCGACTTGGCCACCGCGCCGCCCACCGCCCCCGCCAGCTTCCCCAGTGCAACGTCCCACCCCTGCACGCCACTTCCCCTCCACCGACGCCCCGGGAAGCCGACATCCTACGACTCCGGCGCATTCCGTCGGACCGCTCCACCGGACGCACGATCAGCACCGGAACCAGTGCACGAACCGCGATCACCCGTGAGGCCCGAGGCCGTCGTACGGCCGGATGCGGGAGTACCGCCGAGACGCTGCTGCGCGGCACGCCCGAGGGACGCACCCGCCCACGTCGGATCCGACTTCCGCCGACGAGCCCGTCACCGGCCTCGAAGAAGTGCGCGCGGATGCCCGGGTCCGCTCACGCGAGGAGGTGTCATGCTTCTCCGACGGCTGGAACTCCTCGCCCCGGGACTCGTCGCAGGCCACTGCCGGCGCCCCGACGAGCAGGTGGTCCACACCGACACTGAGGTCTCCCTCCACGCACACGTAGCGCGCGAACCGCGAGACACCTCACCTTCAACGCCCCCGCAACTCCCGGTACTTCGCGACGAGCCCGCGTGTCGAGGCGTCGAGCCCCGCGACCTCGGCGCCCTCGGTGAGCGCCGGCTCCAGCCGCTTCGCGAGCACCTTGCCGAGCTCGACGCCCCACTGGTCGAAGGAGTCGATGTTCCAGACCGCGCCCTGTACGAAGACCTTGTGCTCGTAGAGGGCGATCAACTGGCCCAGCACGGAGGGCGTCAGCCCGTCGGCGAGGATGGTCGTCGTCGGGCGGTTGCCGTGGAAGGTGCGGTGCGGCACCTGCTCCTCGGGGACGCCTTCGGCGCGCACCTCTTCGGCGGTCTTGCCGAAGGCGAGCGCCTGACCCTGTGCGAACAGGTTCGCCATCAGCAGGTCGTGCTGTCCGGCGAGCCGGCCCAACTCCGGTACGGGCTCGGCGAATCCGAGGAGGTCGGCGGGGACGAGCTTGGTGCCCTGGTGGAGGAGCTGGTAGTAGGCGTGCTGCCCGTTGGTCCCCGGCGTCCCCCAGACGACGGGGCCCGTCTGCCAGTCGACGGGCGTGCCCTCGCGGTCGACCGACTTGCCGTTGGACTCCATGTCGAGCTGCTGGAGGTAGGCGGTGAACCGCGAGAGGTAGTGGCTGTAGGGGAGGACCGCATGGGCCTGGGCGTCGTGGAAGTTGTCGTACCAGATCCCCAACAGGCCCATGAGCAGGGGGGCGTTCGCCTCGGGCGGCGCCGTCCGGAAGTGTTCGTCCATCAGATGGAACCCGGCGAGCATGTCGTGGAAGCACTCGGAGCCGATCGCCACCATCAGGGAGAGGCCGATCGCCGAATCGTACGAATAGCGGCCGCCGACCCAGTCCCAGAACTCGAACATGTTGTCCGTGTTGATGCCGAACTCGGCGACCTTCTCGGCGTTGGTGGAGACCGCGACGAAGTGGCGGGCCACGGCCGAGGAATCGGCGCCCAGCCCTTCGAGCAGCCAGGTGCGCGCCGCCTCCGCGTTGGTGATCGTCTCGATCGTCGTGAAGGTCTTGGAGGCGACGATGAAGAGCGTCTCGGCCGGGTCGAGGTCCCTGAGCGTCTCGTGGAGGTCGGCGCCGTCGACGTTGGAGACGAAGCGGAACTCCAACCCGCGTGCCGTGTACGGGCGGAGCGCCTCGTACGCCATCGCGGGACCGAGGTCGGAGCCGCCGATCCCGATGTTGACGACGGTGCGGATCTGCCGTCCGGTGTGCCCGAGCCAGTGCCCCTCGCGGATACGCCGGGCGAGCACGCCCATGCGCGTCAGGACCGCGTGCACCTTCGGCATGACGTTCTCGCCGTCGACCTCGACGGTCGCCGACTCCGGCGTGCGCAGTGCCGTGTGGAGGACCGCGCGGTCCTCCGTCGTGTTGATGCGCTCCCCCGCGAACATCCTGTCGCGCAGCTCGGCCACGCCCGTGGCGGCGGCGAGTTCGCGGAGCAGGCGGAGGGTCTCGTCGGTGACGAGGTGCTTGGAGTAGTCGAGATGGAGGTCACCGACTTGGAGGGTGTAGCGCTCCGCCCGCGCGGGGTCGTCGGCGAAGAGGCGGCGGAGGTGCGTCTCCCCCAACTCCTCCCGGTGCGCCGCGAGTGCGCGCCACTCGGGCAGTCGGTCGAGGCGGGTGCGGCGTGCTGCGGACATCGACGGAATCAGCCCAATCTTCTCTTCACGAACCCCGGGGGTCCAACCTAGACGACGCGACGAGAACGCCGCGCACCGCCGCGGGAGAGCGTGGCTGCACGGTGTCCGGCTCGTCCGGGAAGAGAGCGGGCGGCGTGCTGCGGCCGCACGGCACCGAGGGACGGCCGAAGAGCGGCCGGCCCGTGCGAAAGCGCCTCGTTCAGATCTCGCCGCGCAGCTTTGCCAGCGCCTCGGCGAGGATCGCCTCGCCGTCGGCGTCGGAACGGCGCTCGCGCACGTAGGCGAGGTGGGTCTTGTACGGCTCGGTGCGGGGTGGGTCCGGCGGGTTCTCGCGCTCCTTGCCGGCGGGGAAGCCGCATCGCTGGCAGTCCCAGGTGTCGGGGATCTGCGCGTCGCTGGCGAAGCTCGGCTGGGTCTCGTGCCCGTTGGAACACCAGAAGGAGATGCGGAGGCGGGGGGCGGACTCGCCGCGCTCGGCCTCCCCCATCGGCCCCGCTCCAACCCGGCTGCCCCGGATCGCGTTGCCACTTGCCACGGTCGTAACTCCCTGCCTCACGGTGCTGCGAAGCGGCAGCTTCGCTGCGGGCGCCCTAGTGTACGTAGGGCCCAACGCGCGTCCAGTGACCGGAGTTACTGCATCGGCGCCGGGCGCGAGGCTTCATGATAGGCCGCACGCCCGACACCGCGTCAGGTCTCTTCGCTCAGCCCTGAAACTTCACCAGCAGACCGAGCGCCACGATGATCGCGAACCACATCAGCGCGACGACGACCGTGATCCGGTCGAGGTTGCGCTCCGCGACGGAGGAACCGCCGACCGAGGACTGCATGCCGCCGCCGAACATGTCGGAGAGACCGCCGCCCTTCCCCTTGTGCATCAGCACCAGCAGCAGAAGCAGCAGACTGACGACGATGAGGGCGATTGAGAACCCCATGACCACGGCTGGACCAACTCTCTCGGACTCTTGGCGGGACTGATGTGGACGGCACGGGGCGTGAGCCGCCCCTCACCTGCGGTGGTGCGCGGGGCCGGGCCGTGCACGACGGTCCGGCCCCGACAGCGTACGACGAGCTCCGGCCCGCCGTCACACCCTACTGATCGCGGAAGCGCACGATCTTGACGAACTCGTCGACGTCCAACGAGGCCCCGCCCACCAGGGCGCCGTCGATGTCGGGCTGCGCCATGATCCCCGCGACGTTCGAGGACTTGACCGAACCGCCGTACTGGATACGCACCTTGTCGGCGACGTCCTGGCTGTACAGCTCGGCGAGACGGGCGCGGATCGCGCCGCACACCTCCTGGGCGTCCTCGGGGCTGCAGACCTTGCCCGTACCGATCGCCCAGACCGGCTCGTAGGCGACGACGAGGGTCTCGGCCGCCGAGGCCGGCACGTCCTCGAGGGCGCCGTCGACCTGCGCGAGCGTGTGCGCGACCTGGTTTCCGGCCTCGCGGACGGGGAGCTCCTCGCCCACGCAGAGGATCGGCGTGAGCTCGTGCTGGAACGCCGCCTTCACCTTGGCGTTGACGAGCGGCTCGTCCTCGCGGTGGTACTGCCGCCGCTCGGAGTGGCCGATCGTCGCGAAGGTGCAGTTGAGCTTGGCGAGCATCGGCCCGGAGACCTCGCCCGTGTACGCCCCGGAGTCGTGCGCCGAGACGTCCTGGGCGCCGTACTTGATCTTCAGCTTGTCGCCGTCGACCAGGGTCTGCACGGAGCGCAGGTCGGTGAAGGGCGGCAGGACCGCGACCTCCACGCTGTCGTAGTCCTTCTCCGTGAGGGCGAAGGCGAGCTTCTGGACATGTGCGATGGCCTCGAGGTGGTTGAGGTTCATCTTCCAGTTGCCCGCCATCAGCGGGGTGCGGGTAGTCATACCCTTCCTTTCATGCAGGTCTCGCGGGTATCACGGCGCCGTGGCGCGAGTGCGGCCACTCACTGCTCCAGCGCCGCGAGGCCGGGGAGCGTCTTGCCCTCCAGGTACTCCAGGCTGGCACCGCCCCCGGTGGAGATGTGCCCGAAGGCGTTCTCGTCGAAGCCGAGCAGCCGCACGGCCGCGGCGCTGTCCCCGCCGCCGACGACGGTGAAGGCCGAGCTGTCCAGCAGGCCCTGCGCGACGGCCCGGGTCCCCTCCGCGTATGCCGGGTGCTCGAAGACGCCCATCGGGCCGTTCCAGAAGACCGTGGCCGCGTCGGCGAGCTTCGCGGCGTAGAGCTTACGGCTCTCCGGACCGATGTCCAGCCCCATCAGACCGTCGGGGATCACGCTCGCGCCCACCTCCTGCGGGGACGTCCGGGTCTCGGCCGTCGCCGGGAACTGCGTGCCCGCGACCACGTCGACGGGGAGCACGAACTCGACGCCGAGCTGCTGGGCGCGGTCCAAGTACCCCCGGACGGCGTCCAGTTGGTCCTCCTGGAGCATGGAGGCACCGATCGAGTACCCCTGCGCCTTGAGGAAGGTGAACGCCATCCCGCCGCCGATGAGGATGCGGTCGGCCTTCTGCATCAGGTGCTCGATGACGCCGAGCTTGTCGGAGACCTTCGCACCGCCGAGGACCACCGCGTAGGGACGGCTGACGTCCTCGGTGAGCCTGCGGAGGACGTCGACCTCGGTGGCGATGAGGTGTCCGGCGTAGCGCGGCAGGCGCGCCGGAAGGTCGTAGACCGAGGCGTGCCTGCGGTGCACGGCGCCGAAGCCGTCCCCCACGTAGACGTCGGCGAGGCCCTGCAACTCGTCGGCGAAGGCGCCGCGTTCGGCGTCGTCCTTGCTGGTCTCGCCGGGGTTGAAGCGCAGGTTCTCGAGCAGCGTGACCCCGCCGTCGGCCATGGAGCCGACGGTGGTCTTCGCGCTCTCCCCCACGGTGTCCTCGGCGAACGACACGCCGCCGCCGAGGAGTTCGCCGAGCCGGCGGGCGACGGGTGCGAGCGAGTACTTCGGTTCGGGGGCGCCCTTGGGACGGCCCAGGTGTGAGGCCACGACCACGCGTGCGCCGCTCTCGGCGAGCTTGGTGATCGTGGGGACGGCCGCGCGGATGCGGCCGTCGTCGGTGATCCGCTCCCCGTCGAGAGGGACGTTGAGGTCGGAGCGGACGAAGACGCGCTTGCCCGCGACGCCCTCCTCGATGAGCTGGTCGATCGTCTTCATGGGTTCAGGTCTCCTTGGTGCCAACTGCTGTGGACCCGCCCGCCTTTCGCGGCCTCGGGAGCGCAGACGGGCAGGGCCCGCAGGACGCGGCGACGCGCCCTGCGGGCCCTGCTGTCGTCGGTGCCTTCATCGCCCGGTGCGATCCGATACGGCCGGTGCGGGCCGTGCTCGCTCGGTCGCTCAGGTCAGAGCCGGGAGCCGACGTAGGTGGTGAGGTCGACGAGGCGGTTGGAGTAGCCCCACTCGTTGTCGTACCAGCCGAGGATCTTGACCTGGTTGCCCTCGGCCATCGTCAGCGAGGCGTCGAAGGTGCAGGAGACGGGCGAGTTGACGATGTCCGCGGAGACGATCTCGTCCTCCGTGTACTCGACGATGCCCTTGAGCTGCCCCTCGGCGGCCTTCTTGAAGGCCGCGTTGACCTCGTCCCTCGTGACCTCGCGGCCCACCTCGACAACGAGGTCGGTGATGGAGCCGGTCGGCACGGGGACGCGCATCGCGATGCCGTCGAGCTTGCCCTTGAGCTGCGGGAGGACCAGCGCGGTCGCCTTGGCGGCGCCCGTGGTGGTCGGGATGATGTTCTCCGCGGCGGCGCGGGCGCGACGCAGGTCCTTGTGCGGGAAGTCCAGGATGCGCTGGTCGTTGGTGTAGGCGTGGACCGTCGTCATCATGCCGCGGGTCACGCCGAAGCTCTCGTCCAGCACCTTCGCCATCGGCGCCACGCAGTTGGTGGTGCAGGACGCGTTGGAGATGACGTCGTGGGTCGCCGGGTCGTACTTGTCCTCGTTGACGCCCATGACGACGGTGATGTCCTCCTCCTTGGCCGGAGCCGAGATGAGGACCTTCTTCGCACCGGCGGTGAGGTGCTTCGCCGCGTCGGCGCGCTTGGTGAAGATGCCGGTGGACTCGATGACGACGTCGGCACCGAGCTCTCGCCAGGGGAGCTGCTCCGGGTCCTTCTCGGCGAGGACCTTGAAGGACTGGCTGCCCACGGTGACCTTGTCGCCGTCGACGCTGAGGGGCTGCTTCAGCCGGCCCAGGGTCGTGTCGTACTTCAGCAGGTGGACAAGGGTGGCCACGTCGGTCAGGTCGTTGACACCGACGATCTCGATGTCCGCACCCTGGTCCAGCAGAGCGCGGAAGTAGTTACGTCCGATGCGGCCGAAGCCGTTGATGCCTACGCGGATCGTCACGAACCGATCTCCTCGTTAGGGACGCCGGTGAGGACACCGGCGAATGCTGTTTGGGATGTCCCCGACCGCTTCCGACCCTACCGCGCCGGTGCGGCCGGGGTGACATCGGCCGGGCGGCCCCGACGGCGGCGGCCTGGCACCACCGAGCGGGTTCTGCGGGGCGGACGCTGCCGGAGGGTCGGCTCCGCAGAACGGCCGGCTCAGCCCACCATCTCCTCGGTGAGGCTCGCCTCCGTACCCGGAATGCCCAGGTCGGAGGCGCGCTTGTCGGCCATCGCCAGCAGCCTGCGGATACGACCGGCGACCGCGTCCTTGGTGAGGGGCGGGTCGGCGAGTGCGCCCAGTTCCTCCAGTGAAGCCTGCTTGTGCTCCATGCGCAGCTTGCCCGCGGCCGCGAGGTGTTCCGGGACCTCCTCGCCGAGGATCTCCAGGGCACGCTGCACCCGGGCGCCCGCGGCGACGGCCGCTCTCGCGGAGCGGCGGAGGTTGGCGTCGTCGAAGTTGGCGAGGCGGTTGGCGGTCGCCCTGACCTCGCGGCGCACGCGGCGCTCCTCCCAGGCGAGCACCGATTCGTGGGCGCCGAGACGCGTCAACAGCGCGCCGATAGCATCACCGTCACGGACGACGACTCGGTCAACTCCGCGTACCTCGCGTGCCTTCGCCGGGATCTGGAGCCTGCGTGCCGCACCGACGAGCGCGAGCGCCGCCTCCGGTCCCGGGCACGTCACCTCCAGCGAGGAGCTGCGCCCGGGCTCGGTGAGGGAACCGTGCGCGAGGAAGGCGCCGCGCCACGCCGCCTCGGCGTCGCAGGTGGCGCCGGAGACCACTTGCGGTGGCAGCCCCCGGATCGGTCGGCCTCTGCCGTCGACGAGTCCGGTCTGCCGGGCGAGCTGGTCCCCTCCCGCGACGACCCGCACCACGTACCTGCTGCCGCGGCGCAGTCCGCTGGGGGCCATCACCACCAGGTCGGAGGCGTGGCCAAAGATCTCCAGGACGTCCTTGCGCAGCCTTCGCGCTGCGATCCCCGTATCGAGCTCCGCCTCGATCACGATCCGGCCGCTCACGAGGTGGAGGCCGCCCGCGAAGCGCAGGATCGACGAGACCTCGGACTTCCGGCAGCAGGTCCGGGTGACGGGGAGTCGTGAGATCTCGTCCTTCACCGCAGCCGTCATCGCCATGGGCCGATCCTTCCATGCATCCGAAAAATACGGTCGTACGCGGCGGCGAGCAGTTCCGGATCATGCCGCGCCGACGACCCCTCGACCGCCCGGGGAGCGTCCCGGGCTGCCACGGGCGCCAGTTCGACCGTCCCACCGAGCAGCTCGGCGGCCGTACGCAGGGATGCCGTGTCGGGCACCGCGTCCTGGTCCGCCAGCACCACGTCGAAGGCGAGTTTAGGTGCGTGTCGGGCCAAAACCTCCACATGACGCTGCGGGGAAAAACCGTCTGTTTCTCCCGGTTGGGGAGCGAGGTTGAGTGAGAGGACCTTTCGGGCCTTCGTCTCGGTGAGCGCCTGGAGCACCCCGGGCACCAGGAGATGCGGGATGA
Source organism: Streptomyces xiaopingdaonensis (assembly GCF_000262345.1). Taxonomy (GTDB): domain Bacteria; phylum Actinomycetota; class Actinomycetes; order Streptomycetales; family Streptomycetaceae; genus Streptomyces; species Streptomyces xiaopingdaonensis. Next base: position 3,487 of record NZ_AJTQ01000128.1, on the reverse strand, counting down.
CGGAGGAGAACCAGGAGCCGGGTCCGAGCACGACCCAGTCCGCCTCCCTTATCGCTTGGACCGCCTCCGGGACGGCGGGCGGGTCCTGGGGCACCAGCTTGACCTTGTGCACCTCACCGCGGGTGAGCGCCACGGTGGCCTGCCCGCGGACGGTGGTCAACTCCTCGGGGTACTGCGGGTCGTGGCCGCGGACGAGCGCCTGCAACTCCAGCGGGACCGCGGACATCGGAAGCACCCTGCCGTGCGCGCCGAGGAGCTTGCCGACGAGGTCGAGCGCCTGGACGTGGTCGCCGAGCTGCTCCCAGAGCGCGACGATGAGCAGGTTGCCCACGGCGTGCTGGTGGAGCTCGCCCTTGGACTCGAAGCGGTGCTGGATCACTTCGGCCCAGGTGCGGCCCCAGTCGTCGTCGCCGCAGAGCGCGGCGAGAGCCTTGCGCAGGTCCCCCGGCGGGAGAACGCCGAGCTCGTCCCGCAGACGGCCGCTCGAACCGCCGTCGTCGGCGACGGTGACGACGGCGGTGAGGTCGCCGGTGATGCGGCGCAGCGCCGTGAGCGAGGCGGAGAGACCCATGCCGCCGCCGAGCGCGACGACCTTCGGCTGCTTGCCCGAACTCCGGTTGCGGGGAGTGCCGTTGCCGACCATCCGCCGCAGGCGGGCCGACCTCCGCGGCAGCCGGCTCACTCGCGCCCCATGTCCCGGTGGACGACCACCGTCTCCACTCCGCCGTCGGTGAGCCGCTTGGCGAGCTTCTCCGACATCGCGACGCTGCGGTGCTTGCCGCCCGTGCATCCGACCGCGACGGTGACGTACCTCTTGCCCTCTCTGCGGTAGCCGGCGGAGATCAGCTCCAGCAGCTCCGTGTAGCGGTCGAGGAACTCCTTGGCGCCCGGCTGGTTGAAGACGTAGGAGGAGACCTCCTCGCTGGTCCCGGTGTAGGGCCGCAGCTCGGGGACCCAGTGCGGATTGGGGAGGAAGCGGCAGTCGACGACGAGGTCGGCGTCGACCGGGAGGCCGTACTTGTAGCCGAACGACATGACGGTCGCGCGGAGCTCGGGCTCCTCCTCGCCGGCGAACTGGGCGTCGAGCTTGGCGCGCAGCTCGTGGACGTTGAGGCTGGAGGTGTCGATGACCAGGTCGGCGTCGCCGCGCAGCTCGCGCAGGAGGTCGCGCTCGGCCGCGATGCCGTCGACGATGCGGCCTTCGCCCTGGAGCGGATGCGGCCTGCGGACCGACTCGAAACGACGTACGAGGGATTCGTCCGACGCCTCCAGGAAGACGATCCGCCGGGCGACGAGGCCCGCCTCGAGCGTGGCGAGGGACTCCTTGAGGTCGTCGAAGAAGTTCCGGCCCCGGACGTCGACGACGACGGCGATCCGGGCGACGTTCCCCTGGGAGCGCGCGCCCAGGTCGACCATGGTGGGGATGAGGCCGGGCGGCAGGTTGTCGACGACGAACCAGCCGAGGTCCTCCAGGCACTTCGCCGCGGTGCTGCGGCCCGCGCCCGACATCCCGGAGATGATCACCAGCTCCGGGATCGCCGCGTCCTCGGCCTCGGCTGCCGCCGTCGACGCCTGCGCCCCCTCCGCCTCGAACTGCCGCCGCGCCCGCGCGCCCCCGGCACCGCTCTGACTACTCACGGCTTCGACCCCCGTCACTAGGCTCGCCACCGCTGTTGCGGAGGCTGTCATTCCTCTTCAACGATCTCACCCGTCGCGGTATTCACCGCAGGACCGGCGGGCTCCGCGCCCGCGAGGGAGGCGACGACCGTCTCCGCCGTCTTCCTGCCGATCCCGGGGACCTCCGTGATCTCCTCGACCGTCGCTCCGCGCAGCCGCTTCACCGAGCCGAAGTGCTTAAGGAGCGCCTTCTTCCGCGTCTCGCCGAGCCCCGGCACCTCGTCGAGCGGGCTGGAGCGCACCCGCTTGATGCGCTTGCTGCGCTGGTACCGGATGGCGAAGCGGTGGGCCTCGTCCCGGACGCGCTGGAGGAGGTAGAGACCTTCGCTGGAGCGCGGGAGGACGACGGGGTCCTGCTCGCCCGGCACCCACACCTCCTCCAGGCGCTTCGCCAGGCCGCAGACCGCGACGTCGTCTATCCCGAGCTCGTCGAGCGCGGCGCGAGCCGCTGCGACCTGCGGCTGCCCGCCGTCGACGACGAGGAGCTGCGGCGGGTAGGCGAACTTCTTGGGGCGGCCGTCCTCGTCGAGCGGCCCGGCGCCGGACGAGCGGGGTTGCTCGATCTCCTCGGCGCTCGGCCCCGGATCGGAGCCCGGGGCCGTGCCCTCCTCCAGTGCCTCCTCGGCCGCCTGTTCTGCCGCCTCCTCGTGGACCGCCCGCTGCTCGCCGGGGCCGCGGCCCTCGGCGTCCTCGGCGGCCTCGGCGCCCTCCGGCCACTCGCCGGTCCGCTGCCGCTCCTGGAGGTAACGCCGGAAGCGCCGGCCGACGACCTCGTGCATCGCACGGACGTCGTCCTGACCTGCGAAGCCCCTGATCTGGAACCGGCGGTACTCGCTCTTGCGCGCCAGGCCGTCCTCGAAGACGACCATCGACGCGACGACGTCGTCGCCCTGGAAGTGGGAGATGTCGAAGCACTCGACCCGGAGCGGGGCCGAGTCGAGGCCGAGCGCCTCCGCGATCTCCTCCAGCGCCCGCGACCTGGTGGTCAGGTCGGAGGCGCGCTTGGTCTTGTGGAGGGCGAGGGCCTGCTCCGCGTTGCGCCTGACCGTCTCCATCAGGGTCCGCTTGTCCCCCCGCTGCGGAACCCGCAGGCTGACGTGGGACCCGCGGCGGTCGGAGAGCCACTGGGCGACGGGACGCGCGCCCTTCGGCTCCGCTGCCTCGCGCTGCTCGGGGACGCTCACGCTGACGCCCGCCGCCGGGCGGTTCCCCGCGACCCCGACGCTGCCGGCCGCGTCGCCCTCTGCCTCGGCCAGGGCCGCGGAGGCCGGTGCGTCCGAGCGCGGCAGCACGGGGACGAGGACCTCCTTGGGCACGCCCTCTCCGCTCTCCTCGCCGTAGAGCTGCTGGAGCGCGTGCTCGACGAGCTCGGCCGTGCCGCCCTCCTCGACCTTGTCCGTGACCCACCCGCGCTGGCCCCGCACCCGTCCGCCGCGTACGTGGAAGATCTGGACGGCGGCCTCCAGTTCGTCCTCGGCGACCGCGACGAGGTCGGCGTCGGTGGCGTCCGTGAGGACCACCGCGCTCTTCTCCATGGCGCGCTTGAGCGCGTCGAGGTCGTCCCGGAGGCGGGCCGCCTTCTCGTACTCCATCTCCTCGGCTGCCTCGCCCATGCGGCGCTCGAGCCGGCGGAGGTAGGTGCCCGTGCGCCCCGCCATGAAGTCGCAGAACTCCTCGGCGAGTTCGCGGTGCTCCTCGGGGGAGATCCGTCCGACGCAGGGGGCCGAGCACTTGCCGATGTAGCCCAGCAGGCAGGGGCGCCCGATCTGCGCCGAGCGCTTGAAGACGCCCGCCGAGCAGGTGCGTACGG
>NZ_AJTQ01000127.1 GCF_000262345.1 Streptomyces xiaopingdaonensis | reverse complement strand
GCGCGTACGGGCCGAAGTAACGGACGCCCTTCTTCTTCGGGCCGCGCATCACCTGGACCCGTGGGAACTCCTCGTTGAGCGTGACGGCGAGGGAGGGGTAGCTCTTGTCGTCCCGGTACTTGACGTTGAACCGGGGGTCGAACTCCTTGATCCAGGAATACTCCAGCTGGAGCGCCTCGACCTCGTTGCCGACGACGGTCCACTCGACCGAGGCGGCCGTCGTGACCATGGTGGCGGTCCTGGGGTGCAGCCCCGCGAGGTCCTGGAAGTAGTTGGCGAGGCGCTGGCGCAGGCTGTTGGCCTTCCCGACGTAGATCACCCTGCGGTGCTCGTCGCGGAAGCGGTAGACCCCCGGGGAGTCGGGGATCTCACCCGGCTTGGGCCGGTAGCTGGAAGGGTCTGCCATGACCGCCACCCTACGACGAGCCACCGACGGCCAACCGGGCCTGTGGACAACCCTCGGCGCACCCCGGGGAGCACCTCGCGCACGCCCGGAGGCGCACGCGCTACCACCCGCGCCGGCGCCACTCCTCGACGTTCGGCCGCTCCGCTCCGAGCGTGGTGTCGTTCCCGTGGCCGGGGTAGACCCAGGTCTCGTCGGGGAGTTGCTCGAAGAGCTTCACCTCGACGTCGTCGAGGAGCCGCACGAACGCGTCCGCGTCGCCGAAGGTGTTGCCGACGCCGCCGGGGAAGAGGCAGTCGCCGGTGAAGAGGTGGGGGTGGCCGTGCGGGTCGTCGTAGACGAGGGCGATCGAGCCCGGCGTATGGCCGACGAGGTGGCGGGCCGTCAGCTGGATCTCGCCGATCTGCACGACGTCGCCGTCGTCGAGGAGCACGTCGGTGTGGACGGGGATGCCCTCCGCGTCGTGGCGGCCCGCGTAGGTGCGTGCGCCGGTCGCCTGCACGACCGGTTCGAGGGCCTGCCAGTGGTCGCCGTGGCGGTGCGTGGTGAGGACCGCGCGGATGCCGTCGTCGCCGATGAGGCTCAGCAGGGTCCCGGGTTCGTTGGCCGCGTCGATCAGCACCTGCTCGCCTGTGGTGCGGCAGCGCAGGAGGTAGGCGTTGTTCTCCATCGGGCCGACCGCGACCTTGGAGATCATCAACTGCTGCAGCTCGTGTACGTCGGCCGGGCCGCCGACCTTGACCGTTCCGGTGTATGGCATGAACTCAGGGTAGGCGGCCCGGCACGTGTGCTCAGAGCCCGGGAAGCACGGGAAGCCGGGTGTTGGCGCTGAGTCCGGAGCCGTCGGTGCGGCCCGTGACCCAGCCGAGGAGCGCCGTCGCCGTGCCCGTCACGACGACGGCCGGTTCGCCGGGGGCTCCCGTGTGGTGGACGCCGCCGGCCTCGGCACGCAGCTCGACGGAGTCGGCGACCTGCGGGTGCCGCTCGAACCGCTCGGCGACGACGGCGAGTTCGCGCTCGACGAAGTCGGCGGGGAGGTCGTCGAGGGTGTAGCCGATGCCGAGGTCGACGTGGTGCAACTCGACCTCGGCACGCCGCCTGAAGGGCAGCGAGCCCGCGCGGTCGACGACGCCGTTCCGGAGCTCGACGGTCCGCTCCCAGCTCGCGTCGTCCTCGGCGGCGAAGGCGGCCTCGAGCCGGGCGACGGACTCGCGCAGATCCTTCAGCTGCACCGCGTGCGGGCGCGGTGCGTCCCGCTCGATGTCGGCCTCGCGCACGGCCTCGTCGGCGTACATCGGGCCGCCCCGCAGGACGTTGAGGAGCGCGTCCGCGTTCCTGGCGAGGTGGGCGACGACGTGGCCGCGGGTCCAGCCGGGCAGGCGCGAGGCGGCGGCGAGGGAGGCGTCGTCGAGCGAGGCGACGGCGGCGAGGAGGCGGTCGCCGGAGGCTTGGAGGAGGGCGTTGTCAGTGGCGGGTGGGATGTTGGACATGAGCAGAACCTAGCCGTGGTCCGACGAACCCGAAATCCCGCCTCTCGGGACGTCGGAGCCGCGCAGACCGTCAGCAATTCGAATGTCCGTGCTATAGAGTCGACAGGTGGCACCGCTCGAAACCCAGGCACGCACGAGCGGCGCCGCCATACCCTTGGAGGGTCCCCGATCCGTCGCGGGGAGCCCTCCGCACACACGAAAGGTGCCAACCGGCGTGGCCGACCGTCTTCTCGTCCGTGGCGCGCGCGAGCACAATCTGCAGAACGTCTCGCTCGACCTCCCGCGCGACTCCCTCATCGTCTTCACCGGCTTGTCGGGCTCCGGCAAGTCCTCGCTCGCCTTCGACACGATCTTCGCCGAGGGGCAGCGCCGCTACGTCGAGTCACTCTCCGCCTACGCCCGCCAGTTCCTCGGGCAGATGGACAAGCCCGACGTCGACTTCATCGAGGGCCTCTCCCCCGCGGTCTCGATCGACCAGAAGTCGACGTCGCGGAACCCGCGCTCGACGGTCGGCACCATCACCGAGGTCTACGACTACCTCCGCCTCCTCTACGCCAGGATCGGCAAGCCGCACTGCCCCGAGTGCGGCCGGCCGATCGCTCGGCAGTCCCCGCAGGCGATCGTCGACAAGGTGCTCTCGCTGGAGCCCGGCAGTCGCTTCCAGGTGCTCTCCCCGCTCGTCCGCGAGCGCAAGGGCGAGTTCGTCGACCTCTTCAACGACCTGCAGACCAAGGGCTACAGCCGCGCCCGCGTCGACGGAACCACGATCCAGCTCTCCGACCCGCCGAAGCTCAAGAAGCAGGAGAAACACACGATCGAGGTGGTCGTCGACCGCCTCACCGTCAAGGAGAGCGCCAAGCGCCGGCTGACCGACTCCGTCGAGACGGCCCTCGGTCTCTCGGGCGGCATGCTCGTCCTCGACTTCGTCGACCTGGAGGAGGACGACCCGCAGCGCGAGCGGATGTTCTCCGAGCACCTCTACTGCCCGTACGACGACCTCTCGTTCGAGGAGCTGGAGCCCCGCTCCTTCTCCTTCAACTCCCCCTTCGGCGCCTGCCCCGTCTGCACCGGGATCGGCACGCGGATGGAGGTCGACCCGGAGCTGATCGTCCCCGACGAGGAGAAGTCGCTCGACGAGGGAGCGCTCCACCCCTGGTCGCACGGGCACACGAAGGAGTACTTCGGCCGCATCGTCGACGCCCTCGCCGACGCGCTGGGTTTCCGCACCGACATCCCGTGGGCCGGCCTGCCGGCGCGCGCGAAGAAGGCGCTGCTCCACGGGCACAAGACGCAGATCGAGGTGCGGTACCGCAACCGCTTCGGCCGCGAACGCGCCTACACGACCGCGTTCGAGGGCGTCGTGCCGTTCGTCAAGCGGCGCTACCAGGAGGCCGAGACGGACGCGAGCCGCGAGCGGTTCGAGGGGTACATGCGCGAGGTGCCCTGCCCCACCTGCGAGGGGACCCGGCTCAAGCCGCTCGTCCTCGCCGTGACGGTGCAGGGCAAGTCGATCGCCGAGGTCTCGGCGATGTCGATCGTGGAGTGCGCCGGATTCCTCGGTGAGATGAAGCTCGACAGCCGGGAGCGGAAGATCGCCGAGCGGGTCCTCAAGGAGGTCAACGAGCGGCTCCAGTTCCTCGTCGACGTCGGCCTCGACTACCTCACGCTCAACCGCGCCGCCGGCACCCTCTCCGGCGGCGAGGCGCAGCGCATCCGACTCGCGACGCAGATCGGCTCCGGGCTCGTCGGCGTGCTCTACGTGCTCGACGAACCGTCCATCGGCCTCCACCAGCGGGACAACCACCGGCTCATCGAGACGCTCGTCAGGCTGCGCGACCTCGGCAACACCCTGATCGTCGTCGAGCACGACGAGGACACCATCAACGCCGCCGACTGGGTCGTCGACATCGGCCCAGGCGCCGGCGAGCACGGCGGCAAGGTCGTGCACTCGGGCCCGCGGGAGGAGCTGCTCCAGGCGAAGGGGTCGATCACCGGCGACTACCTGACGGGACGCCGAGAGATCCCGATCCCCGAGGAGAGGCGCCCGGTCGATCCGGACCGCCGGCTCGTGGTGCGGGGCGCCAAGCAGAACAACCTCCAGGACGTCGACGCCGCCTTCCCGCTCGGCGTGCTCACGGCGGTCACGGGGGTCTCCGGCTCCGGCAAGTCCACCCTCGTCAACGACATCCTCTACACGCACCTCGCGCGCGAGCTCAACGGCGCCAAGCTCGTGCCGGGCCGGCACGTCCGCGTGGACGGCATCGAGGAGGTCGACAAGGTCGTCCACGTCGACCAGTCGCCGATCGGGCGCACCCCGCGCTCCAACCCGGCCACCTACACCGGCGTCTTCGACCACGTGCGGAAGCTCTTCGCGGAGACCACCGAGGCGAAGGTCCGCGGCTACCAGCAGGGCCGGTTCTCCTTCAACGTCAAGGGCGGTCGCTGCGAGAACTGCCAGGGCGACGGCACCATCAAGATCGAGATGAACTTCCTGCCCGACGTGTACGTCCCGTGCGAGGTCTGCCACGGCGCGCGGTACAACCGCGAGACGCTGGAGGTGCACTACAAGGGCAAGAACATCGCCGAGGTGCTCGACATGCCGATCGAGCAGGCGGTGGAGTTCTTCGGCGCCGTTCCGAGGATCGCCCGCCACCTCCGGACGCTCAACGACGTCGGCCTCGGCTATGTCCGCCTCGGGCAGCCGGCCCCGACGCTCTCGGGCGGCGAGGCGCAGCGCGTGAAGCTCGCGAGCGAGCTCCAGAAGCGGTCGACGGGGCGCACCGTCTACGTCCTCGACGAGCCCACGACCGGCCTCCACTTCCAGGACATCAGCAAGCTGATCGCGGTGCTGGAGGGCCTCGTCGACAAGGGGAACACGGTGATCGTCATCGAGCACAACCTCGATGTCGTAAAGACCGCCGACTGGCTCCTCGACCTCGGCCCCGAGGGAGGCGGAGGCGGCGGCCTCGTCGTGGCGCAGGGCACCCCCGAGGAGGTCGCGGCGGTGCCGGCGAGCCACACGGGCAAGTTCCTCCGGGACGTACTCGGCGACAGGTTCAGCGACGCCTCGCCGCAACTCGGCAGCACGGCGTCCGGAGCGAAGCGGGCTCCGGCGAAGAAGGCGGCCGCAAAGAAGAGCGCCGCGAAGAAGGCGGCGCCGAAGGGGAAGTGAGCAGCCGGGCAGGGTCCGAGCACCCTGCCCGGTGACCGGGGCGTAGGGTGCGCCGTGTGACAGAGAGCGCCAGGACACCGCGGGTTCTCCCCGACCGACCGCAGGCAGCACGGCGTACGGTGCTCTGCAGCGCCGCACTCGCAGCCCTCGGGCTGGGGACGGCGGGCTGTGCGGGAGCCGAGTCGCAGAGTTCGGGCGACGCCGCCCCTTCCACCCCCATCGACCTCGGCTCGGCCGACGCGGTCCCGGTCGGCGGCGCGAAGCTCTATGCGGAGGAGCAGATACTCGTCTCGCAGCCGGGCAAGGGTGAGTTCAAGGCGTTCAGCGCCGTCTGCACCCACCAGGGGGCGAAGCTCTCGAAGGTCGAGAACGGCACGGCCGACTGCCCGCTCCACGGCAGCCGGTTCAGCGTCGAGACGGGCGAGGTCGAGCACGGTCCCGCGACGGCGCCGCTGCCGGAGATCCCCGTCGACGTCACCGAGGACGGCAAGCTCGTCACCGATCCCGGCAAGGCCGGGTAACCACCGGGACCGGGCCGGGCCGGCGGACGGCGATCGGTAGCGCCAACCGCCGCGCGCCGGCCGGGTGTTCAGATGCGGTAGCGGCGCAGCGACGGCAGCGCGAACGCCAGCGCCAGCATGCAGACCACCACCAGTACGCCCCCGACGGCCGCGGCCGTGCCGGGCCCGACCGCGGCGCCCGCCGTCCCGTGCACCAGGTCCGCCACCCGCGGGCCGCCGGCGACCACGACCGTGAACGCGCCCTGCATCCGCCCGCGCATCGCATCCGTCGCCACCGACTGAAGGATCGACTGCCGGAAGACCATCGAGACCATGTCGGCGACCCCCGCGGCCGCCAGGAAGCCCACGGCCCACCAGAGGTTGGGGCTCCACCCGAACCCGGCCACCGCGACGCCGAACCCGACCACCGCGAGGATCACCATCCACCCGTGGGAGCGTGCCCGCGAGAACGTTCCGGAGAAGAGCCCGCCGGCGACGGCGCCGATCGGGATCGCGGCGTAGAGGAGTCCCAGCGCGAGCCCTTCGCCCCACGGCGCGTATGTCGTGGCGGCGAGCTGCGGGAAGAGCGCGCGGGGCATGCCGAAGACCATCGCGATGATGTCGGCGACGAAGGAGAGCAACAGCACCTGTCGCGCCCCGATGTACCGGAATCCCTCGGAGAGTTCCCGCCAGCCGGCGCGTCTGCGCCGTGGCGTCCGCTCTTCCGGTGCTGCGCCCTCGTCGGCGTCGAGCGGCGGGAGCGGCGGGAGCCGCCAGACCGCCCACAGGGCGAGGCACAGCGCCAGCGCGTCGATCAGGTAGAGCTCGGCGAGGCCGATGAGGGGTATCAGCGCGCCGGCGAGCAGCGGTCCGACGATCATGCCCGTCTGCGCGACCGTGGAGCCGAGCGCGTTGGCCGCGGGGAGTTCGCCGCGTGGGACGAGGCGTGCGATGGCTGCGCTGCGCGTCGGGGAGTTGATGCCGAAGAACGCCTGCTGCAGAGCGAGCAGGACCATCAGCACCCACACGGAGTCGAGGCCGACGAACGCCTGGACCCAGAAGAACGCCGAGGTGACGGCGATGCCCGCGTTGGTCACCAGCATCAGCTTCCGCCGGTCGACGGCGTCCGCGATGGCGCCGCCCCAGAGGCCGAAGACGACGAGCGGCACCAGCCCGGCGATGCTGGAGTACCCGACGGCCGCGGAGGAGCCGGTGATGTCGTACACCTGCTTCGGGACGGCGACGGCGGTCAGTTGGCTCCCCACCGCGGTCACCGCCGTCGACGACCACAGCCGGCGGAAGGCAGGACGCCGCAGCGGACGCGTGTCCGCGACGAAGCGCCGCCACCCTCTCGGCTTCGCCGGTACCGGCTCCGCCTCCGCCGGCTCGGCGGTCTGCTCCTCCGGTCTCTCGTCTCGGCCGGCTCTTCCTCCGGCCCGGACGCCGCCCACCGCGGCTCCCTTCACTCGCGTCCGGCCGTCCGCGAGCACGGCGGACGGGCACACGGTCGGGTGCGACGGTGTGCCTCAGCACTGTAGTGCGGTTTGGGAGCTGACAGGACAGGTGTCCGCTGGTCGAGCAGCCGTGCTCTGTTTTTCTGCCGGCCGGGGTGTTCCTCGACGTGCCACGGACCACTCCGGCCGGCGCGTCATGCCACCGGGTTCGCCGGCCGTGGCGCAAGCCTGGTCCCGCGGTGGCGAGCAAGCGAAGCGTGCGGCACTCTCCTGGTCCCTCGGCAACGGCACGCGCGTGGCGCATGGTTGGGCAGGTGTTCTTGTCGACTTCTCTCCTGTGCCTGGTGCAGACCTCGCCTCCTTGGGACCCTGTGCCGCGTTGTCCGTGAAAATACGGATGTAGCTCACGTTCTAGGAGGGACGTTGAGGCGAACAGGCACATACAGACGACGCGTCGTACGGCCGCTGCTCTCGGCAGCGGCCGTTTGCACGTTGGGCGCGGGGTTGACGCCGTCCGCGTCGGCGGAGTCGCCGCCGGCCCCCGCGGCCGCCACCGAGAAGGCCCCTGCCGGCTCCGAGCGCGGGATGGAGCTGGCGCGGCAGACCCGACCGGTGGCCCCGGGCGCCGAGTTGACGTCGTTCGAACGGTTGGAGCCCGACAAGTGGCTGCGAGCCGACGCACTCAGCGTCGACCTCGGCGGCGGCACAGAAGCCGACTACCTCTCCTCGGGAAAGGTCTCCGAGCGCCGACCGGTCAGCGAACTCGCCGAAGCCCACGACCCGGGCCCGGACCGCAGGACCGTCGCCGCCTTCAACGCGGACTTCTTCGACATCGACGAGACGGGCGCCCCGCTCGGCCCGGGGGCCGAGAACGGCGAGCCGACGCACTCCCCCGCACCCGGCAACTCGGAGGCCGTCGCCATCGGCCCGGACGCCGCAGGCAAGGTGCTCGACCTCTACTTCGAGGGAACGCTGACGCTCCCCTCGGGCGAGGAGAAGCTCGGCGGCTACAACGCGGCGAACGTCCCGGCGGACGGCGTCGCGCTCTACAACCACCGCTGGGGCAAGGCCGATCGCGCCCTCACCGTGGAGGCGGGCGACGCGGTCGCCGAGGTCGAGGTCAGGGGCGGCCGGGTCGTCGCCGTTCGGGACGAGCCGGGGGGCGCGCCGGTCCCCCGCGGCGCGACGGTGCTGCTCGGGCACGGCGTCGGCGCCAAGAAGCTCGCCGGACTGAGCCGGGGTGACCGCGTCGCGACGGAGTACCACGTGCGGACGGCGGGAGGAGGCCCGGTGCCCAGGACCGCCGTCGGCGGGCGCGGGGTGCTCGTCGCCGACGGTGTGGCGCAGGACTGGGACGGCAAACCCAACAACGCCGCGGCGCCGCGGACTGCGGTGGGTTTCTCCAAGGACGGTCAGACGATGCACGTACTGACGGTCGACGGACGGCAGGCCGCGTCCGGCGGGACCACGCTCACCGAGCTGGCCCGGATGATGAAGAAGCTCGGCGCCCACAACGCGCTCAACCTCGACGGCGGCGGCTCTTCGACGCTTCTCGCCCGCCAACCCGGTCAGGAGCATCCGCAGTTGGAGAACTCCCCTTCGGACGGCGAGGAACGCGAGGTGCCCAACGGCCTCGCGCTCACCGCCCCGGCGGGCAGCGGTCACCTCGAGGGCTTCTGGGTGGACACGGCGACCGACCCGGACAAGGCACCGACCGCCGACCCGATGCCGTCCGGCCATCCGGGGCGCGTCTTCCCCGGCCTCACGCGGCAGTTGCGCGCGGACGGGTACGACGAGACCTACGGCCCCGCGGACGGCCGCGCGAGCTGGCGCAGCTCGAAGCCGGGCGTCGGGGAGGTCTCCCGGGCCGGGGTGTTCACGGCGGCCAGAAGCGGAACTGCAGAGGTGAGCGCGCGCAGAGGGGGTGCCGACGGCGCCCGGGACCTCACCGTGATAGGCGACCTCGACCGGGTGGCGCCGACCCGGGAGCGGGTGGGGCTCGCGGACGCGGAGGCCGAGGCCGAGTTCGGCGTCGTCGGCTTCGACGCGCAGGGGACGAGCGCCCCCGTCGAGCCCGCCGACGTCGCACTCTCCTACGACACCTCACTCTTCGAGATCACGGAGGGCAAGGGCGAGGAGCACGGCGTCTTCACCGTGCGGGCGAAGCCGGGCCACGAGGACGCGTCCGGCACGGTCACCGTCGAAGTGCAGGGCGTCAAAACGGAGCTGGCGGTCACGGTCGGCCTCCGCGACCAGGACGTCGCCGACTTCGAGGACGCCGACGACTGGACCTTCGACGCCGCCCGCGCCTCCGGCGAGGCGAAGGCGACCCCCGACGGGCAGACCGGCCAGGGCCTCCGGCTGACGTACGACTTCACTCAGTCGACCGCCACGCGTGCGGCGTACCTGTCCCCGCCCCAGCCCGTGCGCGTCGAGGGGCAGCCCCAGTCCTTCGGCGTCTGGATCAAGGGCGACGGCCACGGCGCCTGGCCCTCGCTGGAGTTGACGGACGCGGCAGGCGAGAGCCGAGTGCTGCGAGGCGACCACGTCGACTGGGAGGGATGGCGGCACCTCACCCTGCCGCTCCCCGAAGGCGCCGCCTACCCGTTGACGGTGAAGCGGTTCTACCTCGCGGAGACTCAGCCGGGTGCACAGTACAAGGGCGATGTCGTCGTCGACGGCCTGACGGCGCAGACTCCGCCGGACGTCGAACTCCCGTCGGCGGCACGGCCGCAGGACCCGCTCATCTCCACGGCGGCGGACGTCGAGGGGCGCGACTGGCGGTTCGCCGTCCTCTCCGACGCACAGTTCGTGGCGCGGGAGCCCGACGGGGAGAACGCCGAGCAGGCCCGCCGGACACTGCGCGAAGTGAAGGCGGCCGCGCCCGACTTCGTCGTCGTCAACGGGGACTTCGTCGACGAGGGGTCCCCCGAGGACCTGGCCTTCGCACACCGGATGCTCGACGAGGAGCTGGGCGACGAGGTGAAGTGGTACTACGTACCGGGCAACCACGAGGTGATGGGCGGCGAGATCGACGACTTCGTCGAGGAGTTCGGTCCAGCGAGACGCACCTTCGACCACAAGGGCACCCGGTTTCTCACGCTCGACACCTCGTCGCTGACGCTGCGCGGTGGCGGATACAGCCAATTCACCGAGGTGAGGCGGCAGTTGGACGCGGCAGCGAAAGACCCTTCCGTCCGGTCGGTCGCCGTGCTCCAGCACGTGCCGCCGCGCGATCCGATGCCGCAGGCGGCGAGCCAGCTCACCGACCGGAGGGAGGCGCAGCTCGTGGAGGACTGGCTCTCCGAGTTCCGGGAGCGCAGCGGAAAGGGCGCCGTGTTCGTCGGGGGCCATGTGGGCGCGTTCGACGCCTCGCGCGTCGACGGGGTGCCGTACCTGGTCAACGGCAACTCGGGGAAGGAACCCGCTGCCCGTCCCGAGCAGGGCGGCTTCACCGGCTGGTCGCTGCTGGGCGTCGACCGCCGTGCGCCGGGCGGCGACTGGGTCTCCGTGCAGACGCGGGCGCACGTCGACGACCTCCGGTTGCGCGCGCCGGAGCGGCTCGCCGTCGGCCGTACGGCGGAGGCGTCGGCGACCGTGGTGCAGGGCGAGGGCGGCTCCGCGCGGAAGGTGCCGGTGGACTGGCCGGTCAGCGCCGACTGGCAGGGCTCGCGCGGGGTCTGCGTCGACAAGGACGCGCGCCCCGGCGGCTACCCGGCGCGCTGCACGGTGGGGCTCGACTCCGCGACCGGGGAGCTGCGGGGACTGCGGCCGGGGACGGTGACGCTCTCCGTCACGGTCAACGGGGAACGGGCTGCGCAGCGGCTGAGGGTGGGGTGAGCGCCGTCGCCGTGTGACCGGCTACGGGCCGGGGTGCCGGACCTTCGTCCGGCACCCCGGGAGCGCCGTCAGTGGTCGGCCTTCTCCTCTGCCTCGCGGGAGGCCTTCCGGGACGTGTAGAGGGAGGTGATCGTCGTGACCACGAGGACGCCGCAGATCACCGAGAGCGACAGGGGGATGCTGATCTCCGGGACGTGGACGCCGTACTCGTGCAGTGCGTGCAGCAGGAGCTTGACGCCGATGAATCCGAGGATCACCGAGAGCCCGTAGGAGAGGTGGACCAGCTTCCGCAGCAGGCCGCCGAGGAGGAAGTAGAGCTGGCGCAGGCCCATGAGCGCGAAGGCGTTGGCGGTGAAGACGATGTACGGGTCCTGCGTGAGGCCGAAGATCGCGGGGATCGAGTCGAAGGCGAAGAGGACGTCGGTCGAGCCGATCGCGAGCATCACGAGGAGCATCGGCGTCATGAGGCGGCGGCCGTTCTCCACCACGAAGAGCTTGGTGCCGTGGTACTGGTCCGTGGAGGGGAACCGCCGCTCCACCAGCTTCATGAAGCGGCTCTCCTCGTACTCCTCTTCCTGCTCGTCCTGCGCGGCCTCGCGGATCAGCTTGACGGCCGTCCAGATCAGGAAGGCGCCGAAGAGGAAGAAGACCCAGGAGAAGGTGGAGATCACCGCTGCCCCCGCGGCGATGAAGGCGGCGCGGAGGACGAGGGCGATGAGCACGCCCACCATCAGCACGCGCTGCTGGTAGATGGAGGGCACCGAGAACTTCGCCATGATCAGGATGAAGACGAAGAGGTTGTCGACGCTGAGCGACTTCTCCGTGATGAAACCGGCGAAGAACTCGCCCGAGGGTGTCGGCCCCGCGAAGAGCCACAGCCCGAGGCCGAAGAGCCCGGCCAGGGCGACCCAGACGACCGTCCAGGTGCCGGCTTCCTTGAGGGAGACCTCGTGCGGTTTTCGGCCTCCGACGAAGAAGTCGACGGCGATCAGGGCGCAGAGACCTGCGATGGTCAGCACCCATGTGGCGATGGAGATGTCCATCCGTACACCTTCCGGCTTGCGAACACGCATCGACCGGAGGTCTCTTCCGCCCGCGGCTCGCGCCGGGACCGGCGCTCCGGGTCCGGGCTCTGGCCGGCCGTACTGACGGAGTCACCGCGTCCGGGAATACTCCCCTCCGCTCAAGAGAGAGTAAAGCAAGCCCAAATGAAGTTAAAGTGAACTGGTCAGCGGCGCACTCCGAGAGCGGCGAGCGGCGGTTGCAGGTGGCTCTGTGCTGCGGTCGGCGGCCCGACCGGGAGCGTGCGGGCGAGAACTCGGACGCCCGTACGTGCGGCGGTCGTTCACCTGGAATTCACCCTGAGGGCGGACCGCGTACGGGCGCCGGGCGGAGCCGGCCGTTCCGCTCCCGGCCGGCTCCGGCCCCGCGCTCCCGGAGCGCGGGGGCGCGAGCGGAAAGGGCTACAGGTGGGGCTGGATCGCGGGCATCAGGTCCTGGAAGGTACGGCCGTTGCTGTGGGCGCCGAGCGCCGTCATCTGCCAGCCCCCGTCCTGACGGTGGACCTTGGCCATGATCTGCGCGGTGTAGTCGCCACCACCGGTAAGGGTGTAGCGGGCCAGCTCCTGGCCGTTGGTCTCGTCGACGAGACGGCAGAACGCGTTCTCGACCTCGGCGAAGGTCTGGCCCGTGAAGGAGTTCACGGTGAAGACGATCTGGTCGATGTGCGCCGGCACCCGCGAGAGGTCGACGAGGATCGACTCGTCGTCCTCGTCGTCCCCCGCGCCGCCGACCAGGTTGTCGCCGGTGTGCTTCACCGAGCCGTCGTCGCTCACCAGGTGGCGGAAGAAGACGACGTCCTTGGGCTCGCCCGAGGCGAAGAGCACCGCCGAGGCGTCGAGGTCGATCTCCTTGGGCTTGCGGAAGAGCCCGCGCCGCGGCGCCGCCTTCCAACCGAGGCCCATACGCACCGACGTCAGGGAGCCCCCGCCCCGCTTCTCCAGGCTCACGGCCTGGCCCTTGGACAAGTTGACCGACACGTGCGTCCCCTCTCGACGTAGCTGGCTGCCGCCGGACATCCGGCGACGGTCATGTCCCCGCACCCTACGGGCGTGTTCACGCGCACCCAACGGGCTGTCGGCGCTCCGTGCCTTCCCGCAATACTCGCACCGCCCGTCCGCGCTCCGGCAGTCGGGCGCGGCGATGCTCCAACGCGCAGGTGCCCAGGGCGTCTTGGGCGCGCGCCGCGCTCCCTACTTCAGGCCGACCTCCTGCATCTGCCGGAGCTCCTTCTTCATCTCCGAGACCTCGTCCCGCAACCTCGCCGCCACCTCGAACTGGAGCTCCGCGGCCGCCGCCCGCATCTGCTCGGTGAGCTGCTCGATCGACTCCGCGAGTTCGGCTGCGGGGCGGTCGGTGAGCTCCTCGGAACCCTTGCCCCTCTTCTTCGCCGGTGCCGGCGCCTTCCCCTTCTTCGCCTTGCCGCCCGCCTGCTCGGCCTGCTGGCCGCCCTTGGCCGGCTTGCCCGTCGTCTGGCGGTAGCCGCTGCCGAGGAGTTCGGTGGTGTCGACGTCCTCGCGTGCGATGTCCGCGACGATGTCGCCGATCTTCTTGCGGAGCGGCTCCGGGTCGATGCCGTGCTCCTCGTTGTAGGCGATCTGCTTCTCGCGGCGGCGGTTGGTCTCCTCGATCGCCTGCTGCATCGACGGTGTGACGCGGTCCGCGTACATGTGGACCTGACCCGAGACGTTCCGGGCCGCGCGGCCGATCGTCTGGATCAGGGTGGTTCCGGAGCGGAGGAAGCCCTCCTTGTCCGCGTCGAGGATCGCGACGAGCGAGACCTCCGGGAGGTCGAGGCCCTCCCGGAGGAGGTTGATGCCCACGAGGACGTCGAAGTCCCCCGAGCGCAGCTCTCTCAGCAGTTCGACGCGGCGGAGCGTGTCGACGTCGCTGTGGAGGTAGCGGACCTGGATGCCGAGTTCGATGAAGTAGTCGGTGAGGTCCTCGGCCATCTTCTTGGTGAGGGTGGTGACGAGGATGCGCTCGTCCTGCTCGACGCGGGTGCGGATCTCGTGGACGAGATCGTCGATCTGGCCCTCGGTCGGCTTGACGACGACCTGCGGGTCGACGAGGCCGGTGGGGCGGATGACCTGCTCGACGTAGCCGTCGGAGCGGGAGAGCTCGTACTCCCCCGGGGTGGCAGAGAGGTAGACGGTCTGGCCGATCCGCTCGGTGAACTCCTCCCATTTCAGGGGGCGGTTGTCCATCGCCGAGGGGAGTCGGAAGCCGTGGTCGATCAGCGTGCGCTTGCGGGCGGCGTCGCCCTCGAACATCGCGCCGATCTGGGGGACGGTCTGGTGGGACTCGTCGATGACGAGGAGGAAGTCCTCGGGGAAGTAGTCGAGGAGGGTGTGCGGTGCGGAGCCCGGGTCACGGCCGTCGATGTGGCGGGAGTAGTTCTCGATGCCGGAGCAGGTGCCGACCTGGCGCATCATCTCGATGTCGTAGCTGGTGCGCATCCGCAGGCGCTGCGCCTCCAGCAGCTTGTTCTGCTTCTCCAGACCCGTGAGGTGCTCCTCCAGCTCGGCCTCGATACCGGTGATCGCCCGCTCCATGCGCTCGGGGCCCGCGACGTAGTGCGAGGCGGGGAAGACGTAGAGCTCGTCGTCGTCCGAGATCACCTCTCCGGTGATGGGGTGGAGGGTCGAGAGCGCCTCGATCTCGTCCCCGAAGAGCTCGACGCGGACGGCGAGTTCCTCGTAGACGGGGAAGATCTCGACGGTGTCCCCCCGGACCCGGAAGGTGCCGCGGGTGAAGGAGACGTCGTTGCGGGCGTACTGGATCTCGACGAGGCGGCGGAGGAGGCCGTCGCGGTCGACCTCCTCGCCCACCTTCAGAGGGACCATGCGATCGACGTACTCCTGCGGGGTGCCGAGACCGTAGATGCAGGAGACGGAGGAGACCACGACGACGTCCCGCCGGGTGAGGAGCGAGTTGGTCGCGCTGTGGCGGAGGCGCTCCACCTCCTCGTTGATCGAGGAGTCCTTCTCGATGTAGGTGTCCGTCTGCGGGACGTACGCCTCCGGCTGGTAGTAGTCGTAATAGGAGACGAAGTACTCGACGGCGTTGTTCGGCAGAAGCTCGCGGAACTCGTTGGCGAGCTGGGCCGCGAGGGTCTTGTTCGGCGCCATGACGAGGGTCGGACGCTGGAGCTGCTCGATCATCCAGGCCGTGGTGGCGGACTTGCCCGTGCCGGTGGCCCCGAGCAGCACGACGTCCTTCTCACCGCCGTTGACCCGCTGCGACAGCTCGGCGATGGCCGTGGGCTGGTCGCCGCTGGGCTGATAGGGGCTGACGACCTCGAAAGGCGCCACCTTGCGTTCGATCTCTGTCTTGGGCCGCATGTCCTCCACGGTACGGCTCCGCACTGACAACCGGGCCTGCCCGAGTCGGGCCCGACCGGCGAGAAGGCGTCGGGGGTGCATAAACTGATCTGTACCGATACGGCGACTTCACCTCACCTTTGCCTCATTCACGCTTTCTTGTACTGATCATCGGGAACGCTGCCTGCGCAATCCGTGACCGCACAGATGCGAGGAGTCCCGAATGTCGATACGCGCCGTCGCACCCGCAGCAGGTGGTGTCCTCCTGAGCGGGGTGCTTCTCCTCTCCACCGCCCCGTCGTCCCAGGCCGCAGCGAAGGACGCGCCGCTGCCCGTGGCACACCGCGGTGCCTCCGCCTACGCTCCGGAGAACACCCTCGCCGCCGTGGACAGAGCCCATGAGCTGGACATCGACTGGGTGGAGAACGACGTCCAGCGCACCAAGGACGGCGAGCTGGTCGTCATCCACGACACCACGCTCGACCGCACCACCGACGCCGAAGAGGTCTTCCCCGACCGCGCCCCCTGGAACGTCGGCGACTTCACCCTGGAGGAGATCTCCCGGCTCGACGCCGGCGGCTGGTTCGACAAGGACTTCAAGGGCGAGCGCGTGCCCACCCTCGAGCAGTACCTGAACCGGCTCGACGACACCGGTCAGCACCTGCTGCTCGAGCTGAAATCGCCGGAGCTCTATCCGGGCGTGGAGGCCGAGATCCTCAAGCAGCTCGACGAGAAGGGCTGGCTCGACCGCGGCCACGTCCGGGACAAGCTGATCCTCCAGAGCTTCGACGCGGACGCCGTCAAGACGGTCCACCTCACCGAGCCCACGGTGAAGACGGGCTTCCTAGGCAACCCGAAGGTCGGCGAGCTCGCCGACTACGCGAAGTTCGCCGACCAGATCAACCCGCAGTACACCGCTGTCACCAAGGAGTACGTCGACGCCGTACACGAGCACAACGGACCGCACGGGCAGCCGCTGGAGACCTTCACCTGGACCGTCGACGACGCCGAGACGGCACGCGCCATGGCCGACGCGGGCGTCGACGGGCTGATCTCCAACAAGCCGGACGTGGTGCGGGACGCGGCGAGCTGACCCGCGTCCGCTCACGCCCGGGGCTCCACGCACCGCCCCCGGCACGGAAGACGCCGTGCCGGGGGCCTCGTGCGTCCCGCCCCTCGACGGGCTGCGGGCGCCGCGGGATGTCGGTGCCCGGACGTAGAGTCCTCGGCATGGCTGAAGTGCAGGGCGGAGAGAAGACGGCGGGCGCCGGTTGCGTATGGGCGGTGCACCGCGCGCCGATCGGCCCGCTCCTCCTCGCGGCGACGGAGCGCGGGCTCGTCCTCGTCGCCTTCCACGCCGACGCGCGCACGGTCGAACTCCGGCTGGAAGAGCTGCGCGCCGCGCTCGACGGCCCGCCCGTCGCGCGGGCCGAGGCAGCGGCGGGCCCGGCCGCGGACCATCTCGACGCGGCGGCAGCGGAGTTGGCCTCGTACTTCGCCGGCCGACTGCGCTCCTTCGGCGTCCCGCTCGACTGGTCGCTCGTCGGCGGCTACCAGCGGCGCGCGCTCCAGGAGCTCGCCGCCTCCGTCCCCTACGGCTGCACGGCGGAGTACGGCGAGCTCGCCCGCCGCACGGGCGAGCCCGGTGCCGCGCGCGCCGTGGGGGCGGCGATGGGGGCCAACCCGCTGCCCCTCGTGGTGCCCTGCCACCGGGTGGTGGCCAGCGCCGGCGGGATCGGCGGCTTCGGCGGTGGGCTGGAGACGAAGCGGGAGCTGCTGGCCCTGGAGGGGGTGCTGCCCGAGCCGCTCTTCTGAACCGTCCCCGGCGCGGTCCGACCTCAGCGGGAGTAGAGCTCGAAGGCGACCGCGCGGCTGCCGCCGTGGCGCTCGGCCGCCGGGACGAGGCCGCCGTGCACCACCGAGCGCGCGTACCCCTCGGGGTCCGAGCTGCCCAGGCCGGTCAGGTAGGTGCGGTGGGCGAGGAGCGACCCGACGGCGCGGTCGACCGACCGCTCCCGCACCGCCGCTGCGTGCGTGGGACGCGGCGATCCTGCGACGGCGACCCAGCGGACGCCGCCCCACGGCTGGAGGTCGCCCGATTCGAGCTGGTCGGCGAAGATCCACCGGTTGCCCGCGTCGCCGACCGCGTCGAGGACGCCGCGGCCGACGGCGCGGTGGTCGGGGGTGTTCCAGCTCCCCGGCGCCCAGGTGTCGTGGTGGTTGATGGTGAGGACCAGCTCCGGGCGGAAGGCGCGCAGCACCGCCGTGATGTCGGCGCGCAGTCCCGGCCCCTCCTCCAGGACTCCGTCCCGGTGGTCGAGAAAGCGCACCTCCTCGACGCCGACGGCGTGCGCCGCCTCGCACTGCTCGGTCTCGCGCAGGGCCGCGCACTCGACCGGCTCCAGTCCGTCGATCCCGGCCTCACCGCGGGTGACGAGGAGGTAGGCGACCTCCTTGCCCGCGGCCGTCCACTCCGCCACGGCCGCGGAGCCGCCGTACTCCATGTCGTCGGGGTGCGCGACGACGGCGAGTGCGCGCCGCCAGTCGTCCGGCATCGGTTCCAGCTCAGGCGTCTCCTCGGCAGCCATGCCCTTCCGCCTCTCGTTCCGGGTCCATCCGGTCGTCAACGGTGCTCGAACGGGGTGCGCTCCAGTCTCTCGCCCGCCGTTCCGCCCGGCCGGGAGCCTCCACCGCGCTTCGCGTCGCGCTCCGTCATCGGGTCGAGGGTGACGAAGAGCCCCACGAGGAGCAGCAGGAGGACGGGGCCGACGAGGATCGGCGCGAGCGTGCCGACCGTCGAGGTGGCCTCGCTCACGGCGCCGTCGTGCGCGTGCACCGTGGCCGCGCCCATGGCCGTGTAGTGCATGCCGCCGACGGCGATCCCCATGATCAGCGCGGCGCCCAGCGAGGCTCCGAGGAACTTCACCGACGTGGCGAACCACAGCGCGACCGTCGCGGCGACGATCGCGATGGCGAGGGAGAGCGCCACCGTGGGTCCGTCGTACGAGATCGTCCCCGGCATCTGCATTCCGGCCATGCCGAGGTAGTGCATCCCGGCGAAGCCGACCCCGGTGACGGTCCCACCGCCGAGCAGCGCGGCAGTACCGCGGTCGCGCCGCCCGACGAGGAAGATGCCGAGCCCGACCACGACCACTCCGACGAGCAGGCTCATGTACGTGGTCACGAGGTCGTAGCTGATCTCCATGCCGCGTGCGCTGAACCCCGTCATCGCCACGAAGTGCATCGTGAAGACGCCGGCGCCGATGGCGACGGAGCCGAGCAGCAGCCACCCGCTGCGGTTGCTCGGCTTCAGCGTGCGCGCGCGGGCCGTGCAGCGCAGCCCCACCGCACTGCCGAAGCACGCCATCGCGTACGCGGCGAGTGGGACGAGCGGGCCGTGGCTGAACCCGTCGACGGGGACGGCGGCGGCGGTGTGCATGGACGACCTCTGGCGGGACGCGGTGGAGGGCTCGGGGCGGGCGCACGTACGACGCGTGCGGCGGGGCCTCACTTTAGAGACGCCGCACCCCTTCTGCGAGGGTTTCCCGGGAAGAGGAAGGCGCACGGTCCGGTGGCCCCCGACTCCCGCCGCTGCTCGGCCAGTTGCGCCTTCAGCGCCAGTGGTGGAGCTGACGCAGCCTGTCGACGACCGCGTTGAACCGGGCGCGGTCGAGCGCACACGCCTCCCGGCGCATCCCGTCGGCGTGGACCCGCAGCACCCGCGCGACGCCCACCCAGGAGTCGCGGCCCTCCGCGTCCCACGGCCCCGAGCCGAGAGGAAGCCACTCGGGGTCGTCCTTGCGCACGCGGGAGCTCAACTGCACGGCGAGGAGCGTCTCCCCCTGCTCCCTGGCGACGACGAGGACGGGGCGGTCCTTGCCGCGTCCGTCGTCCTCCTCGTACGGCACCCAGGTCCACACGATTTCGCCCGGATCGGGCTGACCGTCGGGCTCGGGGGCGTACGCCGTGCGCACGGGGCCGACCGCGCGCGGGTCGACCTCGCGGGTGGCCGTGGGGCCGAGCCGGCCGGGGAAGGCGGCCGGGGCTGCGTCGAGCTCGTCAGTCATGGCGCCAAACTACCGGGCCGACGCACGCGTTGGGGCTCCGGGCGGCGGGGAGGTCCGTGAGGCGGTTGCCGTACGGTGGGGCCGACGGGTCAGGGGCGTGCGCAGCAGGAAAGGCTTGTCGACCGAGGTGACGTCTGCTAACGCGGT
>NZ_AJTQ01000126.1 GCF_000262345.1 Streptomyces xiaopingdaonensis | reverse complement strand
GCCGGGAGCCGGGAGCCGGGAGCCGGGAGCCGGGAGCCGGGAGCCGGCAACGTGAGGGGATTGCCGGGGGGCGCGGACGCGGCGAGGTGGCGCACCTTCGCGGGGGCGAGAACCGTGGTGGCGGTGGCCCGTACGGTCACGTCGACGGTGCGGGTGCTCGATGCACTGGCTCCGGTCCTGCGCGACGACCCGCGTGTCGACGTCGTCTTCGCGCGCGACGACACCTCGGCCTTCTCCTCCGGCATCCCCGAACTCCTCGCAGCCGAAGGGGCACGCAGCTTCCCTTTCTCCCAACTGCACGAGGTGGACTGCGACTTGATCGTGACGGCGACGGAGAACGCCGATCTCGTGGGGAACTCCACCGCGCCCGTACTCGTCCTGCCGCACGGCGTCGGCTTCCACAAGCACGTACCCGACTCCCGATCCTCGGCCGAGCGGATATCCGGGGTGGTCCCCGAAGCGCTGCTGCTGAGCGGACGCGCACGGCTCGCCGTCTCCCACCCCGACCAGGAGCGGCAGTTGGCCGCCCTCCACCCCGCGACACGCGGGAGGACCGTGCAGGTCGGAGATCCGGCGCTCGACCGGCTGCTCGCAGGCGTCCGGCTGCGCGGGCGCTACAGACGGGCGCTCGGAGTGCGCGAGGATCAGCGGCTCGTGGTGTTCACCTCGACCTGGCGCGGCGAGTCGCTCCTCGGCAGCCATCCGGAACTGCCGGCCCGTGCCGCCTCCGAGCTGCCCTACGACGCGTACCGCTGCGCGCTCGTCGTCCACCCCAACGTCACGGCGTGGCACGGCGGTTGGCGCCTCCGTTCGCTGCTCTCCTCGGCCCGTGAGGCGGGGCTCCTCCTCGTCGACCCCGCGCCCTCGGACGGATGGCAGAGTGCGCTGCTCGCCGCCGACCTCGTCGTGGGCGACCACGGCTCCGTGACGTTCTACGCTGCGGCACTCGGCGTCCCGACGCTCCTCGCCGCGTTCGGCTCGGAGGCGGTGCCGGACACGCCGCTGGCCGAACTGGGCGCCTGCGCCGCCAGGTTGGACCACACCGCGCCGCTGCTTCCGCAGGTGGCAAGCGCCCTGGGCGCGGACACCGAGCAGTTGAGCAAGGTGACCACCAGCGCGCTCGCCTGGCCCGGCGATTCGGCCAGGCGGCTGCGCAGAACCGTCTACGACCTGCTCCGCCTCGACGAACCCGACGCGCCCGCCCGGGTGTTGGCCCCCGCACCGCCCACCGAGCCGCTGCCCGAGGTGCGCGCACACGTCGTGCGCACCGTCTGGACGGGGCGGGACGGCACGCGCCTGGAGGTCACGCGCAACGCCGCGGCACCGGAACCGCCCGTCGAGGAGTCAGCCGTCGCGCACCTGGCGTGCCGCGAGGACGAGCGCGACGACGGGCTGCGCCAACGCGCCTCCGTCCTCCTCGCCTCGGAGGATCACGAGGACTGCGCGGCGGCGGCACGATGGGCCCGGCACGCGCTCGACACCTCCCCGGGCGCCGTACTCGCCGCCGCCGCGGTGGACGCGGGCACGTGGCTCGTGGCGGTGCGGGGAAGGGGCGCCGCGGTGGTACGGGCCATGCGGTCCCGGGCGCCCGACGTCGGTGTTCCGGCCGCGGTGGTCTACGCACTCGTGCGGGGCCGCCGCTCGCCCGAGGGCGCCGAAGTACGGGTCAGCCACGGGGAGGGGCAGCCCCCTTCGAGCGACGGCGAGTTGTGCCTGCGCGTGGAGAGCTGGGCGGAGTAGGCCTTCCGGCCCACGGCGCGGTGGTTCGCCGACACGGTGGATGGCCGCCAGCGCGCCAACGGCCGCCGTGCTACGGGGAGTTGCGGCGGTGACCGACCGGCACCGCCCCGCGGAGTGCGCGCCGTCCACCGACCGCCACCGTGCGAGGAGTCAGCGACCGACCGCCGCAGTACCGCGAGTTGGCAATGGCGCCGACCGCCTCGGGCCGCGACGGACGTTCCTCACCACCGCCGCAGCATCCGGTGCCGTCGTCGCGCACCCGGCGCTCACCGACTCCCGCCCGGCACCGGGCTTTCACCCCTCCGCCACCGCGGCCCGACCTCCCGCCGGTTCGCCGTCCGCCCCGGGGTCGAGCTCCTCGCGCACCTCCTCGGCGAGCGGACTACCGCTCTCCTCGTAGAGGGCGAGGGCCCTCAGCCTCAGGTCGCGCGCGGCCGCGGACTCGCCGGCGCGGTCCTCGTGGCGTGCGAGGGCGCGCAGCACGCCCGCCTCGTAGTGGTGGGCCTCGCAGGCGCGGAGCTCCTCGGCGGCCTGCCGGTAGGCGGCGAGTGCGGCCTCCGGGGCGTCGAGCGCGTCGTGGACGGCGGCCTCGGAGGCGAGTGCGCGCGCCGCCATGCGGTCGTCGCCGAGTCGGCGGAAGCTCTCCTCCGCTGTCTCCAACTCGGCCAGGGCGTGCTCGCGTTGGCCGGACGAGGCGAGGGCGCCGCCGAGGAAGAAGCGGGCGATGGCCGTGCCGCGCGGGTCCCCGGCCTCCTCGTTGAGTTCGAGGGCGCGCTCGTACGAGGAGATGGCGCGCTGTGCGTCGACGAGGTCCCAGTACCGGCCGTCGAACTCCTGGACGGAGGCGCGCAGAAGGAGGTTCTCCGTCCGGGCCGCGCAGTTCAGGGCCGCGTCGAGCGCGCTGCGGGCCTCGGCCAACTCGCCGGTGTCGCAGAGCGGTCGGGAGAGCAGTGCGCGGAGCCGCGCCTCCGCGTCGGGTCGGTCGTCCGCGGCGGCTGCGGTGGCTCCGAGGCGGCAGGCGGCCAACCAGTCGCCGACGTAACGGGTGTTGAGGTAGAGCGCGGTGAGCGACTCGGCGAGCTGCCAGACCTGCCGGTGCATGCCTCCGTGCCGGGCGGCGGCCTGGAGCACGGCGAGCGCGTCGGAGCGCTCGGCGCGGAGCCAGGCGAGCGCCGCCCGCCTGGCGTTGGCGCCGTGGAACGGGTTGGCGGCGCCCGCCCTGTGGGCCGCGTCGCCGCCGATGCGGAGCCGCTCGCCGAAGATCGCCAGGTCGGCGAAGGCCGCGCCCGTCATGTAGTAGTCGACGCAGCGCTCCAGTACCGCCTCGCGTTCGGCGGCGCTCTCCTCCTGCTCGGCGCACTCGCGGGCGTGCAGCCCGACGAGTTCGTGGAAGCGGAAGCGGCCGTCCGCCCCCTCCTCCACCAGGGCGGCGTCCTCCAGCGCGTAGAGGAGGTCCTCCGCCGTTTCAGGGTCGGCCCCCGAGAGGCAGACGACCGTGCCGACGTCTGCGCTCTTGCCGGGGTAGAGGCCGAGCAGCCGGTAGAGCCGGGCCTCCTCTGCCGTGAGCCCCTCGTAGGCGAGGGCGAATGCTGCGGACAAAGCGTGCTCCCCGTGTGTGGTTCGGACGGTCAGAGCGGCCAACCTCCGCCGCTCGTCGGCGAGTTCGGCGGCCAGCTCGGCGAGCTGCCGCCGTCTGCGTTGCTTGTGGTGTTTGCGTCCTGCGATCCGCAGGGCGAGCGGCAGCCCGGCGCAGGCCGCGACGACCGCGGCAGCGGCCTCGGGTTCGCGCTCGGCGACGTCCGGGTCCCCGCTCCATGCGGCGAAGAGGAGGAGGCCGTGCGCGGCGTCGAGCGGCGTCAGCTGCACCGCGTGCGCGTCGTCGAGGTCGGAGAGCTCCTCCAGGCGGCGCCCGGCGACGAGGACCGCGCTCCCCTCCGCGCCCGGCAGAAACGGACGCACCTGTGCCGGGTGGGTCACCGAGTCGAGGACGACGAGGACGGGGCGGGAGCTGGTCCGGGTGCGGAAGAGCTTGGCGAGGGCGTGGAGTTCGCCCGGCAGGTGCGCGTCCTCGACGCCCGTGGCCCTGAGGCATTCGCGGAGTGCCTCGGCCACGTCGCCGCCGATCGGGCGGTACGCGTGCAAGTCGGCGTAGTCGACGTGGAGTTGGCCGCCGGGGAAGCTGTCGCGGGTGTCCGCGGCCCAGCGCCGGCTCAGCTCCGTCTTGCCGGCGCCCGGTGGACCGTGCACCACCGAGACACGCACCTGCCGCGGGCGCTCCGTCCGCTGGACGAGA
This sequence comes from Streptomyces xiaopingdaonensis, assembly GCF_000262345.1. Classification (GTDB taxonomy): domain Bacteria; phylum Actinomycetota; class Actinomycetes; order Streptomycetales; family Streptomycetaceae; genus Streptomyces; species Streptomyces xiaopingdaonensis. The sequence goes on along the minus strand of NZ_AJTQ01000126.1, from coordinate 7,097 downwards.
TGGCGCTCCAGGTCGGCGCGTTCGGCGTCCCGGTCTCCGAAGACGGGTCCGGGCAGCGGCACTTCGAGCGGGACGGGCGGCGGCTGCGAGAAGTGGACCCCGCCGGAGATGTCGCGCGCCAGTACCGCCGGGCCGTCGACGCTGCCGGCGAGGACCGGCCCCCTGCTCTCGCCCGTTTCGCCCACTTCGGAAGCCCCCAACTCGCCCTCCAGCCCCGATGGAAGCCCACCGTAACCCGTCCGGGCCACCCGCGCCCGCCACGGGGCGGCGCAGGCTCGGAGGGTGGGGAGGCATGCTGTCACCGACCGGATTGCCCCGTACGGGCCCCGGGCAATCCGACCGGCCGCCGCGGCTCCGTGCTGCCCGCGGCGGGAGCGGCCGTCTGCAACTGCGCGGTACGGGACGGCGGTTGGGCAGGCGGCGGTCGGCCCCTCGGGGAAGCCGACCGCCGCACCGGTCAGCGCCTCCGCGCGAGGCGGTAGCCGCCGATGCCGGCGAGCGCCGCGAGGAGTGCGCCGCCGCCGGTCCACGCCCAACGGTCGGACCACCAGCTCCCCGTCCACCCGCTCTCCGGCTCCTGGAGCGCGAGCGTCTTCTGCTCGGGGGGCTCGGAGGACTCCGCCGAACTCCCCTCGTCCTGCGGCGCGTCGGCGTCGTCCTGCCCGTCCTGCTGCTCCCCGACGGCGCCCGCCTGCACGGTCGGCACCAGCGGGGCGCCGAGCCGGCCGCCGCCCCTGCGCGCGCCGCTCGCCGCCTCGGCCTCGGTCTCCACCTCGACCCGCACCGGCAGCCCGCGGTCCTTCTCCGGCAGCCGGACCGCCGTCAGACGTATGTAATACGCCCCGGAGAGCGGGTCGTTGGCCCACGTCTCCGCCCACGGCTGGATGGTGCGGAGCCGGCAGCCGAGGGTGAGCTGCTCGGTCTGCGGTGGTGCCGTCTTCTTGGGCGTCCCCGCGGGGCACGCCTGGCGGCGGCGCAGTCCGTCGTAGACGTCGAGCTGCCAGGTGACGGGTCCCGTGCGCTCCGAGCCGGACGGGAGGTCGACGGTGGCGCGGACCCTCGGGGCCTCGCCCGCGGCCGCGGGGAAGACCCAGTAGAGGTAGTCGCCCGCGGCGGCGTCGGCGGTCCCGTGCTGCCCCTGCTCCAGCAGGGTCGCGGTGCGGAAGTCGGTGCCGGCCTCCGCGGGGTCCTCGCTGCCGTCCGCCTCCGGAGAGGCGGACGAGCCGGGATCGTCCGAGGGGTCGTCGGCCCACGCCGTCCCGGCGCCGGTGAGGATCAGCAGCCCGACCAGCGCCGCCGTCGCGAAACTCCTTGTGCGCAGCATCAGTTGACCCTCCCTGCCGGAGCACGCAGCCGGCTGACCCAGCCGAACAGCACGCCGCCGACGAGTCCGGCGACGCCCATCAGTACCAGCGGCACCCAGCCGCGTGCGAGGCCGAAGAAGGCGGTGTCGCCCGAGGACCCCGGCGCGTCGACGATGTCGACGGTGAGCTCGACCGGCAGCCCCGGCGAGCGCTTCACCCCGGCAGGCGCCGAGAAGGCGTGCCCGACCTCGAGGCAGACGATGCGGTCCTCCTCCCCGTCCCACGGGTAGCGCAGGCCGGTGGAGACGGCGTCGGTGCGCCCGCTCCCCGATTCGGCGCCGCGCACCAGCTCCCTGCCCTGCTCGGTGACGGCCCGGACCTGGAGACCCCAGTCGCCGTCCACCGCCCGGTCGGCGGAGACCGCGGCGGAGGCGCGCAGCTCCTGCCCGGGCTCCAACTCGGCGCGGTACCAGCGGTGTTGGCCGAAGCCCGCCCGGTCGGCGTACAGACCGGCGCCGACAACGGGTGCCTTGCCGCACTCCTCGGCGCCGTCCACCTGCGTCGGGTCCGCGGCCGGCGCCGACGCCGGCCTGCGCACCAACTGGTTGATCCGGTCGGACAGTTGGCCCCGATCCTGGACGGCCGTGTAGGTGCCGCCGGTGGCTTCGGCGATGCAGCCGAGCTGGTCGCGGACCTTGGCGTCGGCGGCGAGGCCCAGCGTGTCGACGGTGAGGCCGGTTCCTGTCGCCGCCAACTCGCGGGCGACGTCGCAGGGGTCGGGCTGCCCGCAGGAGTCCTCGCCGTCCGTGATGAGGACGATGCGCCGCTGCCCCTCGTCGTCGCCGAGGTCCTTGACGGCGCCGCGCAGCGCGTACCCGATGGGCGTCCAGCCCGTGGGAGTGAGGGTGGCGACCGCGGCCTTCGCCTCCGTGCGGTCGACCTCGCCGACGGGGTAGAGGCGGCTGGAGTCGCGGCAGCCGAGCCGCTTGCTCTCTCCCGGGTAGTCGGCGCCGAGCGTACGGATGCCGAGGTGGACGTCGTCGGGGACGGCGTCGATGACCTCGTTGAAGGAGTGCTTGGCCGCCGCCATGCGGGACTGGCCGCCGACGTCCTTGATCCGCATCGATCCGCTGACGTCCAGGACGAGTTCGACCTTGGGCGGTGGGGTGCTGCCCTGCTCGGGCTCGGGGTCGTCGGCCGCTGCGTTCGTCGGCACGAGGCCCACAACGGCGGCGGCGAGCAGTCCTGCGAGGACCGTCGCCGCCCGTCTTCCTATGATCATTTGCGGATCTTATTGAGCGTCAGCCGCTCCACCAAAACGAAGCGGAACCACCGCGTACGCGCCCCTCGAGGCTCGGTGATTGTGCCGCATTCCTCCCAAGTTCCCGTTCGTTGCGAGCTGTTGGGGCCGCCTGTCGTGCGGGGCACGGCGAGCCGTCGAGCGGGAGCACGCCGTACGGATCGGCGCGGCAGCAGACGGACGCAGCCGCCGCGGACGCAGCCGTCCGAACAGTGCAGGATGGCAGTCGGCGGAGCTTGCCCTCAGCCGCAGGGGCCGCCCCGCGTCAGCCGTCCGCGAGCGAGTCGAGCAGTCGGCGGCACGCCGCCTCGCAGCTACGGCAGCGTTCGCCGCAGAGGCGGCAGTGGGTGTGCATCGACGCGTGCCGCTCGCACTCCTCAGCGCAGACCGAGCAGGCCGCGGCGCACGCACGGAGGGCGACACCGGCGACGCCGACGTCGAAGCCCGTCTGGCGGGAGAGCACGCGGCCGGCGGTCTCGCACAGGTCGGCGCAGTCGGCGTTGGTGCGGATGCAGCGCCGGAGCGTCTCCACCTCGTGCTCGGCGAGGCAGGCGTCCCCGCAGGCGGTGCACGCCTGGGCGCACGCCATGCACTCCTCGATGCACGCCGCCAGCGCCTGCCTGTCCACTTCCGCCGCCGGTGCCGGATGCGCTTCGAGCAGGTCGTTCACCGCAGTGGTCATCGTCGCCTCCGTCTCTTGCCGTGCAGCGTGCGCGCCCCGGACGGGGACGGCGCACCGTGCACGGGTTGCGCAGGGAGCACGGCGGCAAACCCGCTTCGGCGCGGCCGTCCGGCCGCCGTACGCGAGGGGGCGAAGGGCGAAGTCCGGTGCGCCGCTCGGGAGTCCGCCGCGTTCTCGCCCGCGACAGCCGGTGCCGTCAGCTCTCCAGAAGGCCGCGGAGCACGGCCGCCGGATCCGCGGCCGCCGCGCCCTCCGGCCACCACTCGCCGTCGGGGCCGGCTCGGTACGGGTACCAGCGGCCGTCGGCGGCGTAGCGGAGCTGCACCCCGCGCGCCTCGTCGGTGAGGCGGTTGCCCGCGATCGCCAGGCGGGGCAGGCCGGCAGCCGCGAGCGCGCCCCGCGCCCGGTCGAAGCCGCCTGCCGGGGGCTCCCAGGCAGACTCGAGCAGGCGCAGGCCGAGCTGCCCGCCCTGCCGCCATGCGGCGGCCGCGCGGGCCAGGCCGCGCGCGTCGGTTCCGACCGCGCGTGCGAGCGCGGCGAACCTGCGGCCGAAGGTGCCACGCCCCGTGAAATCCGGGTGGGTGGCGGCGAGTCGGACGGCGTCGTCCCAGACGGAGAGCTGCCCGCCAGGTCCGGCCGCCGCCGGACGACTCTCCCGCGGCGAGGAGCGCGGGCCGCCGCCCGGCGCGGCCGGCTGCCGGGACTCGGCGAACGGCGGATCGCCGCGCGGCTGTTCGACCTCGTCGAGCAGCTCCCACGCGCGGGCCGCCGCCGACGTGGCGAGGAACGCGAGCGCCTCGGCGTCCGGCGCGCCCGAGCCCTCGGCGGACGGCGGTGCGACACGCGCCGGCGCCGGAGGAAGCGGTTCGGGCGGCGGCAGCGGGGGCCGTATTGCCGTGGCGAGCGCCGCGCGGGCGCTCACGCCCGGGCGACGCTGCCGGGCGGCGCCCGACGCGTGCGCCGGGGCGCGCCAGGCGAGGGCGTCGAGCACCTCGCTCTCCGGACGCCCGCGGAGGAGCAGGAGGAGGAGCGGGTCCTCGTCGAGCAGGAGCGCCGTCTGGCAGGAGAGGGCGGCGGCGTGCTTGCACGGGCGGCCGCGATCGGGGCAGGTGCAGGCGGTGACGAGTTCGCCGGGCTCGGGCAGCAGCCCGACCTGCGCCTCCTGCGCCGCCTCGGCGAGCGCCCCGTGCGCCGCCGCGGCGGCGCCGCGGACCAACAGGGCCGCGCAGCGGGCCTCTTCGGCGGCGAGGGCGTCGAGCAGCCGCTCCCAGGCGGCGTCGGCGAGCACGGGCAGGCGCACCCGCGCCGCGTAGGGGCGCGTCCTGCTGCCCCGCACCGACGCCGAGACGGCCCCCGGCTCGACGGCGACGGGGCCGACGTGCCCGCCGCGCGCGTAGCGCCTGCCGCGCTCCAGGCGTCCGGGGTCCTCTGCGCTCTCCGCCATCGCCGCCAGCCAGGCGCCCGCGCCGCTCTCCGCGTCGAACTCCCTCACCGAAGGGGCGGGTTGAGGCGTGCGCAGGATACGGGGGCCCGACTCCGAGGCCATCAGGTGCCCCGCCCGCGAGCCGGGGCCCTCGCGCCGTCCGCCGGGGCGCCCGGCCGGCCGGGCTCGTACCGCTGGGGGCCGCCCCTGAGGGCCACCAGGTCTGCGAGGTCGGCGTCGTCGAGTTCGGTGAGCGCGGCCTCGCCGCTGCCGAGGACCGACTCGGCCAACTGCCGCTTGCTCTCCAGGAGTCGGGTGACGCGCTCCTCCACGGTGCCCGCGGCGATGAGCCGGTGCACCTGGACGCGGCCCCGCTGGCCGATGCGGTGGGCACGGTCGGTCGCCTGCTCCTCGACGGCGGGGTTCCACCAACGGTCGTAGTGGACGACGTGCGAGGCACGGGTGAGGTTGAGACCCGTGCCCGCGGCCTTCAGGGACAGCAGGAAGACCGGCACCCGGCCGTCCTGGAACTCGTCGACGAGCCGCTGCCGCTCCTCGACGGGCGTTCCGCCGTGGAGGAAGCGGGCCGCCACGCCCCGCTGTTCCAGGTGCGACAGGAGGAGTCGGCCCATCGCGACGTACTGCGTGAAGAGGAGGACGGCGCCGCCCTCCGCGAGGATCGCGCCGAGGAGCTCGTCGAGGAGTTCGAGCTTGCCCGAGCGGGCGGCCGTGCCGGGGGCCGCGTCACGGAGGTACTGCGCGGGGTGGTTGCAGATCTGCTTGAGCGAGGTGAGGAGCTTCATCACCAGGCCGCGGCGCGCCATCCCCTCGGAGGCGGAGATCTCGTCGAGCGTCTCGCGGACGACCGCCTGGTAGAGGGCGGCCTGTTCGCGGCTGAGCGGGGCCGCGTGGTCGGTCTCCGTCTTCGGCGGCAGCTCGGGCGCGATCCCCGGTTCCGTCTTGCGGCGGCGGAGGAGGAAGGGCCGGACGAGCCTGGCGAGGCGCTCTGCGGCCTCCGGGTCCTCGCCCGTCTCGACGGCGCGGGCATGGCGCGCGCGGAAGGTCTTGAGAGGGCCGAGGAGGCCGGGGGTCGTCCAGTCGAGGATCGCCCAGAGTTCGGAGAGGTTGTTCTCGACCGGGGTGCCGGTGAGCGCGACGCGCGCCGGCGCGCGGAGGGAGCGGAGTGCGCGGGCCGTCGCCGAGCGGGGGTTCTTCGCGTGCTGCGCCTCGTCGGCGACGAGCAGGCCCCAGCGCTGTTCGGAGAGCGTGGGGGCGCTGCTGCGGAGGGTGGCGTAGGTGGTGAGGACGAGCCCCGGGCCGCTCGGCGGCAGACCGCGCCCGGGTCCGTGGAAGACGTGGACGGACTCGCCGGGCGCGAAGCGGGCGATCTCGCGCTGCCAGTTGGCGAGGAGCGAGGCGGGGCATACGACGAGGGTCGGGTCCTGGTGGGCGCGGTGCAGGTGGAGCGCGATGAGGGTGACGGTCTTGCCGAGCCCCATGTCGTCGGCGAGGCAGCCGCCGAGCCCGAGGCCGGTCATGCGGTCGAGCCAGGCGAGGCCGCGGAGTTGGTGGCCGCGGAGCGTCGCGCGGAGCGCGGGCGGCTGCGGGAGCGGCGGAGGCTCCTCGGTGAGGCGGCGCTGCAACTCCGCCAGCGCGCCCTCAGGGACGGCGGGCAGCGGCTCGCCCTCGACCTCCACCTCTCCCGTGAGCAGGACCGAAAGGCTCTCGGACGGCTCCAGCAGCCCGAGGTGGCGTTTGCGCGCCTTGCGTACGAGCTCCGCGTCGACGGGCACCCAGGAGTCGCGCAGGCGGACGACGGGGCGGTGCGCCTCCGCGAGCGCGTCCATCTCGGACTCGCTCAGCGGTTCGCCGTCGAGCGCCAACTGCCAGCGGAACTCCAGGAAATCGGCCTGCTCCAGCAGCGGCTGCCGCTCGACGGCGGGACCCGGCGCCGTCGCCCGCACGACCACGCGCGCGGAGAGCTCCTTCGCCGTCCGCCGCGGCCAGTGCACCTGCACCCCCGCGTGCTGGAGCCGCCGTCCCGCACGGCCGAGGAGGTCCTGCACCTCCTCCTCGGTGAGCGCGAGGACGTCCGGAACGGAACGCTCCAGCAGCCGCCCCAGGGGCGCGAAGACCCCTGCCGCCCGGCGGAGTTCGGAGAGCGCAGCGGTCCTCGGCCGCGGCCCGAAGTGTTCGGCTCGCTCGCCTGCCCACACCTCGGCCGCGTCCGCGACGAGCGCGGGTTCGGCCCTGCTGCGCAGCTGGAGCACGGCGGCGCCCGCCGCCGCTGCCCCGGCGTCGAAGACGGCGTCGTCCCCGAGATCGAGCCGCAGCCCCAGCGTGACGCCGGAATCCTCGACGGCGGCGACCTCGCGCGCCCAGCCGCGC
>NZ_AJTQ01000125.1 GCF_000262345.1 Streptomyces xiaopingdaonensis | reverse complement strand
GGCAGCCGCTGCGGTTCGGCCGCCGCGAACGGCAGCCCGGCGGCGAGCGGCGCCGCCGGAGTGCGCGGGAGGGTGTCGGCTACCGCGTCGAGGAAGGCGCGGAGCAGCTCCTCCGGGGCGGGAAGGCGCGGCGGGACGCTGCCGGGCTCGGGGACCGCGTGGCCCTCGGCGGGCATGGCGGCGGCCGTGCGGCGCAGTTGCTCGCCCTCGGCGCCGGGGAACGGCCTGGCGTGCCAGGCGTCGAGAGCCCGAGGGGTGAGGCCGGGGGCGAGCCTTCCGCGTGCGGCGAGTTGGAGGGCGTGCAGCGCGGCGGCGCCCCAGCAGGCCGCGGCCGGATGCGCGCGGGGCGCGCCACGCGCACGCGTCAGCACGGGCAGTGCCTCGGAGACCGGCAGCAGCACCGCGGGGACCTCCCGCACCCGCACCCCGCTGCCGTACGCAACCGCGACGCCGATCTCGGCGACCTCGCCCGCACCGCGCGGAACCTCCTCGCCCCCCGGCCGCCAGAACGCCAACCGCCCCTGCCGCGGCACCTCTTCGGGCAGGAAGACGACGGCGCACCGGACCAGCTCCGCGGCGACGCCCTCGGGCACGCCCATACCGCCACCTCCCGCCGTTGCTCGCCGTACACGCCTGCCTGCGGACGGGCACCGCGCTCGATGCCCATCCGCACGCGAGTCTACGAACGACCACTGACAGAACCTCCGGACACCGGGAGCCCCCTCCCGGAGCCGGCAGGCGGCCGACCGGTACCACGGCGAGCAGCTACCGGACGGCGCCGGTGCGGACGGCCACGCCGCCCTGCCGCGCATCGACGCCGAGAAGTGCGGAGTTCGGCCGCCGCTGCGAAACGGTCCTGCACTTCCTCTGTCCGCCGGGCCGGTGTCCACGGACGCCGGCCCCGCCCGCCGACAGCGGGCGGCTCGTGGATCAGCCCAGGCACCCGGGCAGCAGCACGAGGAAGCGTGCCGCACCCGGCGCCCCGGAGAGGCGCCCGGCACGGTGCCGGGCGCCCTGGGATCACTCTCCGCCGGTGACGCGCACGTGGTCGACGACCATCTCCTGCGGGAACTCGGTGCCCTCGTCAGGGGAGCCGGGCCAGTCGCCCCCGACGGCGACGTTGAGGATCAGGTAGAAGTCGTGGTCGAAGACCCACTCACCGCCGACGTCCTCCGGTGTGAGCGTCTGGTACTCCGCACCGTCGACGGACCAGGTGATCTTGTTCGGCGACCAGTCGACCGCGTACGTGTGGAAGTCGTCGGCGAAGTCGCCTCCGTCGGGGAGCCGGTAGCTGGCGCCGACCCCCTCGCCTCCCGAGTAGCCGGGCCCGTGGACGGTGCCGTGGACGGTGTCGGGCTCGTTGCCGACGTTCTCCATGACGTCGATCTCGCCGCAGGCGGGCCAGCCGACGTCGCCGATGTCCGTTCCCAGCATCCAGAAGGCCGGCCACATCCCCTGGCCTCGGGTGATCTTGGCGCTGATCTCGGCGTGCCCGTACGTCGTGGTGAAGGTCTGCGCGGTGTTCATCCGGGCCGAGGTGTACTCGCACGGCCCGTACCAGCACTGCTCGCCGTTGGCCTCCCGCTTCGCCGTGACGACGAGGTGCCCCTCGCCGTCGAGCTGGGCGTTGGACGTGCCGTCCGTGTAGTACTGGAGCTCGTGGTTGCTCTCGTTGTCGCCGGGGTCCAGCCGCCACTTGGAGGAGTCGACGGGGTCGCCCGCCGCTCCGTCGAACTCGTCGCCGAATTCGGCAACGGCGGCGGCCTTGCCGTCCGTACGGTCCTGCGCTGCGCCGGCGTCGGCGGGGGCGGTGAGCCAGGGGACGGTGGCGAGGGCCGCCGTCGCGGCGAGCCCTGCGAGGAGGGAGCGCTTCTTACGCATGGAGCGGGTGCCTTCCTGTGGGGGAAGGGCCGCCGAGGCGGCCCCGAGGACGGCCACGCACCCAGGACACGGGCCTTGCCGCGGACCGGGAACCGGCCTGCTCGACAGCCGCCGTCCGCGCAACCATCACAGAGCGACGTCGCATACATGTCAACACCCGCACGGGAACTGGCACTTCAAACCCGCGGCGGAAGCGCACCGCGACGTGACGGAGCCCACCTCACGCGCCCGGTTTTCGCACACATGACCCTGTTACCGTTGCACTCGGTGCAGAGCGTGCATCGGGTGCACGGAACCCCTGGACGAGAACGGACGAGGCTGTGACGGAGAACGAGCGGAGCGACCTGCGCGCCGCACGCCGTCAGCAGACCCACGGACTGATCTCCCGCACCGCGCTCGAACTCGCCCTGGAACGCGGCCCTTCCGCGGTGACGGTCGACGAGATCGCCACGGCGGCCGGGGTCTCCCGCCGAACCTTCTTCAACTACTTCGCGGCGAAGGAGGACGCGCTCCTGACGGGGCCGCCGGCGCCGAGCACGGAGGAGTTGGAGCGGTTCGCCGCCGACCCCGACCCCTCCTGGTCGGACGCACTGCGGCGACTCCTCGTCGGACACGCACGCGGCGCCGAACACCAGCGCACCCACATCCACGACACCCACCGGCTGCTCTCGGCCCACCCGGAGCTGGCGGCACCGATGCACAGGCGGTTCGTCGCCTTCGAGGAATCGCTCGTCGCAGCCGTCGCGGACCGCGGCGCGCGGACGGGCAGCCCGGTCGACGCCCAGGTGGCGGCGGCGCTCTCGACCGCACTGCTACGGGTCGCCACCGAAAGGTGGCTCGCCGAGGAGGAACCCGCCGAGGGCCGCCTCGCCGCCCTCGTCGACGAGGCGGTCTCGGCTCTCCGCGGCCTCCTCTCCTAGCCCGGCGCCCACCGGCACCACCCGCCGGGTCGCCGGGCACCACCCGCGGGACACCCCGCACCCCGACTCGCGCCGCCCCGAGGGCGGCCCACCGCCAGGAGCACGATGACCGACCCCCGCACGCCCGCCACCGAACGCGCCGCCAGAGCCGCGGGCAGCGACCGCACCACCCACCACGCCACGGAGAAGAAGGTGAACGAGAAGACCGCCCCCGACCTCGACGGCATCGACCCCCGCGTCTACGCACGGCGTTGGAAGATCCTCGGGGCGCTCTGCGTCAGCCTCCTCACGGTGATGCTCGCCAACGGCAGCCTCACGCTCGCGCTGCCCGGCATGAGCGCCGACCTCGGACTCAACACGCTCCAGCAGACCTGGGTCCTCGACCTGTACTCACTCGTCTTCGCCGCGCTCCTCTTCACGTGCGGCGCGGTGGGCGACCGCTACGGACGCAAGGGCGTGATGCAGGCCGGCCTGGCGGTCTTCACCCTCGTCAACGTCTACGCCGCGGGAGTGGCCGACTCGGGTGCCGAACTCATCGCGATGCGCGGCCTGATGGGCATCGGCGCCGCACTGGTGATGCCGACGACGCTCTCCCTGATCAACAACGTCTTCCCGCGCGGCGAGCGGGCACGGGCCATCGCGATCTGGACCGGTGTCGCGGGCGGCGGCGCGGGACTCGGCAGCGTCTTCAGCGGCGTGCTGCTGGAGCAGTTCGACTGGCGGTCGGTCTTCCTCGTCAGCGCGGTGCTCAGCGCCGCCTCCCTGCTCGCCAACCAGCTCCTCGCGCCCGAGTCGAGGGACGAGAAGCGCACTCCGATCGACTGGTGGGGCGGCCTCTTCTCGACGATCGGCATCCTGGGCCTCGTCTACGCGATCATCGAGGGCCCCTCGGAGGGCTGGACCGACGAGTGGATCCTCGCCGCCATCGGCGTCGCCGTCGTCGGACTCGGCCTCTTCGTCCGGTGGCAGCTCCGGGTCAGGCACCCGATGCTCGACCTGAAGCTCTTCCGGAACCCGGTCTTCAGCATCTCCACCGTCGCCTGCACCATCGCGTTCTTCGCGCTGATCGGCTCGATGTTCGCGCTCGCACAGCTCTTCCAACTGATACTCGGCTACGGGGAGTTGAAGTCGGCGCTGCTCACGCTGCCGATGATGGTCCCGATGATGCTCCTCGCGCCGCTGGTGCCGACGCTGGTGCGCAGGTGGGGTCCTCGCTGGACCATGACGACCGGCCTCGGCGTCATGAGCGTCGGGTTCCTCCTCAGCACCCAGTGGGACGCGCACGTCGGCTACTGGTCCGTACTGCTGCCCATGGTCGTCATAGCCCTCGGCATGGGCCTGATGATGCCGCCCGCCACCGATCTGCTGATGTCGAGCGTCCCCCGGAACCGCTCCGGCATGGGCTCCGCGATGAACGACACCTCGCGCGAGCTCGGCGGAACGATCGGCATCGGCGTCCTCGGCTCGCTCCTCAGCTCCGGCTACGCGGCCGGGATCGCGGGGGCCGTCGTCGGGTTGCCGGACAGGCTGAAGGAGGTCGCGGAGAGCAGCCTCGCGGGTGCGCTCCACGGCGTCTTCCCCGCGCTCCGGGAGACGGCGGGGCCCCGTGCGGCCGAGCGGTTCCTCACCGAGGCCCAGCAGGCGTGGATGGACGGACTCACCACCGCGCTCCTCGTCGCCGCGGGCATCAGCATCCTCGCCGCACTGATCACGGCCGTCGGGATGCCGGGCAAGGCGAAGATCGGCCGGTACACCGGGCCCGCCGCCGAGCCGGACTCCCCCGCGCCCGAGGCGTCGGGGGACGACGCCGAGCGCGTGCCGGAGCCCGCGGGGTCCGGGCGCTGACGGAGGGCGGGGGGTCGCGGCCCCCGCCGTCCGTCGGCCCTGTGCGCGCGGCCGGCGTCACTCCAGTGCGGCCGTGAGTTCGATCTCGACGCATGCCCCGCTCGGCAGCGAGGCCACGCCGATCGCCGAGCGGGCGCACGCCCCGCGTTCGGCGAGCACGCGCGCCAACACGTCGGACGCCGCGTCGGCGACGCGCGAGTGGTCGCGGAACCCGGCGACGGCGGCGACGTACACGGTCATCCGGAGCAGCCGCACGCGAGCGAGCGTTTCGTCCTCCAGCGTGAGCGCCAGCAGTGCGTTGCGCACCGCGATCCGGGCCGCCTCCCGTGCGTCGTCCAGCGCGACGTCGGCGCCGACGACACCTGGGGACCGCATCTCGCCCTGTGCACGCGGAGTCATCCCCGCGGTCGCGACGATCGTCCCGCAGCGCCTGACCGGCCGGTAGTGCCCCTGCGGGGACGGAATCCGCAGCCCCTCCAACTCGGGGTGTGCCATCGTCACTTCACCTCGCGTTCGCTCCGCGGGGCCGCCGCTCTTCCGACGTGGCGGCGCGCAGCGAAGCAATGACCGTGGTCATACGTGCGCGTACCGACTGGACGGCCTCTGCCTCCCGGGCGCGCAGCCGGCGGGCGTCGGCGATCGTCAGCGGGACGAACCGCACCGGGGCGCCCGGCCGGGTCTGGGAGAGCGCGTTCATCGACGACGTGCAGATGACCCCCACCACCGGGTATCCGGCCGACAGCCCCCGCCCTCGGTTGAGGACGAGTAGTTCCTTGCCGCCGGAGACCTCGATCGACCCGATCGGCAGTGCACGCGAGAGGATCTCTCCCGTGTCGAGGCGGCGGGGTACGCGTCCTTCGAGGCGCGCTCCCACCGCGTCGGTCTTGTCGGTCATGACGTAGTCGCCCTCGAACAACTCGCCTGCCCGGTTCTCGAAGAGGTCACGGCTCTCCCCCGGTAGAACGCCGAGCTCTCCTTCGGCGAGCAGCGGGTTGCGCGGCGGGACGCACTCGGGAAAGGCGTACTGCCGGCCGGAGAGGTCGAGGCGGTCCCCGTCGCCGCAGGAGAGGGTCGTCCCGGGGACGAGGTCGAGGCCGAACCCGAGGGTCCGGTCAGGGGAGACACTGCCGAGGAAGGCGTCCGCGCCGTGGAATCCGCCGAAGACGCTGACGTAGCTGCGCATGCCGTCGCGGATGTCCCGTACGGCGAGTTCCCATCCTGCGGGCACGACGACGGCCTGGTTCGTCCGTGCGGAGAGGCCGCCGACCGTCACCTCGGCGTGCGCGCCGGTAACGGCCACGAGGGAGTCCTCGTCGAAGCGGACGACCAGATCGGTCATCGTGGCCTCGAGCGACGGCGGACCCATCGGGTTGCCGACGAGGGCGTTGCCGTAGTGGTAGGCGAACTGGTCGAGCGCGCCGTTGGCGGCGATGCCCCAGGACGCTCCCGCCGGGCGGCCCGCGTCCTGCAGGACCGCGAAGGTGCCCTCGACGACGGTGGCCGTGCCGGACGTTCTAGACACGGAAGTCCTCCATGGTCAGCCCTGCGTACTTCGCCCACTCGCCGTCGTTGATCGGGAAGTAGCTCACGAAGTCGCCGGGACGGTACGCGCACACCGGGTCGTTGCGGGTGGAGACGAGCAGGGCGGGAGTGCGTCCGATCAACTGCCATCCTGCGGGCGCGCTCACGGAGTAGATCAACGATTGCACGCCTGCCACCGCGACCGAGCCCTCGGGCACCCGCACTCGTGGGTCGCTGCGGCGCGGAACGGATACGCCGTCACGGAGCCCGTCCATCATCGGCGACGCCGCCGGCGCGCCGAAACAGCGAACGAGGTACCAGTTCGCGCTGTGCAGTCCGACGAGGTCGTCCTCGCTCTCCCCGAAGTGCTTTGCCACGAAACCGAGATCGGGGCCCAGTTCGCCTCCGTAGCGGACCGGGACGGAGAACCGCCGCGGCTCGCCGTCAGCGGTCACCGCGGTCCGGGCCTCTCGCGTGACTGCGAATTCCAGCAGCGATTCGAGGTTTTCCAGCCCGATGCTCAGGCTGTCGAACTCGACCAGCGCCGAGTCGTAGGTGGCCGCTACCCCGCTGATCGCAGGAAGCCGAAGCTCCTCCAGAGAGGCCACCAGACTCCGTACGCCGTTCCATCGCTCCTCCGAATCGCCTTCGGTGAACCGCACCCGGACAGCAGCGTCCCCTTGGGAGGTGATCTCCACCCCGCCGTGCATGCCGCCCCCTACGGTGTGATCAATTCGGACTCGTTGATATCAGTGATGGCCATCCGGCCCGGCGCGTGCGCGATGGCGAATTCCGGACGGGATTCGATGACCATGGCCTGCGGTGTCACACCGCAGGCCCAGAAAACGGGCACGTCCCCGTCCCGCATGACCGGTGAGTCGCCCCAGTCCGGCTTCTCCAGGTCGGTGACGCCGATGAGGCTCGGGTCTCCGATGTGCACCGGGGCCCCGTGCACGGCCGGATACCTCGCGCAGATCCGCACGGCGTCCGGAACACGGTGGGGCGGAACTCCCCGCATGGAGACCACCATCGACGAGGAGAACACGCCCGCTGACTCGCAGGGGAGCGTCGTCCGGTACATCGGAACGGTGCTCCCCGACAGCGTGTGCCGCATTTCGATGCCGGCCTCCGTCAGCGCCCGCTCGAAGCTGAAGGAGCAGCCGAAGAGGAAGGCAACGAGGTCGTCGCGCCAGAGGTCGGCGACATCGGTCCTCTCCTCGACCAGTTCCCCGTGCTCGTACACGCGGTAGGCGGGGACGTCCGTGGTGATGTCGCCCTGGAACCGGCTGCTCCGTGTGGCGCCAGGGTCGAACACGTCGAGCAGCGGACACGCCTTGGGGTTGCGCTGCGAGAAGAGCATGAGATCGAACGCCTGCTCACGAGGTACGGCCAACAGGTTGGCCTGCGCCCAACCGTCGGACCAACCGGACGTGGTGTCGGTGTGCCCGTCCCGGATCTTCTGCCGTGCCTCTCCGGGTGTGAGGGAGCGCTGCGTCTTGCTGTCCATCGAATTCGTCCTTCCTTCCGCGCGAGTGGCTACTACTGCAGGAGCCCGAAGACCGGTTCGAAAGCGAGCACCGCGAGCACCCACGAGACGGCCAGGCCGAGCACGCCCACCACGATGAGCCACCGCGGGTAGCGGTAACCCTGCAAGAGGTCCCGCCGCCGCCAGGCGATCCACATGGTCACGGTGAAACCGATGGGCAGCACCAGGCCGTTGAAGCCTCCGGAGAACACGAGCACGGTCGCGGGGGTCTGCCCGGCGAGCAGCAGAGCTGCGCAGCACGCCACGACGAACGCTGCGACCGCGAGCCCCTTGCGTTCCCGGACGTGCCGCGAGTAGGTCGCGATGAAGGAGATCGAGGTGAAGGACGCACCGATGACCGAGGACATCGCCGCGGCCCACAGCACCACACCGAAGATCTTGAATCCGATGTCGCCGGCCGCCGCCTGGAAGGCGTCGCCCGCCGGATTGTCGGTGACGTCGAGGACGGTCCCCGTCGAGACGACGCCCAGCACCGCGAGGAACAGCAGCCAGCGCATCGCACCGGTGGCGACGACGCCCGCCGCCGAAGTGCGCGCGATCTCGCGCGCCCGCCGAGGCCCGGTGACCCCGCTGGCCAGCAGTTTGTGGGCACCGGCATAGGTGATGTAGCCGCCGACGGTGCCACCGACGATGGTGGTGATCGCGAGGATGTCGATCTGCTCCGGCACGACGGTCTGCAGGGCGGCTTCGTTCACCGGTGGCGCGCTGACGACGGCGACGAGCAGCGTCAGCCCGATCATGATCACCCCGAGCGGGATGACCGTGGAATCCATGACCTTGATGAAGTACCGGTTCACGAAGATGACGAGCGCGAGCACGGTGGTGATGACCGCGCCCCACCGGGAGTCGAGGCCGAACAACACGTTGAGCCCCAGCCCGGCGCCCGCGACATTGCCCATGTTGGCGATGAATCCGCAGACGAACACGAGGATGCTGAGGACGACGCCCAGCCCCGGAACCACCCGCTGCGCCAATTCCTGAGCGTGCAGACCGGAAACCCCGACCACGCGCCACACGTTCATCTGAATGGCCAGATCCAGCAGAACCGAGATCAGGATTCCGAAGGAGAAAGCGGCGCCCAACTGCTGGGTGAAAGTCGCCGTCTGGGTGAGAAAGCCCGGCCCGATGGCACTGGTCGCCATCAGCGCGATGGCACCGACGAGTGGCATCACACGGCCGCCGAATTTCGACCGAGGCGCCTGCGTCGGAGCCGATCCGACGTCCTGCTCGGTATCACTCATGAGCAGTGATCCCTTCTGGGAAGGTGGAGAACGGCGGCCTAGCGGCCGGACCACGCGGCGACTTCCACGCCGGCGGATTCGAGACGTTGGCGAACGGTGGACGCCGTGGACACGGCGCTCGGACCGTCCCCGTGGACGAGGAGGCTGTCGCAGGCCAGACCGAGCGTCGTGCCCGATGCCGTGGTGACGGTCCCGTCGACGGCCATCCGAACGGCGCGCTCTGCGACCTCGTGAGGGTCCTCGACGAGAGCACCGGGGAGGGCCCGGCGGACGAGAGTGCCGTCCTCGTTGTACGCACGGTCGGGGAAGCCGACGCGCGCGACCGGCAACCCTTCCTCCTCGGCCGCGCGGATCATCCAGCCTTCCTGGTAGACCACGGTGAGACGCGGATCGAAGGCGTGTACCGCACGGGCGACGGCGCGAGCGTAGTCCTCACGGACCACCGTCATGTTGCCCAGGCTTCCGTGCGGGAGCACGTGGTGCAGGCGATGCCCGTGCGGCCGGAGAAAGGCCTCGAGCGCACCGAGCTGATAGAGAACGTCCGCCTCGATATCCGAGGGCGGCAATTCGATCCGGCGCCTGCCGAACCCCCGAAGATCGGGAAAGCTCGGATGCGCGCCCACGGCAACACCGCGCTCGACGCACAGAGCGACGGATTCCCGGATAGTCGAGGGGTCCCCGGCGTGGAAGCCGCAGGCGACATTGGCTGACGAGACGATCCGTGTCAGCGCGTCGTCTTCGGTCATCGTCCACGCGCCGTACCCCTCGCCGAGGTCAGCAATGAGATCGATGGACCTCGACATGGTCCTCCTTTGGACGTCGTCACCCCTGAGCCGCCCGACGCGATCCGGCTGGATCCGCGAAGGTCGGGCGAGGAACCCGTGGACCGGGTCCCCACACGGAGCAGCGCTCCCGGCGGGGCTTGATGAGCACCACCCTCAGCCCGTCAACGTTGAATGTCAACATTTAGAGATCGCCACTTCATCGCCCTGGGCACCTCGCGTTACTCGCCCAGTCGACCCAGCAGCCCTTCCAGCGCGGACTCCACGTGCTGCTCGGCGTACCGACCGGCAGCCTCGGCATCGCCGCTGGTCAGAATCTCGGCGTACCGCGAGTGCTCGACGACGAGCGACGAGTCGTACCCGCGCTCGGGCTCGGCGCTGCGCACGAGCTGATACAGGCGGATCTGGGAACGGATGGCCTGCCAGGCACTGACGAGGGGGCCGTTCTCCGCCACGTCGTACACCGCGTCATGGAACTCGAGGTCGGCACGCACCACCTCGCTGCGCGTCGTCCCGTCGGTCACCGCGGAGCGCAGGCCCTCCAACGCGGCAGCGAAGCAGTCCGGCCGCGCGCGTTCCGCCGCTCCCTGGGCGGCAATGCGCTCGAGTCCGGCACGCAACCGGTAGAGGTTCTCAGCGTGATCGCGCGACACCGGGATCACCGTGGCGGGCCGGTGCCAACCGGTGCGGATGATGCCCTCACGTTCGAGGATCGACAGCCCTTCGCGGACGGACCCGCGACTCACCGTGAGCGACTCCGCCAGGGCGCCTTCCCTGAGCTCCTCCCCCGGCTGGAAGGTCCCGTTCATGATCGCCTCACGGATCATGTGGGCGGCCTCGACGGCGATTCCACGGGTGTTCACCGGCCCGATCGGAGCTGATGTTCGCATGCCCGCAGTATGCCATCGACGTCAATGTCGAATGTTGACATTAGCTCTCCGTTGACAGCACACTGACCCTGCTGGGGCGGGTCCCGCTCCAGCGCACCAGGCGACAGCCGTCGAGAGGATGGATGACATGGCCGTGGCCCCTTGGCCCGCCCCCCACCGTTTCCAGCGCATGAGCGCCGATCACGCGCCTGGCCAGGAGCAGAGTCACGTCGCCCAGGGCCTCCACCACGTCGATTTCTCCCACGGCGACGTCAGTGCGTTCCCGCCCCCGCCCGAAGTCGTCGACGCCGTCACCACGGCATTGCGCGACGGAGGCCGCTACGCCTACTCCCCCTACCGGGGCCACACGTTCATACGGGATCTCGTCGCACAGCGGCTCGGTGACTTCACGGGCGCACCGATCGATCCCAGCCGGGAAGTCATCGTCACGCCAGGCACGCAGGGCGGGCTGTTCCTTGCGCTGTCAGCGCTGGTCGAACGCGGTGACAAGGTAGCCGTCGTCGCCCCCGACTACTTCGCCAACCGCAAGATCGTCGAGTACCTCGAGGCCACCCCGATACCCGTCGATCTGGCGTACCGCACAGCGGACGACGAACCCGCACGGCTGGACCTCGACAGGCTCCGTACGGCATTCCAGGACGGGGCTCGGCTTCTCGTCTTCTCCAACCCGAACAACCCCACGGGCGCGATCTACACAGCCGACGACATCGAGGCCGTCGCACGGCTCGCCGCCGAGTTCGACGCCTTCGTCGTCGTGGACCAGCTCTACTCCCGGCAGATATTCGACCAGCGACCGTTCACGCACCTGCGCGCACACGCCCGCGAGCGCTGCCTGACCCTCATCGGTCCGTCCAAGACCGAATCCGTCTCCGGCTGCCGGGTCGGCGTCGCGGTCGCTCCGCCCGAGATCGTCGATCGCATGGAGCAGTTGCAAGGCATCGTCTCGCTGCGGGCAGCCGGATACATGCAAGCAGCTCTGGAACCCTGGCTCGCCGAAGCCCCCGGCTGGCTCGCGCAACGGATCACCGAACACGCCCGCATCAGGGACGACCTGCACGAAGTATTCAGCGCCAGCACCCACCTCAGCACCCGGCGCACCGAGGGCGGCAGCTACCTGTTCCTCGACGTGCCCGCCGCGAAAGGTCGGATCGACGACCTCGTACGGCAGCTCCGTACGGAGGCGGCCGTGACCGTCACCCGCGGCCCGGAGTTCGGAGACTTCCCCGAGTCGGTCCGCCTGAACTTCTCCCAGGACCACCGAGCAGCCGTCGACGCAGCGCACCGCATCGTGGACGTGGTCGCCCGGTTCTGACGGCACGGCGGCGTCACGGACCCCGGTCGGCCTGCGAGGGACGCAGGCCGACCGGGGTCCGTGCCGAAATGCTCGGCTGCGCCGTCCCTACATGTTGATCATGTGTCCCGCGAGGCCGTGGACCGCCTCCTTGACGGCCTCCCCGAGCGTCGGGTGCGCGTGGACGTTCCGTGCCACCTCGTGGACCGTGAGGTCCCACTGCTGCGCCAGCGTCAACTCCGGGAGCAGCTCGGTGACTTCGGGGCCGATGAGGTGCCCGCCGAGCAGCTCCCCGTACTTGCCGTCACTGATCAGCTTGACGAACCCGGCGGGCTCGGCGAGGCCGTGCGCCTTGCCGTTGGCCATGAAGGGGAACTTCGCGACCTGCACGTCGTAGCCGAGGTCGCGTGCCTGCTGCTCGGTGTGGCCGAAGCTCGCGATCTGCGGGCGGCAGTAGGTGGCCCGCGGGATCATCGTGTAGTCGAGCTCCATCGTCTCTGCGCCGGCGATCGTCTCCGCCGCGACGACGCCCATCGACTCGGCGGTGTGCGCGAGCATCAGCTTCGCCGTGACGTCGCCGATCGCGAAGATGTGCGGCACGTTGGTGCGTCCGCGTCCGTCGATGTCGATGGCACCGCGCTCCGTGAGCGCCACGCCGGTGTTCTCCAGGCCGAAGCCCTCGGTGCGGGGGTGGAAGCCGATCGCCTGGAGGACCTTGTCGGTCTCCAGCACCTGCTGCTCGCCGTCCTTGCTGACGGTGACGCGGACCTTCGGGCCCGTGTCGTCGATCGACTCGACCTTCGTCGACGTCATCAGCTTGATGCCGAGCTTCTTGTACTGCCGCGTCAATTCCTTGGAGACCTCGGCGTCCTCGGTGGGCACGAGGCGGTCGAGGAACTCCACGATCGTGACGTCGACGCCGTAGCTGCGGAGCACGTAGGCGAACTCCACGCCGATCGCACCCGCCCCGGCGACGACGATGGACCCGGGAAGGTCGCGGGTGAGGATCTGCTCCTCGTAGGTGACGACGCGGTCGCCGAGCCTGGTGCCCGGGAGGAGCTTGGTGGTGGCGCCCGAGGCGATGATGCAGTGGTCGAAGGTGACGGTCTCGTCGACGCCCTCTCCCGTGACGCGCAGGGTGCGCTGGTCGGTGAAGGTGCCGCGGCCGTTGTACTCCGTGATGTTGTTCTTCTTCATCAGGTAGTGCACGCCCTTGACGCGCCCCTCGGCGACGCTGCGACTGCGGTCGTAGGCGACGCCGTAGTCGAAGCCGACTCTTCCCTCCACCCGGATGCCGAAGGTGTCCGCCTCGGCGCCGACGATCTGCGCGATCTCCGCGTTGCGCAGCAGCGCCTTGGAGGGGATGCAGCCGACGTTGAGGCAGACACCGCCCCAGTACTTCTCCTCGATCACCGCCACCCGCAGCCCCAACTGCGAGGCGCGGACGGCTGCTACGTACCCGCCGGGCCCTGCGCCCAGCACCACCACGTCGAAGTGTCCACTCATGCGGCCAGCTTAGGCCCTGCCGGGACTGCTCTCACGGGACGCCGCGCTCGTCGCCGTACGCCGGACTCACATGCGGCGCAAGGGAGTTCGAGTTCTCAGCCGAAGTGGAGGCCGCCGCTGATGTCCCGCGCCTGTACGACGGGACCGTTGACGGTCGCGCCCTCGCCGACGGAGTTGTGCACCGCTCCCGCGTCCGCTTCCAGGCGCGGCCCGTGCTCCTCCGCCCAGCTCAGCAGCGCGCTGCGGAACTCCGCGTTCTCCTCGGCGAGTTGGGAGAGGCGTGCCTGGAAGTCACGCACCTCGCCGCCGGCCGAAGGAGCGGGGAACTCCTCCTCGCCGCGGCCGGTGAAGCGGCGGGTGAGGCTCGTCAGCGCGGACCAGGCGCTCTGGCCCGCGGCCGTCGCGGCGCCGCCGGCGGCGGCGGAGACGAGGGTGAGGGCGGTGGAGACGTCCATGGGGCAACGGTAGCGGCGGCCGGGCGGCGGCGCCACGGCACACACATGCGAACTCCCCTCCGGAAGAGGGGAGTTCTCTCAGTTGCCCAGCGGGGTGCCGGGCGGCGGCGGCTCGAAGGTGTCGAAGCCGGCGGCCTCGACGAAGTCCGGTCTCGGGTTGAGCGCCGCTGCGATCTTGAAGTGCTTCTTCGCCTCCTCCGACCGGTCGGCGCGCTTCAGCGTGCGCCCCATGGCGAAGTGCGCAAAGGCGTTGTCCGGCTCCCGCTCCAGCACCCACCCGAACTCGGCCTCCGCCGAGGTCAGACGCGCCTGGAGGAAGTAGGCGCGAGCGCGGAGCAGCCGCGCCCCTGCGTGGTCCGGATGCTCCTCCAGGACGGAGTCGAGGAGGGTGATGGCGCCCCGCGGGTCGTGCGCCTCGACGAGCTGCTCCGCGGCCCGGAACTGGATGACGTTGGTCTCGGGGCTCGATGATCCCGGCACGGCCGCCTCCTTCCCTACTGCGGCGTTCGACTCAACAACACCGGCCGCCGCACCATTCCCGTTCCGGTCGATCCTTCCCCGCAGCGCCCGACGGCTACCTCCCCGCCCATCGGCGTACGGACGACCGAAGACCTCACACGGTGCGGAGCTGCCGCCAGACAGCGCGTACACGGGACTCCAGATCGGCGAGCGCACCGTCGTTCTCCACGACGAAATCCGCGACGGCCAACCGCTCCTCGCGCGTGGCCTGCGCCGCGACGCGCGCCCGTGCCTCCTCCGGCGCCATGCCCCGCAGCCGCACCAGGCGATCCATCCTCGTCTCCTCGGGGGCGTCGACGACGATCACGGAGTCGTAGCGGGGCGCCAGACCGTTCTCCACGAGCAGCGGGACGTCGTGGACGACGACGTCGTACGAGCCCGCCGCCGCCTCCAGCTCGGCGGAGCGGGCGGCGACGAGCGGGTGGACGATCGCGTTGAGCGCGGCGAGGCGCTCGGGGTCGGAGAAGACGAGCGCCCCGAGCTTCGGCCGGTCGAGCTTTCCCTGCGGCGTCAGCATCTCCTCGCCGAACTCCGCGACGACGGCTGCGAGTCCGGGCGTCCCCGGCTCGACGACCTCCCGTGCTGTCCGGTCCGCGTCGATCACTACGGCCCCCAGGTCGGCGAGCAGCCGGGAGACCTCGCTCTTGCCCGCGCCGATACCGCCTGTCAGTCCCACCTTCACCATGCGCACACGGTATCGGTGGCCGAAGGACCGTCGGGCCCCGCTCCCCGTACCGGGAGCGGCCCCGACACGTCGGTTCAGGAGTGGCCCGGCTCCCCCGGCCCCGAGCCTCCCTCACGCTCGGCGAGGAAACGCTCGAACTCCTCCCCGAGCTCGTCGGCGGAGGGAAGCTCCGTCGGCTCGGCGACGAGGCTGCCGCGGCTCTCCGCGCCCGCGAGCGCGTCGTACTGCTGCTCCAGGCCGCGGACGACCGAGGTGAGCTCCTCGTCGCCTTCGGCGAGTTGGCGCTCGATCTCGTTCTGCGTCCGCAACGCCTCGGTACGCAGGTTGTGCGCCACCTCGGGGAGGACGAGTCCCGTCGCCGAGGTGATCGCCTCCAGGACGACGAGCGCCGCGTCCGGGTAGGTCGACCGTGCGATGTAGTGCGGGACGTGCGCCACGACACCGAGGACGTCGTGGCCCGACTCCGCGAGGCGCAGTTCCGTCAGGGCCGCGGCGCTGCCGGGGACCTCCGCCTCGTTGAAGAAGGTGCCCTGCACCGGCACGAGCTCCGAGCGGTTCCCGTGCGGGGTGAGGCCCACGGGACGGGTGTGCGGGACGCCCATCGGAATGCCCTGGAAGCTCACCGCCAGGCGTGCGTGCACCCGGTCGACGATCTCGCGGACGGCTGCCGTGAACCGTTCCCACTCGGTGTCCGGCTCGGGGCCCGAGAGGAGCAGGAAGGGGGTGTCGGTGGCGTCGCGCACGAGGCGGAGTTCGAGGCTGGGGGTGTCGTAGGAGACCCACTCGTCCCGGCGGAAGGTCATCGCCGGGCGGCGGGCGCGGTAGTCGATCAGCCGGTCGACGTCGAACCGTGCGACGGTGGTGTGCGGCTGGCTCTCCAGAACGCTCTCCACCAGTTGCTCGCCGGTGTCCCCCGCGTCCATGAACCCCTCGAAGTGATAGAGCATCACGAGTCCGGCGTTCTCCGGCTCGTCGATGATCTCGTCGACCGCGCGCAGACCGCTCTGCTCCCATGCGTACATACGCTGCGGATCATCCACTGGCTCACGCTCCTTAGGCATACACAGAGTCAACACGTCGGTCGTCTGCGGAATTCCCGCGGGGGGCGCCCGGCACGCCGACACGCGCCGCCGGCTTGGAGCGCTCTTGACGCGTCCCGGGCGCAACTCTAAATTCCCTTCGCGGTGTTGGGACGGGCACGTACCGTCCCCGAGACCGCCGCCGTGTGGCACCCGTCACAACCGGCGCCTCGCACGAGTACGACCGCCCGCAGGCTCCCCACCGCCCGGAGGTCCGCAGTGCCAAGCCCTGTCACCGCAGCCGCAGCCCCGGCGGCCGCCCTCCTCTGCGCCTGCCTCCTCGCCGCACCGGCGGGCGCCTCCGCGCACGCGTCCGTCATCCCGGTCACGGACGCGGACGAGTTGCAGGACGCGCTCGCCTCGGCACGGCCCGGCGACACCATCGATCTCGCCGACGGCACCTACCGGGGCACCTTCTCCACGACATCGCCAGGCGAGGCGGACGCGCCCGTCACCCTCACCGGCTCCGCCGACGCGCGCCTCACCGCCAGCGGCGGCTACGGTCTCCATCTCGACGGCGCCCCGCACTGGCGGCTCACGGGCTTCACCGTCTCCGGCGGCCAGAAGGGCATCGTCCTCGACCGGTCCGACGACGTGCACCTCGACGGTGTCACCGTGGAGGACCTCGACATGGAGGGTGTCCACTGGCGCAACTCCAGCTCCGACGGCTCGATCAGGAACTCGACCGTCCGGGACACGGGGCACGACGGCCGCGGCATGGGCGAGGGCGTCTACATCGGCAGCGCCGGCAGCACCGACGACCGGAGCGACGACGTCGTCATCGAGGGCAACACCCTGGGGCCCGGCATCGGCGGCGAGAACATCGACGTCAAGGAGGGGACGACCGGGACGCGCATCGTCGGCAACACCTTCGACGGTGACGGGCTCACCGGCGCCAACTACGACGACTCGTGGGTCGACATCAAGGGCAACGACGTCCTCGTGGAGGGGAACACGGGGGCCCGCACCACCAACGACGGCTACCAGGTGCACCAGCAGCAGCCGGGTTGGGGCTGCGGCACCGTCTTCCGCGACAACCACTCCGACCTCACCGGAGCGGTCGGTCCCGGCCGGTACGCGATCAACGTGACCGACTACGACGCGCAGAGCTGCCCGGCGACCGTCGCCGACTCCAACACCGTCGTGGGCGGCAACGGGCTCACCAACCCGGGCGTCCCCGTGGGCTGAAAGCGCTGTCGCCGCGCGGGAGTTCGCCTCGCGCGGAGACGCTGAGAGGCCCGCCCCCCCTCTCGGGGAGCGGGCCTCTCAGCTCGCTCGGTTCAGGCCGCCGACGGCCCGGACTCCGCTGGGCTCAGCTCTGGCCGCCCGCGAGCTTCTCGCGGAGCGCCGCCAGGGCTTCGTCCGAAGCGAGGGCGCCGCTGTCCTCCTCCGACTCGGAGGAGTACGAGCCGCCGCTGGACTGGCCGCCGGCCTGCGAGGCGGCGGCGCCGCCACCGGCGGCACCCTCGGCCGCGGCCTGCTCGTCGGCCTCGCGGGACTTGATGACCTGCGCCTGGTGCGCCTCGAACCGCGACTGGGCCTCGGCGTACTGCCGCTCCCACTCCTCGCGCTGCTTCTCGTAGCCGGGGAGCCAGTCGTTGGCCTCCGGGTCGAAGCCCTCGGGGTAGATGTAGTTGCCCTGGTCGTCGTAGGAGGCGGCCATGCCGTAGAGGGTCGGGTCGAACTCGACCGCGGTCGGGTCGCCGCCGAAGGACTCGTTGGCCTGCTTCAGCGAGAGGCTGATGCGGCGGCGCTCCAGGTCGATGTCGATGACCTTGACGAAGATCTCGTCGTTGACCTGGACGACCTGCTCCGGAATCTCCACGTGCCGCTCGGCGAGCTCGGAGATGTGGACCAGCCCCTCGATGCCCTCGTCGACCCGGACGAACGCACCGAACGGCACCAGCTTCGTGACCTTGCCGGGCACGACCTGGCCGATCTGGTGGGTCCGCGCGAACTGCTGCCACGGGTCTTCCTGGGTCGCCTTGAGCGACAGGGATACGCGCTCGCGGTCCATGTCGACGTCGAGCACCTCGACCGTGACCTCCTGGCCGACCTCGACGACCTCGGAGGGGTGGTCGATGTGCTTCCAGGAGAGCTCGGAGACGTGGACGAGTCCGTCGACGCCGCCGAGGTCCACGAACGCACCGAAGTTGACGATGGAGGAGACGACGCCGGAGCGCACCTGGCCCTTCTGGAGGGTGGTGAGGAAGGTCTGGCGGACCTCGCTCTGGGTCTGCTCCAGCCAGGCGCGGCGCGAGAGCACGACGTTGTTGCGGTTCTTGTCGAGCTCGATGATCTTCGCCTCGAGCTCGCGGCCGACGTACGGCTGCAGGTCGCGGACGCGGCGCATCTCGACGAGCGAGGCGGGCAGGAAGCCGCGCAGGCCGATGTCGAGGATGAGACCGCCCTTGACGACCTCGATGACGGTACCGGTGACGATCCCGTCCTCTTCCTTGATCTTCTCGATGGTGCCCCAGGCGCGCTCGTACTGCGCACGCTTCTTCGAGAGGATCAGGCGGCCCTCCTTGTCCTCCTTCTGGAGAACCAGGGCCTCGATCTCGTCGCCGACGGCGACGACCTCGTTGGGGTCGACGTCGTGCTTGATCGACAGCTCACGGGAAGGGATGACACCTTCGGTCTTGTAACCGATGTCGAGCAGGACCTCGTCCCGGTCGACCTTCACGATGACGCCGTCGACGATGTCGCCGTCGTTGAAGTACTTGATCGTCTCGTCGATCGCGGCGAGGAAGGCTTCCTCGGAACCGATGTCGTTGACCGCAACCTGAGGAGTGGTGGCGGAGGTCTCGGTGCTGCTCGTCATGTGGGAAAGGGTCTCCGGTACGGACATTGAGTCGTAGGTACTGCTACGCCGAGAGCCCTTGATCGCATCGAATGCAGCCTGCCGGACAGCCTTGAGGGCTTAAGACCCGAGGGGACATACAACTGATGCGAGCGCGACCTGCTCCGTCTGAGGTGCGCAGGCCCGAAGCGCAACTTGTAGCATACGGTCGCTGCTGGGCATGGTCAATGCGCGAAAGAGCACACCTGGGAAGGAACGTCCCATAACCGGCAGAAGTCGGTGGTCCGGAGCCGTGCGCAGCACGTTCTCACGGGCGTGGAACCCCCGCCCACCCCGGCGCGACGACGAGCAGCGGCGGGCGCGGCCCGCCAACGAGCAGCAGGCGGCAGCACCTTGCACGAGCACCGAGCGTACGACACCGGCTCCTCCGGAGCCCTGCCCGTTCCGGCGGAGGAGGAACCGGACGCGGTGCGGCGGCCCGCCGACGGCCGGGAGACCAGCCGCGCCAACCGCCGCTGGTGGGACCGGAACGCGGACGAATACCAGGGCGAGCACGGGGAGTTCCTCGGCGACGCCGGCTTCGTCTGGGGTCCCGAGGGGATCGACGAGGCAGACGTCCGGCTGCTCGGGCCGCCGGGATCGCTCGCGGACCTCGACGTCCTGGAGGTCGGCGCGGGGGCGGCGCAGTGCGCGCGCTGGCTCGTCGCCGAAGGCGCGAGGACGGTGGCGCTCGACCTCTCGCACCGCCAACTCCAGCACGCGCTGCGGATCTCGGAAGCCTCTCCACCGCCCTCCGGCGCACAGGAGCGCGGACCGGCGCTCGTCGAAGCGGACGCGCAGGCGCTGCCGTTCGCCGACGGCTCTTTCGACCTCGCGTGCTCCGCCTACGGCGCGCTCCCGTTCGTCGCCGACTCGGCGCGTGTGATGCGCGAGGTGGCGCGGGTGCTGCGTCCGGGCGGGAGGTGGGTCTTCTCCGTGACGCACCCGATCCGCTGGGCCTTCCCCGACGAACCGGGCCCCGAGGGGCTCACCGCGGTCGGCTCGTACTTCGACCGCACGCCCTACGTGGAAGAGGACGCGGAGGGCCGCACCCTCTACGCCGAGCACCACCGCACCCTGGGCGACCGGGTGCGCGAGGCCGTTGCCGCGGGGCTGCGGGTCGTCGACGTCGTCGAGCCGGAGTGGCCCGAGGAGAACCGCGCGGTCTGGGGAGGCTGGTCTCCGCTCCGGGGGCGGGTGCTGCCCGGGACCCTGATCCTCGTCTGTGAGCTGCCCGTTTCCTGACGCCCTCCGGGCCGCGGCGCGGGTCCGTGGCGAAGAGGGCAGCAGGCTCTTCGTGCGCGATGCGCCGCGCCCCTGGTCCGCTCCCGTGATCCCCACGTACACGGCCGTCGGCCGTCCTCCGCGGAGGAGTACCGTCCGCCGTCAGTCGGTGACCTTCAGTTCGAGGGTCAGCGTCCCGCCGCCGGCGACCGAGTCGAGGCGGAGGAGGTAGGTGCCGGCCTCGTCGTCTGCGGTGATCTTGGGAAGGGTCAGGACGCCCTCGCCGTCGGCGCGCAGGGTGACGGTGCGGACGGGCTCGCCCGCGGGATCGGTGAAGTAGGGGCCGACCGTGTTCTCTTCAGGCTCCTCGCCCTCGGTGACCATGGTCGCCCGGACGGCTGCGTGCGGGGCCGCGGCGCCGTCGAGGGACGTCTTGACCTCCACCTGCTCGCCGAACTCGGCTCCGGTGGCGGCCTCCAGCGCCTCGTCGCCGGTGCGAACGAGCGTGTCGGACTGCGGCTCGACGACCTCTGCGTCGAAGGAGAGCGCAGTGAGCTTCGCCGCCTTCGCCTTGACGGTGAAGGCGCCCGGCTGCTCACCTGCGTCGATCGCCGGTGCGGTGGCGGTACCGTCCGCCGCGGTCGAGACCTCGGCGGTGGTGGCGTCCTCGCCGAAGCGCGCGCCCGTCTCCCCTTCGAGGGCGAACTCCACCTTCACGCCCTTGACCGGCTCGCCCTCGGAGGTCACCACCCGGACCTCGGGCCGCTTCTCGAACTTCCCGCCCACGGGTGCGCTGAACTCGGAGGCTCCGACGCGCTGGAGGTCGGCCGGCGCCGTCGGGGTCGGTGTGGGCGTCGGGCTCGGCGAGGGGCTGCCGGAGCCTCCGCCGGGCGCTGGCGTGGACCCGTTGCCTCCGGAGCCGCCGTCCTTGCCGCCGCCCTTGCCCGGCTTGCCCGCCCTGTCGCCCGAGCCGGCGCCCGTCTTCTGGGAGTTGCCGGAGCCGGGGGACGTGGGCAGGGCACCGCTGCCGTCGGGGACCTCGTGGGTGCCCTCGCGGTAGAACTCGTACCAGGCGAGGACGGTGCGGAGGTAGTCGCGGGAGTTGTTGTAGCTGAGGATGGCGCGGTCCAGGTCGGCCTTGCGGTCGAGGGCGCGGCCGTCGGCGCAGAGGTAGCGGCCGGCGGCGAGGGCCGCGTCGTGGATGTTGTTGGGGTCCTTCGTGCCGTCGCCGTTGCCGTCGGCGCCCCAGCGGGCCCACGTCGAGGGGATGAACTGCATGGGCCCGACCGCGCGGTCGTAGCGGCTGTCGCCGTCCCACTCGCCGCCGTCGGTGTCGCTGATGCGGGCGAACTCGCCGCCGTTGAGGACCGGTCCGAGGATGGGCTTGCGGGTGGTGCCGTCGGCGGTGACGTCGCCGCCGCGGGCCTGGCCGGACTCGACCTTGCCGATCGCGGCGAGGAGTTCCCAGCGCAGGCCGCACCCGGGCACGTCGGCGCGGAGGTCTCTGGCCGCCTTCTTGTAGGCGGCGAGGACGGTCGCCGGGATGCCGGACTCGGCTCCTGCCGGGTCCGGCGTGCTCGGCGAAGAACCGGGCGGATGCGGGGACTTCAGCGGGGGCAGCTCGGTGTGGTAGGAGCCGTCGCCCGCTCCGTCGCCACCGGGTGAGGTTCCTGCGCGGTCCTGCGAACGGTCGGGCTCGGTGTGCTCCAGGCCGGGGGCCTGCGAGGCGGTGAGAGCAGCCATCGCCACTGCGGCGACGGCGGTGCCGCCCAGCCCCCTGCGAAGGCGGCTGTTCCGCCAGCTGCGCCGACCGGTCCTGCCGGCCTGCTTCGCCGCCACATGCCTTCCGCGGTACCGCGCCATCGTTCGGCCCTTTCCCCGTCGGACGCCAACTGCCGTGACTCTACGGCAAGTCGGGGGCTGAAGTCAGCGGGCGAGGCGTACGTCGACGCGTTCGGAGGCATCCCCGTCAGCCGTGCACGCCAACGCCCCGCGAAGGACGCGACGCGCACGGCTGACGGCTCAGTGCGCGGCGGACTCCCAGTCGGAGCCGGAACCGACCGAGACGTCGAGCGGGGCCCTGAGGCTCACCGCCGTCGACATCTCGCGGCGGACCAACTCCTCCACGGCCGCCCGCTCTCCGGGGGCGACCTCCAGGACGATCTCGTCGTGCACCTGGAGGAGCATCCGGGAGGAGAGCTGCTCGACCTCCAGCGCCCGGTCCACCTGGAGCATCGCCACCTTGACGATGTCGGCGGCCGTGCCCTGGATCGGTGCGTTGAGCGCCATCCGCTCAGCCATCTCCCGGCGTTGGCGGTGGTCGCTGGTGAGGTCGGGGAGGTAGCGGCGGCGGCCCATGATGGTCTGCGTGTAGCCGATGGCGCGGGCCTCGTCGACGACGTGGCGGAGGTAGTCCCGCACGCCGCCGAAGCGCTCGAAATAGGTCTCCATCAGCTTCTTCGCCTCGTCCGGCGCGATGCCGAGCTGCTGCGAGAGACCGAAGGCCGAGAGGCCGTAGGCGAGGCCGTACGACATCGCCTTGATCTTGCGGCGCATCTCCGCGTCGACCTGGGCCTCGGCGACCGAGAAGACCTGCGCGGCGACCGTGGTGTGCAGGTCCTCGCCCGTGGTGAACGCCTCGATCAGGCCCTCGTCCTCCGAGAGGTGGGCCATGACGCGGAGTTCGATCTGGCTGTAGTCCGCGGTGAGGAGCGATTCGTACCCCTCGCCGACCTTGAAGCCGCGGCGGATCGCCCGGCCTTCGTCGGTGCGGACGGGGATGTTCTGGAGGTTGGGGTCGGTCGAGGAGAGGCGGCCGGTGGCGGCGACGGTCTGGTTGAAGGTGGTGTGGATGCGGCCGTCCGGCGCGATGGTCTTGATCAAGCCCTCGACCGTGGTGCGCAGCTTCTGCTGCTCCCGGTACCTGAGCATGATCACGGGGAGTTCGTGGGTCGTCTGCGCCGCGAGCCAGGCGAGGGCGTCGGCGTCGGTGGTGTAACCGGTCTTGGTGCGCTTGGTCTTGGGGAGGCCGAGCTCGCCGAAGAGCACCTCCTGGAGCTGCTTCGGGGAGCCGAGGTTGAACTCGTGGCCCACGGCGGCGTGCGCCTCGGAGACGGCCTGCTGGGCCGCGTCGGCGAACTGCTGCTCCAGACCGCTCAGCCACTCCCGGTCGGCCGCGATTCCGGCGCGCTCCATCTTCGCGAGCATCGCCGAGGTGGGCAGCTCCAGTTCGCGCAGCATCCGGGCAGCGCCCGAGTCGGCGAGCCGGGCCTCGAACGCCTCGCCCAGGTCGAGGACGGCGCGGGCCTTGCGCATCAACGCCTCGGCCTCGGCCTGTTCGTCGGCGCCGAAGGCGAGTTGGCCGTTGGCGTCGGCGGCCGGCTCGAGTTCGCGGCCGAGGTACTCCACAGCGAGGGCGTCGAGGGCGAACGAGCGGCGGCCCGGCTTGTCGAGGTAGGCAGCGAGGGCGGTGTCCATCGCCACACCGGCGACGGTGAGGCCGCGCTCGCCGAGGACCCGGATCAGGGCCTTGGCATCATGCATCACCTTGGCGCGCTGCGGGTCGGCGAGCCATTCGGCGAACGCCTTCTCCTCCTCGGCGTTCAACTGCGAGGGGGCGAACCAGGCCGCCGGGCCCTCGTCGCTCGCGAGGGCCACCTCGGTGACGTCGCCGCTGCCGAGCTTCCAGGTGTCGACCGTGGCGACGCCGAGCGTCCGGCCGCCGTGGTGCGCGAGCCACTCGGCGAGTTCGCCCTCGCCGAGGACGGTGCCGTCCAACTCGACGCCGGGGGCCACCTCCTGCCCGGCCTCCTCGCTCGCGCCGGGGTCGACGGCGTAGAGGCGGTCGCGGAAGTTCTGGTGGCGGAACTCCAGGGTGTCGAGGACGACGTCGAGCGCCGTGCGGTCGTAGGGGGCGCGGAGGAGGTCCTCGGGGTGGCAGCCGAGCGGGACGTCCCTGACCATCTCGGTGAGGCGGCGGTTGAGGCGGACCGAGTCGAGGCTGTCGCGGAGGTTCTGGCCGGCCTTGCCCTTGATCTCGTCGGCGTGGTCGGTGAGTCCGGCGATGGAGCCGTACTGCTTGATCCACTTCGCGGCCGTCTTCTCGCCGACGCCCGGGATGCCGGGGAGGTTGTCGGACGGGTCGCCGCGCAGGGCGGCGTAGTCCGGGTACTGGAGGGGGGTGAGGCCGTACCGCTCCTCCACCTTCTCGGGGGTGTAGCGGGTGAGCTCGGAGACGCCCTTGGTCGGGTAGAGGACGGTGACGTCCTCGGAGACGAGCTGGAAGGAGTCGCGGTCGCCGGTGACGATGGAGACCTTGAACCCCTCGGCCACCGCCTCCGTCGTGAGGGTGGCGATGACGTCGTCGGCCTCGAAGCCGTCGACGGCGAAGCGGGGGACCTGCATGGTGTCGAGGAGTTCGCCGATGAGCTCGACCTGTCCGCGGAACTCGTCGGGGGTCTTGGAGCGGTTGGCCTTGTACTCGCTGAACTCCTCGGAGCGCCAGGTCTTCCGGGAGACGTCGAAGGCGACCGCGAAGTGGGTGGGGGCCTCGTCACGCAACGTGTTGGCGAGCATGGAGGTGAAGCCGTAGATCGCGTTGGTGGGCTGGCCGCTGGTGGTGGTGAAGTTCTCGGCGGGCAGCGCGAAGAAGGCACGGTACGCGAGCGAATGCCCGTCCATCAGCAGCAGCCTGGGCGGTTCCGCACCCGGGCGCCCCTGCTCACCGGGCGCCTGCCCGCTCTGCCTCGCCTGTGCCGGCGCGCTCTTCCGCGGGGCGCCGGGTTCCTTCTTCGCTTCCTCTGTAGCCACGTGACCGATACTCCCACGGGCCGCTGACAATCCGGCCGCGGACGGCCCGCGGCACCCCAACCGCGCTACCGTGCGCGGCCGGAGAGACACGGAGCGGAGTATTCCGTTCAGAATGCGGGACGCTCGCCCGCGGAGTTATCCACAGGGCTGCCGTCGAGGCCACCCTGCGTGGCAGCATCGGGGCATGCCGCAGAAACCGCCCTCAGCCGATCCCGTCCAGGACTCACCCCAGGTCCGTGAGCCGGAGCATGCAGCCGCCGGGCTCACCGCCGTCGCGCACTCCCTCCGCGTCGCCCAGCGCCAAATGGGCACGAAGCGGACGGCGTTGACCCTCCTCCGGGTCAACCAGAAGGACGGATTCGACTGCCCCGGCTGCGCCTGGCCCGAGGGCGACCACCGACACCGCGCCGAGTTCTGCGAGAACGGCGCGAAGGCAGTCGCCGAGGAGGCGACGCTCCGCAGGGTCGGCCCCGCCTTCTTCGCCGAGCACTCGGTGCCGCAGCTCGCCGAGCGCTCGGGTTACTGGCTCGGTCAGCAGGGTCGCCTCACCGAGCCCATGTATCTTCCCGAAGGCGCCGAGCACTACGAACCGGTCTCCTGGGAGCGGGCGTTCGACATCGTCGCGGAGGAGCTCACGGCGCTCTCCTCGCCCGACGAGGCCGTCTACTACACCTCGGGCCGCACCAGCAACGAGGCCGCCTTCCTCTACCAGCTCTTCGCCCGCGAGTTCGGCACCAACAACCTCCCCGACTGCAGCAACATGTGCCACGAGTCCTCCGGCTCGGCGCTCACCGAGACGCTCGGAGTCGGCAAGGGCAGTGTGCTCCTGGAGGACCTCTGGCAGGCCGATCTCATCATCGTCGCCGGCCAGAACCCCGGTACCAACCACCCGCGGATGCTCTCCGCGCTGGAGAAGGCGAAGTCCGCAGGCGCGAAGATCATGACGGTCAACCCGCTCCCCGAGGCGGGCATGGAGCGGTTCAAGAACCCCCAGACGGCGCGCGGCCTCGCAGGCGGCGGCACCCCGCTCACCGACCACTTCCTCCAGATCAGGCTCGGCGGCGACCAGGCCCTCTTCCGCATGCTCTGCCGTCTCGTGCTGGAGGCGGCGGACGCGGGGGACGAACGCGCCGTCGACTCCGCCTTCGTACGCGAACACACCCATGGCTACGAGGAGTTCGCGGAGGCCGCGCGGAAGACCGACTGGGACGAGGTCCTCACCGCCACGGGTCTCGCCCGCGAGGAGATCGAACGCGCCGCCGAGCTCGTGCTCGCCGCCGAGCGGCCCGTGATCTGCTGGGCGATGGGCCTCACCCAGCACAAGCACTCGGTCCCGACGATCCGCGAGGTCGTCAACCTGCTGCTGCTCCGCGGCGCCGTCGGCCGGCCCGGCGCGGGCGTCTGCCCGGTGCGCGGGCACAGCAACGTGCAGGGCGACCGCACCATGGGCATCTTCGAACGTCCGGAGCCGGCCTTCCTCGACGCGCTGGAGCGGGAGTTCGGCTTCGCACCGCCCAGGGAGCACGGGCTCGACGTCGTCCGCGCGATCCGCGCCCTGCGGGACGGCGAGGCGAAGGTGTTCTTCGCGATGGGCGGCAACTTCGTGGCCGCCTCCCCCGACACCGAGGTGACCGAGGACGCGATGCGCCGCGCCCGCCTCACCGTGCACGTCTCCACCAAGCTCAACCGCTCGCACTGCGTCACAGGCGCCCGCGCGCTGATCCTCCCGACGCTGGGGCGGACCGAGCGCGATGTGCAGTCCGGCGGTGAGCAGTTCGTCACCGTCGAGGACTCCATGGGCATGGTCCACGCCTCGCGGGGCCGCCTGGCGCCGGCGGGCGAACAGCTCCTCTCGGAGCCCGCGATCGTCTGCCGCCTCGCCCGGCGGGTGCTCGGCGAGTCCTCGGTGGTCCCCTGGGAGCGCTTCGAGGAGGACTACGGCCTCGTGCGCGACCGCATCTCCCGCGTCGTCCCCGGCTTCGAGGAGTTCAACGAGAAGGTCGCACGCCCCGGCGGCTTCGCGCTGCCGCACGCCCCCAGGGACGAGCGCAGCTTCCCCACGGCCACGGGCAAGGCGAACTTCACCGCGGCATCGCTGGAGTACCCCGAACTCCCCGAGGGCCGCCTGCTGTTGCAGACCATCCGCTCGCACGACCAGTACAACACCACGGTCTACGGCCTCGACGACCGCTACCGCGGCATCAAGCAGGGCCGCCGGGTCGTGCTCGTCAACCCGGAGGACGCCGCGGCGCTCGGCGTCGCCGACGGCTCCTACGTCGACCTCACCAGCGAGTGGCGGGACGGCCGCACGCGCACGGCACCCGGCTTCCGCGTGGTCCACTACCCGACGGCCCGCGGCTGCGCCGCCGCGTACTACCCGGAGACCAACGTCCTCGTCCCGCTCGACGCCACGGCCGACACGAGCAACACCCCGACGAGCAAGTCCGTCGTGGTGCGGGTCGATCCGGCGTGAGGTGACCCGCGGTCGCTTCGGGACAAGCGGGAGGAGCCGGGCGCGGCCCCTCCCGCCGACCCTGCGTCATCCGTGCACGCAGCGACGCCGGGGGGGGCGGGCACCGCTCGGCACCCCGGCCGCCGCGCGGCGCGCGCTCTCCGCAGCAGGGAGAGACGGGAGGCAGGCCCCCGGGAGCGCTCCGGGCACCTACCCGGGGCGACGTGTCGATCGCCTGATAGGACAGTGTGCGCAGCGGACCCGGCACGAGCCGGGGTACGGACGAGACGAGAGCGGAGCACGATGGGCGAGCAGAGCGCAACCACCTTCCCCCAGGCGGTCCTGGACGAGTGGGCCGGCATCGGCGTCGACCTGCCCGCGCTCTTCTCCGCCGGGCATCTCGGCGAGCGCATGGGGCTCGAGGTGCTGGAGGCGTCCGCCGAGAAGGTCGTCGGCACGCTTCCCGTCGAGGGCAACACCCAGCCGTACGGCCTCCTCCACGGGGGCGCCTCCGCCGTCCTCGCCGAGACGCTCGGCTCCGTCGGGGCGATGCTCCACGGCGGCCCGCGCAAGTCGGCCGTCGGCGTCGACCTGAACTGCACGCACCACCGCGGGCTCTCCTCCGGGCTCGTCACCGGTGTCGCCACGCCCGTGCACCGCGGGCGCTCGACGGCGACGTACGAGATCGCCCTCACCGAGGAGAACGGCAAGCGCGTCTGCACCGCCCGCCTGACCTGCCTGCTGCGCGACGGCGGCCCTGCGGACACCCGCGGCTGACGGACCGGAGACTCGCACCGAGCTGACGGACCCGGAGGGCCGAGTAACCGTCCTCAACTCCCGGAGCAGCAGTCCTCGTTCGCGACCGCGGCTCACACCGCGCCGCGTCGAAGAGCCGCACCCCCGGAACGGCTGGTCCGCCCGGGCACGCCCCCGACCGCGTTCCGCACGGGCCGGCGGGTGGTGCAGCGCGTCCTCTGCACCACCCGCCGGCCCGACGAGCGCGCGGCCGCCGCCAACCGGCTGCGGGCTTCGTCGTGTCGGCGGCAGGTCAGTCGATGCCGCGGCAGATGTGCCAGTCCTCGTCGTCCTCCTCGACGCCGGCGAGGCGCAGCCGGGGAGGCAGGGCCCCCGTGGCCGGTGCGTCGCGCTCGCCCGGGTACGGGCGTTCCGGGGCGAGGAGCACGGAGGTGATCGCTACGGTCGCAGCCGTGGCCGGGGTCGCCGATGCGGTCGCACGCAGCCCTGACGACCCTCTCTCGCACGGCGGTGCTGTCATCATCCTCGGCTCCTCTCGGCCGCCCGGCGGGCGGCAGTGCTTCGGGCGCCTGCCTCGGATCGGGGCCTGCGCCGAGTCGCGCTTCCTCCGCGTGCAGGCGCCCGCACGCGGACTCGGCGCAGGCCGCAGCACACAGCACCGGACCGAGGGCCCGGGGCGAACCCGCCACGGGGTCCACCCTCCGCAGTCTGCAACGGCGCCCGGCCCTCACGCATCCCTTTAGGGGCAAGTCGTGCGATTCGACGTACGTCTCACACACCGTCGGCCGTACGGCATCCGCACGACCGCGCCCCCGTCGGGAGACGCGGGCGAGGGACCACCGTCGCGAAACCCCAACCCGCCCCGGACACAGCTCCGTTGACGCGGCGGCCCGTGCCGGGCACCGTACATCCCCCGCAGGCGGAAGCACGCACGGCCCTGGAAGCCGAGTGCCTCCCGCCCTCACCGGCCGCCCCCCGGCCCCCACCGACGCGCCGGCCCGCCCGATCACGTCAGCCGAACGACACCGCGGCACTCAACACGCCCGCCACGAGGGCGGGTTCGCACGGCAGGTCCGACGAACGGTGACACAACGCGACGACACGGTCCCTCGCGCGACGGGCGCACGCGCCGCCGGACGCGCCCTCGTGCCCGTTTCACGCCCGCTGCCGCTCACCGCGGATCCGGAACGGCAGCCCGTCACCCACCCGCGTCACGAGGGCCGACCCCACGCTCCCCGTCGGGGACCGCGTATGTGCGCAACCATCCCGCTGACCGCCAACTGCACCGTTTTCCCCAGGAGTTGGCCCCCACCGCTGCACGCCAGGCGCCCCGACATCACACCACCCGGATTCCAACTCCCCCCGCACTTGCGACACTTGGAAACCCACCCCGAGCCACCGCACTCACCGCCGCACCTCACCTCCGGATCACACACCCGACCGGCCCGCCGGCAACACTCCTCTCCAGTCACCCTCAGTGACGAAACACGGCGGGAAAACCACGCCCTCCCCTCCCCTCGTCCTCACCCCCGCCCGCCCCGCCCAGGCACTCCGCACGCTATGCGGACACGCCACCCCCGCCTCCGGCCCAACCTCCCGGCGAGCGGCGGCTTCGCGCCCAACTCCCGTTCGCTGCACGGCGGAAAGCCCGCCGTGAGCAAGGGGAAATACCGGCGAAACAGGATCACCGAGCCGCAGGCGCACGGCATGGAGTTCCCGCGCAGGCATGGTCATAACAAGACAGTCACATCCTGTCCTTCACCTCTGCCGGTGCCGATGCCCTCGCCATAGAGTCACGGCCAGTCACCGCGCCGCCGGGCGTGCGACACAAGCACGAACTCCACCCCTAGTACGGCCCGGCGGCCGCGAAGAGGTCATCCACCGCCGATGGCCCCGCCAGGGGAAAGGACAGATCGTGCGTCACCGCTCCTTGTTCACCATCTCCACCACCGCCGTGGCCGTGGGAGCTCTCACGCTCTCCGCCTGCGGCTCTCGCGACGACAGCGGCGGCGACAGCGGCGGCGGGGACAAGACCGTCGTCATCGGGCTCGACGCGCCGCTCTCCGGCGACCTGTCCGCGCTCGGCGCGGGGATCAAGAACTCCGCGGACCTCGCGGTCAAGGTCGCCAACAAGAACAACGAGGTCGACGGCGTCAAGTTCAAGCTGGAGTCGCTCGACGACCAGGGCCAGGCAGGCACGGGCCAGCAGAACGCCACCAAGCTCGTGGGCAACCAGGAGGTGTACGGCGTCGTCGGCCCGCTCAACTCGCACGTCGGCGAGTCGATGCAGAAGGTCCTCGGCAACGCCAACCTCGTGCAGGTCTCCCCCGCCAACACCGCGCCGCAGCTCACGCAGGGCGCGAAGTGGCAGTCCGGCGACAAGGTCCGCGGCTTCGACTCGTACTTCCGCACCTGCGCCACCGACGACGTCCAGGGCCCGTTCGCCGCCCAATACCTCTACAACGAGAAGAAGTTCAAGAAGGCGTACATCATCGACGACAAGAAGACCTACGGCGCCGGCCTCGCCGGCACGTTCACCACCGAGTTCAAGAAGCTCGGCGGCAAGATCGTCGGTACCGACCACGTCAACCCGGACGACCGCGACTTCTCCGCCGTCGCCACCAAGGTCGCCAAGTCCGGCGCGGACTTCGTCTACATCGGCAGCGAGTACCCGACGGCGGCCCCGCTCTCGGCCCAGATCAAGAAGGCCGGCGCGACGTTCCCGACCGTCGGCGGCGACGCGCTCTACAGCGCCGAGTACATCAAGCTCCACAAGAAGAAGTCCGAGGGCGACATGGCCACTTCGGTCGGCGCCCCGTTGAACACCCTCGACACGGCCAAGGAGTTCATGAAGAACTACAAGGCCCAGGGGTACAAGCTCCCCTACGAGGCGTACGGCGGCTACGCGTACGACAGCACCTGGGCGATCGTCCAGGCGGTCAAGGCCGTCGCCGAGGAGGGCGACGGCCTCCCCGACGACGTCGACGAAGCGCGCGAGAAGATCGCCAAGGCCGTCCAGAGCGTCAAGTTCAGCGGCGTCACCGGCGAGGTCGCCTTCGACAAGTTCGGCGACACCACCAACAAGCAGCTCTCCGTATACGAAGTGAAGGGCGGCGACCACAAGGCGGTCAAGACCGGCACCTTCGGCGAGAGCTGATCCGCCAGGCCAACCCGGCCCCGTCCCGCACCACTTGCTGCTGCTGCGCGGGGGCGCCGATCGCGCCCCCGCGCAGCCGTATCTGACACATCCCCGGAGGAACCCCGGTGAACGACCTGCCGGATCAGCTGGCGAACGGACTCGCACTCGGCGCGCTGTACGGTCTCATCGCGATCGGGTACACGATGGTCTACGGCATCGTCCAGCTCATCAACTTCGCCCACGGCGAGATATTCATGATCGGCGGCTTCGGCGCGCTGACCGCCTGGCTCTGGCTGCCCGCCGGCACCAGTCTCACACTCGCGCTCCCCCTGATGATCCTGCTCGGGGTCGTCTGCGCCGTCCTCGTCGGCGTCGGAGCGGAGCGCTTCGCCTACCGTCCACTGCGCGGCGGGCCCCGGCTCTCCCCGCTGATCACCGCAATCGGCCTCTCGCTCGCTCTCCAGCAGGCGATCTGGGCCTTCTACCCGGACGCCAAAAAGGCCCGCCCCTTCCCGCAGTTCGAAGGGGGCGACTTCGACCTCGGCTTCGTCTCGATCGCGCGCGAGGACCTGTTCATCTACGTCGCCGCCCTCGTCTGCATGCTCACGCTCGGCCTCTTCGTCAGCAAGACGCGCACCGGCCGTGCCATGCAGGCGACTTCGCAGGACCCCGACACCGCGAAGCTCATGGGCGTCAACACCGACCGCATCATCGTCATGGCCTTCGCGATCGGCGCCGCCTTCGCCGCCGTCGCCGCCATCGCGCAGGGCTTCAAGACCGGCGAGGTGCAGTTCCGGATGGGCTTCATCGCCGGGCTCAAGGCATTCACCGCCGCCGTGCTCGGCGGCATCGGGAACATCTACGGAGCGATGGTCGGCGGCCTGGTGCTGGGCGTCGGCGAGGCGATGGCCATCGCGTACATCGGAAACGTGCCGGGGATGGAGCAGTTCGGCGGCGGATCGTGGAAGGACGTGTGGGCGTTCGCGCTGCTCATCCTGGTTCTGCTGATCCGACCGCAGGGCATCCTCGGTGAACGCGTAACGGACCGGGCGTGATAAGGATGACCAACTCCACCCCGACCACCGCCGCTTCGGCGAAGGACCACCGCACCGACGACGACCGGCTGCCGGGACTCCTCCGGCTGCCGCACCCGGCGGCCGCGGCGCTCACCGCGGCCGGCGCCGTGCTCGGCCTCCTCTCCACCTTCCTCGCCTGGACCTGGACCGCCGAGTTCCCGGGGAACCTCACCGTCTACGCGTACCCCGGCGGCCTCCAGATCCTCACCCTCGTGGGCTCGCTGCTCATCCTCGCCTCGCTCCTCGGCGGCGTGTACGCCGTCAGGGGGCTGCGCTGGCTGACCCCGGGCGGCACCCGCAGCCCCGTGCTGCTCTGGGCGCTCGGCACCTTCGCCACCACCGGGTTCACGGCGGCCGCGATCTCCGTCCAACTCGGCGGCGCCGTCAACCTGGAGCCGGGCGCGTACGTCGCCGTCGCCGGCACCCTCCTCGCCCTCGTCGGCGCGCTCGGACTCGGGCGCGACGTGGCGGGCGACGACGCCGAGCCCGGCGCCTGGCGGCGGTTCGTGGGGTCGCTGAAGGCGCCGGCACCCGCCGCGGCCAAGGAGACCCCCGGCTGGGTGGAGATCCTCGCGATCTGCGCCTCGTGCGCCATCGGCCTCTACGTCTTCGCCTACGGCATCGAGGCGGAGGACGGCCCGCCGTTCATCGGCTTCCTGATCCTCGCCTGCTTCGGTGCGCCGGCCGTCGGACGTGCAGGGCTGCTCAGGCGGCTCTCCGGCCTCGCGGCGAAGCACCGGAACGTGACGCTCACCGCGGCCTTCGTCGCCGCGCTGCTCTTCCCGATCACCCAGAGCAACGAGGCGTACACCAACATCGCGGTGAGCGTGCTCGTCTTCGCGACGGTGGCGCTCGGGCTCAACATGGTCGTCGGCCTCGCCGGCATCCTCGACCTGGGATACGTCGCCTTCCTCGGCGTCGGCGCCTACACGGCCGCGCTGGTCTCGGGCTCGCCGACCTCGCCGTTCGGCATCCATGTGCCGTTCTGGGCCGCGGTGTTGATCGGCGCAGCGGTGGCGCTCGTCTTCGGGCTCGTCATCGGCTTCCCCTCGCTGCGGCTCCACGGCGACTACCTCGCGATCGTCACCCTCGGCTTCGGCGAGATCTTCCGGATCTCGATGCAGAACCTCGACGGCGACTCGGGCCCCAACGTCACCAACGGCCCCAACGGCGTCACCAACATCCCGGACCTGGAGCTCTTCGGCTTCAACTTCGGCCAGGAGCACTCGCTGCTGGGCTTCGACATCGGCCGGTTCGCCAACTACTACCTGCTGATGCTGGTCTTCACCGCGATCGTGGTGATGATCTACCGCCGGTCGGACAACTCCCGCATCGGCCGCGCCTGGCTCGCCATCCGCGAGGACGAGACGGCGGCCCGTGCGATGGGCGTCAACGCCTTCCGGCTGAAGCTGATGGCGTTCGCGCTCGGCGCCACGCTCGCCGGCATGGCGGGAACGGTCCTGGCGCACGTGGAGTTCTCGGTGAACCCGGAGTCCTACAAGTTCGTCCACTCGGCCCCGCCGAACTCCGCGTTCCTGCTGATCGCCGTGATCCTCGGCGGCATGGGGACCGTCAGCGGCCCGCTGATCGGCGCCTCCCTGCTCTATCTCATTCCGGCGAAGCTGCAGTTCATGGCCGACTACCAGCTGCTGCTCTTCGGCGTCGCACTGGTGCTGCTGATGCGGTTCCGCCCGGAGGGGCTCATCGCCGACCGGCGCAAGCAGTTGGAGTTCCACGCACCACCCGGCCAGGAGGGCGGGGGCGGGACACCCGCAGGAGAGATCGACGTGCCACCGGGCAGCGGCGGCCTCAGCAAGACGGAGGCGTAAGGCGATGACCACGACGACCACGAAGGAAGCGGCGCAGCCGGCGCCCGACACCGGCGGCAGCGTCCTCACGGCCACGGGCGTCACCATGCGCTTCGGCGGCCTCACCGCGGTGCGGAACGTCGACCTCACCGTCGACCCGGGCGAGATCGTCGGCCTCATCGGCCCGAACGGCGCCGGCAAGACGACGTTCTTCAACTGCCTGACGGGGCTGTACGTCCCCACCGAGGGCACCGTCCAGTACAAGGGCCGCGTGCTGCCGCACCGCTCGCACCTCGTCACCGAGGCCGGGATCGCGCGCACGTTCCAGAACATCCGCCTCTTCGCCAACATGACGGTCCTGGAGAACGTCCTCGTCGGACGCCACACCAGGACCAGCGAGGGACTCCTCGACGCGCTGTTGCGGCTGCCCCGCTTCCGCAGGGCCGAACGCGCCTCCGAGGAGCGTGCGATGGAGCTGCTCGACTTCATCGGCCTGGCGCACAAGCGCGAGCACCTCGCCCGCAACCTGCCCTACGGCGAGCAGCGGAAGCTGGAGATCGCCCGGGCCCTCGCGAGCGAGCCGGGCCTGCTCCTCCTCGACGAGCCCACGGCCGGCATGACCGCGTCGGAGACGACGGCCACCCGCGAGCTGGTGCTGGCGATCCGCGAACTCGGCACCGCTGTACTGGTGATCGAGCACGACATGCGGTTCATCTTCAACCTCTGCGACAAGGTCGCCGTCCTCGTCCGCGGCGAGAAGCTCGTCGAGGGCGGCTCGGAGACGGTGCAGAACGACGAGCGGGTGATCGCCGCCTACCTGGGCACCCCGCTCGACGACGATCCGGGGAGCGCGGAGGCGGCGGAGGTGCGCGAGGCCGAGGAGCGCACCGCCGCGAAGGCCGAGACGCCCCGCGACTCGGCGGCGCAGGAAGGAGACGAGGACTGATGGCCCTGCTTGAGGTCGAGAACCTGCGGGTCGCCTACGGCAAGATCGAGGCGGTCAAGGGGATCTCGTTCACGGTCGAGGCCGGACAGGTCGTCACCCTGATCGGCACCAACGGCGCCGGCAAGACCACCACCTTGCGCACCCTGTCGGGGCTCCTCAAGCCGGCGGGAGGCAGCGTCTCCTTCGACGGGCAGCCGCTCGCCGGCGTCGGCGCCCACAAGATCGTCGCGATGGGTCTCGCCCACTCCCCCGAGGGCCGCCGGATCTTCCCGCGGCTGTCGATCGAGGAGAACCTCCGGCTCGGCGCCTTCCTCCGCAAGGACACCGACGGCGTCGCGGAGGACATCGCGCGCTACTACGAGCTCTTCCCGATCCTCGGCGAGCGGCGCCGGCAGGCCGCGGGCACTCTCTCCGGCGGCGAGCAGCAGATGCTGGCGATGGCGCGGGCGTTGATGTCCCGCCCCAAGCTGCTGATGCTCGACGAGCCCTCGATGGGCCTCTCGCCGATCATGATGCAGAAGATCATGGAGACGATCCGGGAGCTCAAGGCGCAGGGCACGACGATCCTGCTCGTCGAGCAGAACGCGCAGGCTGCGCTGGAACTCGCCGACTACGGGCACGTGATGGAGATCGGCAACGTGGTGCTCTCGGGCACGGGCGAGGAGCTGATCCACGACGAGTCCGTCCGCAAGGCGTACCTCGGCGAGGACTGAGCACGCCGGGCAGCGCGGCGCCGCGGCAGCGGCGACGGGGCCGGCACGGTGCGGACCGTGCCGGCCCCGTCGCGTCGACTCCGCGGCTCCGAGGGGAAGTTGCGGACGTCAGCCCTGCTTCTTGCGCTCCTCGCCGTCGGCGATGACGGCCTCGGCGACCTGCTGCATCGAGAGGCGCCTGTCCATGGACGTCTTCTGGATCCACCGGAAGGCGGCCGGCTCCGAGAGGCCGTACTGCGTCTGCAGGACGCTCTTGGCACGGTCGACGAGCTTGCGCGTCTCCAGCCGCTGGGCGAGGTCGGCGACCTCCTTCTCCAGCTCCTTCAGCTCGGTGAACCGCGAGACGGCCATCTCGATCGCCGGCACGACGTCGCTCTTGCTGAACGGCTTGACGAGGTACGCCATCGCGCCCGCGTCCCGCGCCCGCTCGACGAGCTCGCGCTGCGAGAACGCGGTGAGCATCAGCACCGGCGCGATCGACTCCTCGGCGATCTTCTCCGCGGCCGAGATGCCGTCGAGCACCGGCATCTTGACGTCGAGGATGCAGAGGTCCGGGTGGTGCTCGCGGGCGAGTTCGAGGGCCTTCTGCCCGTCGCCTGCCTCGCCGACGACGGTGTAGCCCTCCTCCTCCAGCATCTCCTTGAGGTCCATCCGGATCAGCGCCTCGTCCTCGGCGATCACGACCCGCCTGGTCGCGGGAGGGACGTGG
Organism: Streptomyces xiaopingdaonensis; assembly: GCF_000262345.1. GTDB lineage: Bacteria > Actinomycetota > Actinomycetes > Streptomycetales > Streptomycetaceae > Streptomyces > Streptomyces xiaopingdaonensis. The sequence continues at coordinate 49,704 of NZ_AJTQ01000125.1, read as the reverse complement.
GCCTCCTCCGACAGGTCCTGTCCGGGGTTCTGCGCCGCCTCGTCGGGTGCCGGCTCGGCGTCCTCGGGGGTGCTGGGTTCGGGGGCGTCCGCGGTGCTCACTGGGCTCCTCGTTTCCGCGCAGGTGGGACTCTAGAGCGTACCCAGGTCCTGTAAAGTGTGCGCACGGCGGGTGGACGCAGCTCCCCTCGTGGCGTGTTCGTCGCATCGCCCGGCGCGCTCCGCGGAGGAAGAGCCCCGGTAGTCCAATTGGCAGAGACGATGGCCTCAAAAACCATTCAGTGTGGGTTCGAGTCCCACCCGGGGCACTCCACCGCCGGCGCACGGCCCAACCCGCGCGCCGCACCTTCTCGTTGAGAGCAATCCGGTGCACGGCACACGGGCATGCGGCACCATGGCGCGCATGCCGGCACTCACGCGCAGCGAAGCCCGGGATCGAGCCGCCCTCCTCGACGTGCACGACTACTCGGTCGACCTCGACCTCACCACGGGCGAGGAGCGGTTCCGCTCCACCACTGTGATCAGCTTCACCGCACGCGAGGCCGGCGCCACCTTCGCCGACCTGCGCCCCGGCGCCCTGCTCAGCGCCGAGCTCGACGGCGTCCCGCTCCCGGACGGCAGCCTCGCCGGCGGGCGCCTGGCGCTGGAGGACCTCGCCCCCGGCGCGCATCGGCTGCGGGTGGCGGCGGAGATGGCCTACTCCCGCGTCGGGGAGGGCATGCACCGCTTCGACGACCCGGCGGACGGGCGCACGTACCTCTACACGCAGGGCTTCATGAACGACGCGCCCCGCGTCTACGCCTGCTTCGACCAACCCGACCTCAAGGCGGTCTTCGCCTTCAGCGTCACAGCCCCCGCGGGATGGACGGTCCTCGGCAACGGACGCGCCGAGCAGACGGCGCCGGGCCGCTGGGCGTGCGCACGGACACCGCCGATCAGCACCTACCTCACGGCGATCGTCGCCGGCCCTTACCACTCGGTGCGCACCGAGCACGCGGGGCTTCCTTTCGGACTCCACGTCCGCAGATCGCTCGCCGACGCGCTCGACGCGGACGCGGAGGAGCTCCTGGAGATCACCCGCCGCTGCTTCGACCGCTACCACCAACTCTTCGCCGAGCCCTACCCGTTCGACTCCTACGACCAGGCGTTCGTCCCCGAGTTCAACGCGGGGGCCATGGAGAACCCCGGACTCGTCACGCTGCGGGACGAGTACATCCGCAGGTCGGCCTCGACGAGCACGGAGCGGCGGCTGCGCGGCATGGTCGTCGCGCACGAGATGGCGCACATGTGGTTCGGGGACCTGGTGACGCTGCGGTGGTGGGACGACGTCTGGCTCAACGAGTCCTTCGCCGAGTACATGGGCTACCAGGTGCTCGACGAGGCGACCGCGTACACCGGCATGTGGGCCGACTTCGCCGTCGGGACGAAGCCGCAGGGCTACGACGCCGACCAGCGCCCCTCCACCCACCCGGTGGCGCCGGAGCGCGGCACCGTCCTCGACACCGCCGTGGCCCGCACCAACTTCGACGGCATCTCCTACGCCAAGGGCGCCTCGGCCCTGCGCCAACTCGTGGCCTGGATCGGCGAGACGGCGTTCCTCGCCGGCATCAACGAGCACTTCGCCCGGCACCGCTTCGGCAACGCCGAGCTGACGGACTTCCTCGACTCCCTCTCCACCGCCACCGACCGCGACGTCTCCGCCTGGGCGCAGCGGTGGCTCGGCACCACGGGAGTCGACACGCTCACGCCCGACTTCCCCGACGAGCAGTCCCCCGGCGGCTGGACCGCGGTGCTGCACCACTCGGGCAGCCGCCCGCACCGGCTGCTGCTCGGCGCCTACGACCTGGCGCCCGCCGACGGTGGACGGCTGGTGCCCCGCGAGCGCCGTACCACCGAACTGGCGGCGGACGGCGGGGAGTCGACGATCGGCGGCACCGGCGCCCGCCCCGACCTGCTCCTCCTCAACGACGGCGACCTCACCTACGCCAAGGTCCGCTTCGACGCGCACTCCTGGCGCACCGTGCGCCGCGCCCTCTCCGGACTCCCCGACCCGCTCTCCCGCGGCGTCGTCTGGAACGCGGCGCGCGACATGGTGCGCGACGGCGCACTCCCGCCGCTCGCCTACGTCGAAACGCTCCTCGACCACCTGCCGCGGGAGACGGACAGCGCCGTCGTCCACCACGTGCTCGCCTTCGCACGCGACCCGCTCGCCGACCGCTACCTCGCGCCCGAGGAGCGCCGCACCGCGCTCGACCTGCTCTCCTCCGCCTGCACCGAGCTCCTCTCGGCGACGGCCGGCGACCGCAGCCCCGGCCTGCGCCTCACCGCCGTCCGCCATGCGATCGACAGCGCGACGACGCCCGAGCCGCTCCGCGCCTGGCGCGAAGCGGACACCGTGCCCGGCGGCCCGCGCCTCGACCGCGAGCTGCGCTGGCGCCTGCTGCTGCGCCTCTGCGTCCTCGGCGCGGCGACCTCCGACGAGATCGACGCGGAACTCGCCGCCGATCCCGGTGCGTCGGGGCGGGAGTCGGCGGCGCGGTGCAGGGCGGCGCTGCCGCTGCCCGAGGCGAAGGCGGCGGCCTGGTCGGCGCTGTTCGGGGACACCCTCTCCAACCGGCTCTTCGCCGCGACGGCGCAGGGCTTCTGGCAGCCCGAACAGAACGCCCTGCTCGGCGAGTTCCGCGACCGCTACCCGCAGGACGCCGTCGCGCTCGCCCACCGTTGCGGGCAGACGATCGGCGAGGCCGCAGGACGCTACGCCTTCCCCGCGAGCCTCGTGGACGAGCGGACGCTGCACCTGGTGGAGGAGTGCGCCGCCCCGGGCTTTCCCGCCGTCCCCGCAGGTCTCCACCGCCGCCTCGTCGACCAACTCGACGAGCTTCGGCGCGCGTTGCGGGTGCGGTCGCGCGTGAGCGCGTGAGCGGCCGCGTCAACGCCCTTCCACGCACGGGCTCCAGGGGCCGCGCAACCCCACGGGCGCGGTAGTACCCCCTTCGGGCGAAGCTGCTCGCCGATCGGCGCGGTGCACCGCCCGAGATGCGTAGGTTAGGGCGGCCTTACCCCACCGGAGCCGGGGCGCCGGCCCCGGGCTCCGCGACGCGAAAGAGTCCGCCATGCCTGCGTACCCGCCCGAAGAACCCGCACCCCTGGCAGGCGGCGCGGCGGGCCCGGCCGCGCTCCGCCCGCTGCTCGGCACCGTCCTCGACGCGCTCGCGGAGGGCGCGGCCGAACGCGGCGGGCCGCTCCCCTCCGGCGGGCCGCCGCGCGTGGCCGAGGACCTGCGCGCCCGGCTCGGCGGCACTCTCCTCACCGAGCACGGACGGGGGCCGCAGGAGGCGCTGCACACCATCGTCTCGGCCCTCGCGCGCGGCGCGGCCGACCCGGCCGAGCCGCACTGCGCGGCCCATCTGCACTGCCCACCGCTCGCTCTCGCCACGGCCGCCGACACCGCGGCGAGCGCGGTCAACCCCTCGATGGACTCGTGGGACCAGGCGCCGTCCGCCTCGGAGTTGGAGGCCCTCACCTGCGCCGAGTTCGCCGCCCTCGTCTTCGGCGAGGAGCACGGGGACCGCGCCGACGCGCTCGTCACCACGGGCGGCACCGAGGCCAACCAGCTCGCTGCGCTGCTCGCCCGGGAGCGCGCGGGCCCGGGCGTACGGCTCGTCTGCGGCGCCAACGCGCACCACAGCGTGGCCCGCGCCGCGTGGCTGCTCGGCCTGGCGCCGCCGTTGACGGTGCCCACGCCCGCCGGAGTGCTCACGTCGGCCGCGCTCTCCAACGCCCTCGCCCGCGGGCGCCCGGAGGAGCCCCGCCTCGTAGTGGCGACGGCCGGCACGACGGACACGGGCGCGATCGACGCGCTCCCCGAAATCGCCTCGGTCACGGCCGAGTTCGGCGTCCCGCTCCACGTCGACGCGGCGTACGGCGGCCCGCTCCTCTTCAGCCCGCGGCTGCGCGGCCTCGTCGCGGGGCTGGAGCGGGCCGACACCGTCACCTTCGACCTGCACAAGCTCGGGTGGCAGCCGGTCGCCGCCGGGCTCCTCGCCGTGCGGGACGCAGGCCGGCTCGGCTCGCTCTCGCACCGCGCCGAGTACCTCAACGCCGAGGACGACACCGAGGCGGGCCTCCCCGACCTCCTGGGCCGCTCTCTCCGCACCAGCCGCAGGCCGGATGTGGTGAAGGTCGCCGTCACCCTGCGGGCGCTCGGCCGGAGCGGCCTCGCCGCGCTGGTGGAGCGGGTCTGCGACGCGGCGCGGGAGTTCGCCCGACTCGTCGACGACGAGCCGGAGTTCGAGCTGCGCTCCGTTCCCGTGCTCTCCACCGTCCTCTTCAGGCCGCGGGGCGCCGATGCCGAGAAGGTCGCGCTCGTGCGGCGCCGCCTGCTCGCCGAGGGCCGGGCCGTCCTCGGCCGTGCCCGCCTGGAGGACGGCACCTGGCTCAAGGCGACGCTCCTCAACCCGCACGTCCAGCACTCGGACTTCGCAGCCCTGCTCAAGCTCGTCCACGACGCGGTACCGGAAGGAAGCAACAGTTGACGGCCGAAGAACCCCAGCCCCCGGAGCGCCCGTCCGCCGGCGGGGGAGGGTCCCCGCTGAGCAACGTGCCGCGCCAGCAAGGCCGTCGAGGACCGGTGCCGCGGCCGAACCGTCCGGACACCAGCGAGGTCTACGACCAGGAGACCGACTCCAGCACCTTCGCCGACTTCCTCGCCGGACTCGGGCTGCTCCCGTCACGACCGGAGGAGCCGACCACGACCGGGGACGGCGCACCCCAACCGGCCGACGACGCGGGCGAATCGGGAGAACTCCACGACGGTGCGGCACCGGTGCCCGGCGGCGCACAGGGTGCCGTCGAGTCCGCATCGGCTCCGCCACTGCCCCCGCGGGAGCCGGACGCGGCACCTCCGGAGCCCGATAGGACGGGTCAACGCCCGCCGGAGAACGGGGAGTCGGAGCCGCCCGCGCGTGGAGGGCTGGTCCCGCACGCCTCCTCGGTGCCGAATCCGCCCCGTGACGAGGGCCCCGAGGTGCACGAGCCGGGGTCGGACGGAGAGACGAGCCCTCCGGCAATCCCCACCGCTCCGACGGAGCCGCCCACGCGCCGCGTCAACGCGCCGGCGGCACAGGACACGTCGCACTCGGAACCCGTAGACCGTCCAGCACCGCCGCACGAGCCCGCTCCCCCGGCGGGCGCGACCGGCACGCCGGTCACCGAGCAGCCCGTCCCCCGATCGGTGCCGGACTCCGAGTCGTTCGCACCACGGGACCAGTCGGCACCGAAGGAGGCGGGCCCGCACCCCGCACAGCCGCACGAAGCCCGCGCCACGCCCCCGGCGGGCACAGCCGGCACCCCACTCACCGAGCACACGGACGAGCAGCCCGACCTCCCGTCCGCTCCGCACTCCGTCCCGTCGGCACCGCCGGACCAGCCGTCACCGACGGAGAACCACGCACGACCGCCCGAGCCCCCGACCGGCACGCCGCTCCCCCGGAAGTCAACCGAGCAGCCCGATTCCCAACCCTCCCCGAACGCCGACTCGTTGACGCCACCGAGCCAGCCGGCACAGGCGCAGGCCGACGCACACCCCGCACCACCGCACCAGCTCCGCACCACGCCACCGGCGAACACGACCGGGACAGCATCCCCCGAGCGAACAGCCGAGCACGCCGACCCCCAACCCACCAGAGACCCGTTGACAGCGACGGACCGCACAACGCAGACGGACACCGACGCGCACCCCGGGCCCCTCTCCGCCACGGACGACCCGGCGGCTACGCAGCCCTCTGCCCCGGAGACCCCGACACGCCAGAAGCAACCCACCGCACCACCCCCGCGCACCACCACCGAACTCACCGGCACCCGGCCGCCCGTACCCTCCGCGCCCGAAGCACCGACCGAGCGTCCGAACCGTACGGAGACAGCCGACGAACCACCGGACCCGCAACGCCCGCGATCCCAGCCGGGGTTGACGCCTTCCCCGCCCCGACGGCGGGACGCCGGAACCGGGGGCGAGCAGGTCCTCGACCTCGTCTGCGTCGGAGGCGGCCCGTTCAGCCTCTCGCTCTCGGCACTCGCGGACTCCGTGCCGGGGCTGCGTACCGCGTGCTTCGAGCGGGAGCGTGCCTTCCGATGGCATCCGGGCCTGCTGATCGAGGGCGCCACCCTCCAAGTCCCGTTCCTCGCCGACCTCGTGACCCTCGCCGACCCGGCGAGCCCGTGGTCGTTCCTGCGCTTCCTGCGCGACAGGCGGCGGCTCTTCCCCTTCTACTTCGCCGAGCGCTTCCACATCGAACGCACCGAGTACGACGCGTACTGCCGCTGGGTGAGCGACGGGCTCGCGGAGCGGGCGGTCGGCGCGCCGGGGACGGGCCCGCACTACGGGCACCACGTGGACGCCGTCAGGTGGAACCCCCGGCGGGCCCTGTTCGAGGTGGACTTCACCCGGCTCGACGCGGGCGGCGGCACGGGCTCTCCGGGGCGCGCAGCGGCGCGGAACGTGGCGCTGGGGATCGGCACCGAGCCGTACGTCCCCGAGGCCCTGCGCCCGCTCGCGGAGAGCGACTCGGTCCCCGTGGTGCACTCCGCCGAGTACCTGGACCATCGCGAACGGCTCCTGGCGGCCGAGCACGTCACGGTCGTCGGCTCGGGGCAGTCGGGGGCCGAGGTCTTCCTCGACCTGCTCCGTCGCCGTCCCGCGGGGCACGAGGGCCTCCACTGGCTGACGCGCAGTCCCGCCTTCGCGCCGATGGAGTACAGCAAGCTCGGCCTGGAGCACTTCACCCCCGACTACACCCGCTACTTCCACTCGCTCCCCGAGGAGGCGAGGGACTCGCTCCTGCCGAAGCAGTGGCAGCTCCACAAGGCGGTCGACGCGGAGACCCTCGCCGCCGTCCACGAGGAGCTCTACCGCCGTACGGCCGGAGGCAGTTGGCCGGACGTGGTGCTCACCCCCGGGGTCGGTGTGCGCACCGCGGGACGCCTCGGCACCACGCACCTGGAGCTGCACCTCGTCCACGCCGAGCAGCGGGAGCGCGGGCGCCTCCTCACCGACGCGGTCGTCCTCGCCACCGGCTACCGCGAGCGCCCGTCCGACGGGCTCCTCGCGGCCCTCGACCCGCACCTCTCCAGGGACTCCTCCGGCCGCCCCCTCGTCACCGCCGACTACCGCCTGCGGCTCGACACTTCGGTGGCCGGCTCCGTCTACGTGCAGAACGGCGAGCGGCACACGCACGGCGTCGGGGCCCCCGACCTGGGCCTCGCGGCGCACCGCAGCGCGGTGATCCTCAACTCGCTCACCGGCGAGGAGCACTTCCCGCTCCCCGCCCGCACCGCGTTCACCAGCTTCGGCCTGCGCGAACCCGACCCGGGCACCCCCAGCACGCGGGCGCCCGGACGCCTGGGGGACGTGCGTCCGATGCCGGCGCCCTCCGTGGGCTGAGCCACGACGGGTGAACGCTCATCAGAGCAGGGCGCCGCACACCTTTCAAGTCTTGTCAACACCCTTTAAGAGAAAGGCCGTTGCGCCGTCGCTCGGGCACAGTTACCTACCCGCAGGTAAGCCGTAGGCTCGCAGCATGCGCCGAGCAAAGATCGTCAGCACACTTGGTCCGGCCACCGACTCGTACGAGCAGATCAAGGAGCTCGTCGAGGCCGGCATGGACGTGGCCAGGTTCAACATGAGCCACGGTACGCACGCCGAGCACGAGGAGCGCTACCACCGGGTGCGCGGCGCAGCCGAGGAGACCGCACGCAGCGTGGGCGTCCTCGCGGACCTTCAAGGCCCGAAGATCAGGCTCGGCCGCTTCCAGGAAGGACCCGTGTTCCTCGAAGCCGGGGACGAGTTCACCATCACGGTCGAGGAGGGCTGCGAGGGCGACCGCACCAGGTGCGGGACCACCTACGCCGGTCTCGCCGAGGACGTCGCCCCCGGCGAGCGCATCCTCGTCGACGACGGCCGCGTCGGCCTCGAAGTCAAGGCCGTCGAAGGCCCGTTGGTGCACACCGTCGTCGTCGAGGGCGGTGTCGTCTCCGATCACAAGGGGCTCAACCTGCCCGGCGTCGCCGTGTCGGTCCCCGCGCTCTCCAAGAAGGACGTCGACGACCTCCGGTGGGCGCTGCGCACCGGCGCCGACCTGATCGCGCTCTCCTTCGTCCGCAGCGGCGAGGACGTCCGCGAGGTGCACCGCGTCATGGAGGAGGAGGGCCGACGGCTCCCCGTCCTCGCGAAGTTGGAGAAGCCGCAGGCCGTCGAGGAGTTGGAGTCGATCGTCGACGCCTTCGACGGTGTCATGGTCGCCCGTGGCGACCTCGGCGTGGAGATGCCGCTGGAGACGGTCCCCCTCGTCCAGAAGCGGGCGATCAAGCTCTGCCGCCGGAACGCGAAACCGGTGATCGTCGCGACGCAGATGCTCGACTCGATGATCGACTCCTCCCGGCCGACGCGCGCCGAGGCGTCGGACGTCGCCAACGCCGTCCTCGACGGCACCGACGCGGTGATGCTCTCCGGAGAGACGAGCGTCGGCAAGTACCCGATCGAAACCGTCCGCACGATGGCGCGCATCGTCGGCGCCGCCGAGGACGAGGTGCTCGCCAAGGGGCTGCCGCCGCTCACCGAGCGCAGCAAGCCCCGTACCCAGGGCGGGGCCGTCGCCCGCGCCGCCGCGGAGATGGGCGACTTCCTCGGCGCCAAGTACCTGGTCGCCTTCACCCAATCCGGGGACACGGTCCGCCGCCTCGCCCGCTACCGCTCCCCCATCCCCGTCCTCGCCTTCACGCCCGACGCCGCCACCCACTCCCAACTCGGCCTGAGCTGGGGCGTGGAGACGTTCCTCGGCCCGACCGTCGCCTCGACCGACGAGATGGTCGACCAGGTCGACGAGCAGCTCCTCAAGCTCGGCCGCTGCCGGCGCGGCGACCTCGTCATCATCACGGCCGGCTCACCGCCCGGCGTCCCCGGCTCGACGAACCTGGTGCGGGTGCACCGGATCGGCGAGGACGACGCCGAGGGGTGAACGCCCGCCGTCCAGGGAGGGCTTGAAGTAGGGGCCCGTCCCAGCGCCGCCTGTCGCCGCAGCGGAAGCGGGGCTCACGGGACGGCGGCGGAGGGCCGGGGCGCCTCTCGCGCCGTCAGCGCGAGGACGAGCCGCCGGGGCAGAACGCGCATCAGGGTTGCGGCGAGGGCGTTCGCGCGTCCCGACACGACGGTGGGCCGCCGCTTGCCCAGCGCACGGAAGGCCGCGTCGACGACCTGTTGCGGAGTCTGGAAGCGAACCCCGTCGGTGGACGTCCCCGAAGTCCCGTAGAACTCACTGCTGGTGGGGCCGGGCGACAGGCACAGCACTCGCAGCCGGCTACCGCGCCCCTCGGCCCACAGCGCCTCGGTGAAGGAGACCACGAAGGCTTTCGCCGCCGCGTAGACGGCCATCCCCGGCATCGGCGCGTACCCGGTGAGGCTGGCCACATTGAGCAGCAGCCCCGCTTCGGCGTCGAGCAGGTCGGGCCAGAGTGCTCTGGTCAGATCAGTAAGGGCGGTGACGTCCACGGCGATCTGCCGGGCCGTCTCCTCCGCATCGGCCCGGGCGAACGCCCCGGACCTGCCGTACCCGGCGCAGTTCACCAGTGCGCCGGCGACGACGCCCTCCTGCGCGAGCCGGTGACGCAGCGCCCGACCGGGCCGGGGAGCGGTGAGGTCCAGCGCGACGGGTGTCACCCTCACCCCGTGCTGCTCCCGCAACTCCGCCGCGAGGCGTTCCAACCGCTCGACGCGCCGGGCGACCACGACCAGGTCGTCGCCCCGGCTCGCGAACCGGCGTGCGAACTCCTCGCCGATGCCGGAACTCGCTCCGGTGACGACCGTGACCCTCCGCATGAAACCCCCAAGGTTGACAGCTGTCAAGTACCGGTTCCGCACGGTACATTGACACCTGTCAACCAACAAGGCCCGGAAGCGCACGGAGGATGGGAATGGCCGTCGGCACGGCGGGCAGGGGCGGCCGCGACCTGCGGCAGTCCCTGATCGAGGCGGCATCGAGGCTGCTGCAGGAGCCCCGCACCGCCCCCGCCCCCTCGCTCCGCGCGGTCGCCCGCGCCTGCGACGTCTCGGCGACCGCCGTCTACCTGCACTTCGACTCGCGGGCGGCGCTCATCGACGCCGTGCTCGAGATGCACTTCGCCGAGGCACGGGAACGGGCCGAGGCGGCGGTGGCCGCAGCCGCAGGGCCGCGGGAGCGTCTCGACGCGTTCGCTCTCGCCTACGTCGGCTGGGCGCTGGAGCGTCCCGGCCCGTACCAGTTGCTCTTCGAAAGCGTCGACTGGCTCAAGGGGACCGGCGCCGTCCGTGCGTGGATGGAGGAGCGGACGGCCTCCCTGGCCGACGACCTGCACGCGGTCGACCCCGGAATCGGCCCGGAGGAGGCGCTGGAGCGGGGCGAACAGCTCTGGACGGCCCTCCACGGCATCGTCGCGGGCCGCTCACGCCGGGGAGACCACGTGTGGCCCCGCGAAGTCGCCGAGGAGGTCGTCGGCATGGTGGCGATCTTCGCCGGCGCTCAGCGCCTCGGCACACCGCCTCCGTCAACGCGCACCCCGAAGCGCCCCCCACGTACGCCCCGTTGAGCAGTCGTGTCCCGAGCGGCGGGACGGGAGCGATACTGCGGACCCCGGGCTGCCGTCGCGAACTCCCACAGGAACCCGAGCACTTGACGCGGCAGCGACCGAGCGCCGCAGGACCGCGTGCGCCCTCAGCCGACCGGCGTGTCCTGGCTGCCCACGCCCTCCTCCGCGATCCGCTCGTGGTGCCGGATCACCTCGGCGATGATGAAGTTGAGCAGCTTCTCCGCGAAGGCGGGGTCGAGCTTGGCGTCCTCGGCGAGGCTGCGGAGGCGGTCGATCTGCCGGGACTCGCGGGCCGGGTCGGCCGGCGGAAGACCGTGCCCCGCCTTGAGCCTGCCGACGCGCTGGGTGCACTTGAAGCGCTCGGCGAGCATGTGGACCACGGCCGCGTCGATGTTGTCGATGCTGTCCCGCAGCTCCGCCAGCTCGTCGCGTACGGCGGTGTCGATCTCGTTGTTCTCCATCGGCCGGTGCTCTGCTCCCGTGTCGTCGCTGCGGGCTGTGCGGTGGGCGGCACGCGCACCGCACAGCGCACCCTAGCCCAGGTTCGTCGAGTGCCCGTCCGCTGCGGTGGTCCCCGCCGAGGAGAGCAGGCTCACGACCGTCGGCCGTCGGCGCGCATTCGGCGGTCGCAGGCGAGGAGGACGAGCGCACCCGCGATACGGCAACCGCTTTCCGGACCGCCCGCCGGGAGCCGTACATCCGCCCGTAGAGTGGAACGACCGCAGGCGCGAGGGTCCGAGGTGGTAGGCGATGGGCACGGGTAGCGGGCGCGGCGCGGCCGACCCGGTCGAACACGGCTTTCCGCACCTGGAGACGGTCCGCGACGCCATCGCCGCCCTCCACCGCCGCCTGTCGTACGAGACCCTCAGAACCTGGGACCCGAGCCTCTCCCCCGCCGAGGTCGCCTTCGCCGACGACGACGAACTCCACCTCGGCGTCCAGCAGGTGGCCGCTGCCGTCGTCCGCCACTACCGGCTGCCCGAGGCCCGGGTGATCGTCAGCTTCCGCGAGATGGAGCACGCGGCCAACGTCGAACTGGAGGCGGGGCCCGAGTACTTCGTCGAGCTCAACACGCGGTTCAAGACGCACCGCAGGGACGTCGGCGCCGCCCTCGCGCACGAGGTGGCGCACGTACTGCTGCACCGGCTCGACCTCGCCTTCGACACCGTCGGCGAGAACGAGATCCTCACCGACACGGCCGCCGCCTACCTCGGCGCCGGCTGGCTCCTCCTCGACGCCTTCCGCCAGGACGCGCTCACCTCGCAGAAGCTCGGCTACCTCACACCGGAGGAGTTCGGCTACGTCCTCGCCAAGCGCGCCGAGCTCAACGGCGAGGACCCCGCCGTCCGGTTCACCAGCCCGCAGGCGTACGACGCGTACGTCGCGGGCCGCGCCCTCGCCGCGCGCGACCGGCGGCAGCCGCCGCTCACGGCCGCCGGTTGGGCGACGCGCGCCCGGTACGCCAAGGACCGCAAGCTCGCCCTCGCCGGCCGCCCGCCCGTACCGCGGCCGAACGCCGCCTACGCCTTCGACTCCGGCTCGCCGCCCCGCGTCTCGTTCCGCTGCCCGACCTGCCTCCGCCGTATCCGGATACCGGTGCGGGGCAGGGTGCGTGCCCGGTGCTCGTCGTGCCGCTCGGTGCTGGAGTGCGACGCCTGAGGCCGGGCCGGACGGGCGCGCGGTCCTCCGTCGCGTAGGTTCGGGTGCCATGAGTCCTACGATCGCGACCAACACCCCCGTCGGCCTCGACGACCTCCTGGAGTTCGTCCGGCCCAGGCACCGCGCCGTCCTGCTCACCACCCGTACCGACGGCACCCCGCAGGCGTCGCCCGTCACCTGCGGAGTCGACCAGGAGGGGCGGATCGTCGTCTCGACCTACCCGGAGCGCGCCAAGGTCCGCAACGCGCGGCGCACGCAGCGGGCGAGCGCCGTCGTCCTCTCCGACGAGTGGAACGGGCCGTGGGTACAGGTCGACGGCGAGGCGGAGGTGATCGATCCGCCGGAGTCCGTCGAGCCGCTCGTCGAGTACTTCCGGGCGATCTCCGGCGAGCACCCGGACTGGGACGAGTACCGCGAGGCGATGCGCAAACAGGGCAAGTCCCTGCTGCGCCTCACCCCGACCCGCTGGGGCCCGGTCGCCACCGGCGGCTTCCCCGCCCACCTCGCCGAGGACTGACGAGGGGCCGAGCGCGTCCGGCGGGACGCTCGGCACACGCCGGGCGCGGTAGTCGGCCGCGTCGCGGGGAGCCGTCCCCGACGGGGCCGTCGTGCGGCCGACCACCGTGCAGAGATGCCGAATCCGCGTCGGCCTAACGCCCCTTCGCCTTCTGCTCCTTCTTCTGCGCCCGCACCTTCTCCAACGTCTCGGGGCCCGTCACGTCGGCGGCCGAGCGGTAGGTGCCGTCCTCGCCGTACGGGCCCGCCGCCTCGCGCCAGCCCTGCGGACGGACGCCGAGCTGCTTGCCGAGCAGGGCGACGAAGATCTGCGCCTTGGCGTCGCCGTAACCGGGCAGGGCCTTGAGTCGGCGCAGCAGGTCGCGCCCGTCGGAAGCGCCCTCCCAGACGGTCTCGGCGCTGCCGTCGTAGTGCTCCACGAGGTACTGGCAGAGCTGCTGCACGCGCTTCGCCATGGAGCCGGGGAAGCGGTGCACGGCGGGCTTCTCCGAGAAGAGCTGCTCCAGCTCCTCGGGGTCCATCGCGGCGACGGCGCGTGCGTCGAGGCCGTCGTCCCCGAGGCGCCGGGTGAGTTCGTACGGTCCTGCGAAGGCGCGTTCCATGGGCACCTGTTGGTCGAGGAGGGAGCCGACGAGGAGCGCCAGAGGGCTGCGGCTCAGCAGGGCGTCGGCGTCGGGCTGCTGCGCCAGGTGGAGCGTGTGGTCCATGGCGTCGATGGTCGCCCCGGGAGACCCGCCGCGCACGCCGCGGCACGCGGAACCCGGCGCCCACACGCGTAACGCCCCCGGCATCTGGGCAGCGTACGGCCGAAACAGCCCCGAGTCAGAGTGCGCAGCGCATCGGTGATCAAGCACGTACGAGACGGAGGCTCCCGTGTGCGACTTGCACGATCCCCACGAAAGCGTCGAGCAGGCGAAGCAGGCCGCCGAGACGATGGCCGCAGGCGGCATGAGCAGGCGCCGCATCATGCAGCTCCTCGGCGCCGCCGGCGTGACGACGGCCGCAGGCGCCGCGACGGCGGACCCCGCGATGGCTGCGGCGGCCGGCCCGGCGGCCGGTGACGGCTACGAACCCCCGAAGGGCCTCGCCAAGGACTCCCCCGCCAAGACCTCGGCGCTCTCCTGGATCGAGCGCCAGGAGAAGCGCATCGTGGGGCTCAACGACGAGATATGGGAGAACGCCGAGCTGAGCCTGCGCGAGTGGAAGTCCTCGCTCGCCCAGGCCGACTTCCTCGAACAGGCGGGCTTCGACGTGGAGTTCGGCACCGCCGGCTTCCCCACTGCGTTCACGGCGACCTTCACGAGCGGCTCGGGCGGCCCCGTCCTCGGGTTCAGCGGCGAGTACGACGCGCTCCCCGGCCTCTCGCAGCGCAAGGGCGCGGGCGAGCACGCACCGCTGGAGTACATCCACGACCCGTTCTCCCCCACCTACGGCCCCGGGCACGGCTGCGGCCACTGCGCGCTCGGCACCGCGGCGGCAGCGGCGGCGGCAGCGGTCGCGCGTGCGGCGAAGCAGCACGGGCTCGACGTCACCGTGAAGTTCTTCGGCTCGACCGCGGAGGAACAGCTCATCGGCAAGACCTACGCGGTCAGCAAGGGCGTCTACGACGACCTCGACGCCTTCCTCGACTGGCACCCCTCGACAGCCAACGCCACCGGCTGGGACACCTCGACGGCGATGACAGCCGTGACCTTCACCTTCCTCGGCGTCGCCGGGCACGGCGGCAGCCCGCTCGGCAACAAGAGCGCGCTCGACGCCGCCGTGATGATGGCGACGATGTCGGAGTTCCTCCGCGAGGAGGCGATGGCGCCCTCGGCACGGCTGCACTGGGCGATCGTCAACGGCGGGGACATCCCCAACGTCACCCCGGAGAAGGCGGAGATCTCCTACTACGTCCGCGAGGGGAGCCCGGAGCGCGTCGAGTCGCTGCTGGAGAAGGTGATCGCCGTCTCCGAGGCGGCGGCGAAGGCGAGCCGTACGAGCGTCCGGCACAAGATCACGTCGGCGTGCTGGAACCAGCTTCCCTCCCGCTCCTTCGCCGAGCTGATGTACGACAACATGCGGCAGATCGGGCCGCCGGACCACTCCGACGAGGCCCAGCGGATCGCCAAGTCCCTGCAGAAGTCCCTCGGCCTCCCGCAGAAGGGCCTCCACGACGAGATCGGCGAACTCACCCCGCCCAACCCGGTCTTCAACGGCGGCGGCTCCACGGACGTCGCCGACATCAGTTGGCAGGTGCCGACGGTCTCGCTCGGCACGGCGCTCGCACCCGTCGGCTCGAAGATGCACACCTGGTCGACGGCGTCGTGCGCGGGTTCGGCGCCCGGGCACGCGGCGCTGCTCGCCGCGGCGAAGTACCTCGCGGCGACCGCGCTCGACCTGGTCGTGCAGCCGAAGCTGCTGAAGGCGCTGAAGAAGGAGTTCGCCGAGCGCACCGAGGACGTCGACTGGAAGACGGCCCTCCCCGACGGATACGAGCCGCCGATGTACGAACCGCCGTCCTGGTTCCTCGAGAAGACGGGCCAGAGCTGGCCGCCCGAGAACATCACCTGGCCCCCGGCGCAGGTGATCAGCAAGGAGAAGTTCTCCTCGCTGGGGCCCGAGTTGGAGCCCCAGTACTGAGGGCGTGACGGCAGCGCCCCGCACCCGGCAGCGCGATGCGGGCGCGGGGCACCGCCCGTGCGGCCGCCGCCGGGCGGTGGCCGCACGGGTGCGGGGGTCAGACGGTGAGCGCCCGGTCCGTCGGCCGGATCGGCGCCGGGAGCGCGCTCGCGCCGCCGGCGAGGTGCCGGTCGACGCCCTTCGCCGCGGAGCGCCCCTCGGCGATGGCCCAGACGATGAGGGACTGCCCGCGCCCGGCGTCGCCCGCGACGTACACGCCGGGGACGTTGGTGGCGAACTCGGCGTCGCGCGCGACGTTCCCGCGCTCGTCGAGGTCGAGGCCGAACTGCTCGACGAGGCCGTTCTCCCTGTCGATGCCGGTGAACCCCATGGCCAGCGTGACGAGTTGGGCGGGGATCCTCCGCTCGGTGCCCGGCTTCTGCGTCAGCTTGCCTTCGACCATCTCGACCTCGACCAGGTGGAGCCACTGGACGTTGCCGTCCTCGTCGCCCTCGAAGCGGGTGGTGTTCACCGAGTAGACGCGCTCGCCGCCCTCCTCGTGCGCCGAGGTGACCTTGTAGAGCATCGGGAAGGTCGGCCACGGCTGGTGCGGCGCGCGCTCCTCGCCCGGCTTCGGCATGATCTCCAACTGCGTGACGGAGGCCGCGCCCTGGCGGTGCGCGGTACCGACGCAGTCGGCGCCGGTGTCGCCGCCGCCGATGACGACGACGTGCTTGCCCTCCGCGGAGATCGGCGGAGCGACGTAGTCGCCCTCCTGGACCTTGTTGGAGAGCGGCAGGTACTCCATCGCCTGGTGGATGCCGTTCAACTCGCGTCCGGGCGCCGGCAGTTCGCGGGCCGTGGTGGAGCCGGCCGCGATCACGACGGCGTCGTGGCGCTTGCGGAGCTTCGCCGCGTCGATGTCCCGGCCGATCTCCACGCCGGTGCGGAACTTGGTGCCCTCCGCGCGCATCTGCTCGATACGGCGGTTGATGTGCCGCTTCTCCATCTTGAACTCGGGGATGCCGTACCGCAGCAGCCCGCCGAGGCGGTCGGCGCGCTCGTAGACGACCACGGTGTGCCCCGCGCGGGTCAACTGCTGCGCGGCGGCGAGCCCCGAGGGCCCGGAGCCGATCACCGCGACCGTCTTCCCCGAGAGGCGCTCGGGCGGCTGCGGCGTGACGAGGCCGCCGGACCACGCCTTGTCGATGATGCTGACCTCGACGTTCTTGATCGTCACCGGCTCCTGGCTGATGCCGAGGACGCAGGCCGACTCGCACGGCGCGGGACACAGCCGCCCGGTGAACTCCGGGAAGTTGTTGGTCGCGTGGAGCCGTTCGCTCGCCGCCGACCAGTCGTCCCGGTAGGCGTAGTCGTTCCACTCGGGGATGAGGTTCCCCAGCGGACAGCCGCTGTGGCAGAACGGGATGCCGCAGTCCATGCAGCGCCCCGCCTGCTCGCTGACGATCGGCAGCAGCGAGCCGGGGACGTGGACCTCGCTCCAGTCCCTGACGCGCTCCTCGACGGGGCGCGACTGGGCGCCCTCGCGCTCGGTGGTGAGAAAGCCCTTCGGGTCAGCCATGGGTCGCCGCCTCCATCATCTTCTCGTGGGTCTCGGACTCGGAGAGTCCCGCCCGCTCGGCGGCGTCCTTGGCGGCGAGCACGGCCTTGTAGGTGGGGGGTAGAACCCGGCTGAACCGGGCGGCGGTCCGCTCCCAGTCGGCGAGGAGCCGCTCGGCGACGGTGGAACCGGTCTCCTCGAGGTGGCGGCGCACCACGCCGTGCAGCCACTCCAGCTCGTCGGCCCCCGGTACGCCGACGGCGTCCCGCAGGCCGGGGTTGACGCGGTCGGGGTCGAGGTCGAGGACGTACGCGGTGCCGCCCGACATGCCGGCGCCGAAGTTCCGCCCCGTCTCCCCGAGGACGACGGCGGAACCGCCGGTCATGTACTCGCAGCCGTGGTCCCCGACACCCTCGGCGACCACCGTGGCACCGGAGTTGCGGACGCAGAACCGCTCGCCCACACGGCCGCGGAGGAAGACCTCGCCACCGGTCGCGCCGTAGCCGAGGGTGTTGCCCGCGATCGTCGAGTACTCGGCGAGGTGGTCGGCCCCGCGGTCGGGGCGGACGACGAGGCGCCCGCCGGAGAGGCCCTTGCCGACGTAGTCGTTGGCGTCGCCCTCCAGCCGCAGCGTGACGCCGCTCGGCACGAAGGCGCCGAAGGACTGGCCCGCCGAGCCGGTGAAGGTGACGTCGATGGTGTCCTGGGGGAGCCCGGCGCCGCCGAACTTCCGGGTCACCTCGTGGCCGAGCATCGTGCCGACCGTGCGGTTGATGTTCCGGATCGCCAGCTGGGCGCGGACCGGCTGCGCCTGCTCGGCGGTCTCCGCGTTGAGCGCGTCGGCCGAGAGCTTGATGAGCTGGTTGTCGAGCGCCTTCTCCAGGCCGTGCTCCTGCGGGATGGCCCGGTGCCGCGCCGCGCCCTCGGGGAGCTCGGGCACGTGGAGGAGCGGCGCGAGGTCGAGGCCCTGCGCCTTCCAGTGGTCGACGGCCCTGCTGGTGTCGAGGAGTTCGGCGTGGCCGACGGCCTCGTCGAGCGACCGGAACCCGAGCGCGGCGAGGAGCTCGCGGACCTCCTCGGCGATGAACTCGAAGAAGTTGACGAGGTGTTCGGCCTTGCCCGTGTACCGCTCGCGGAGCACGGGGTTCTGCGTCGCGATGCCGACCGGGCAGGTGTCCAGATGGCAGACGCGCATCATGACGCAGCCGGAGACGACGAGCGGCGCCGTGGCGAAGCCGTACTCCTCGGCGCCGAGCAGCGCGGCGACGAGCACGTCGCGGCCGGTCTTGAGCTGCCCGTCGGTCTGCACGACGATGCGGTCGCGCAGGCCGTTGAGGAGCAGCGTCTGCTGGGTCTCCGCGAGCCCCAACTCCCAGGGCCCGCCGGCGTGCTTGAGGCTGGTGAGCGGCGAGGCACCGGTGCCGCCGTCGTGCCCGGAGACGAGCACCACGTCGGCGTGGGCCTTCGAGACGCCGGCCGCCACGGTGCCGACGCCGACCTCGCTGACGAGCTTGACGTGGATGCGGGCCTGCGGGTTGGCGTTCTTCAGGTCGTGGATGAGCTGGGCGAGGTCCTCGATCGAGTAGATGTCGTGGTGCGGCGGCGGCGAGATGAGGCCGACGCCCGGCGTCGAGTACCGGGTCTTCGCCACCCACGGGTAGACCTTGTGGCCCGGGAGCTGCCCGCCCTCACCCGGCTTGGCGCCCTGCGCCATCTTGATCTGGATGTCGTCGGAGTTGACGAGGTACTCGGAGGTCACACCGAACCGTCCCGACGCGACCTGCTTGATCGAGGAGCGCCGCTCCGGGTCGTAGAGGCGCTCGGCGTCCTCGCCGCCCTCGCCGGTGTTGGACTTGCCGCCGAGGCGGTTCATCGCGACGGCGAGCGTCTCGTGCGCCTCCTGCGAGATGGAGCCGTACGACATCGCGCCGGTCGAGAACCGCTTGACGATCTCGCTCGCCGGCTCGACCTCCTCCAGCGGGACCGGCCGCCGCTCGCCCTCCTTGAGGCGGAAGAGCCCGCGGAGCGTCATCAGGCGCTCGGACTGCTCGTTCACGCCGTCCGTGTACTTCTTGAAGATGTCGTAACTGCGGGTGCGGGTGGCGTGCTGGAGCCGGAAGACGGTGTCCGGGTCGAAGAGGTGCGGCTCGCCCTCGCGGCGCCACTGGTACTCGCCGCCGATCTCCAGCGCCCGGTGTGCCGAGGCGATCCCGGTCGCCGGGTACGCCTTGGCGTGCCGGGCCGCGACCTCCTTGGCGATCGTCTCGAGCCCCGCACCGCCGATCTTGGTGGTGGTGCCGTGGAAGTAGGTGTCGACGAAGGACTCGTCGAGCCCCACCGCCTCGAAGACCTGCGCACCGCGGTAGGAGGCGACGGTGGAGATGCCCATCTTGGACATCACCTTCAGCACGCCCTTGCCGAGCGCCTTGATGAGGTTGCGGATCGCCGCCTCCGGCTCCATGTCACCGGGGAGGAAGGTGCCCGCGCGCACCAGGTCCTCGACCGACTCCATCGCCAGGTACGGGTTGACCGCGGCGGCGCCGTACCCGATGAGCAGGGCCGCGTGGTGCACCTCGCGGACGTCGCCCGCCTCGACGAGCAGCCCCACCTGGGTGCGCTGCTTGGTGCGGATCAGGTGGTGGTGGACGGCCGAGGTGAGGAGCAGCGACGGGATCGGCGCGTGCTCGGCGTCGGAGTGCCGGTCGGAGAGGACGATCAACCGGGCGCCGGACTCTATCGCCGCGTCCGCCTCGTCGCAGATCTCCCGGAGGCGGGCGGCGAGCCCCGCGCCGCCGTCGGCGACGCGGTAGAGGCCGGAGAGGGCGGCCGAGCGGAAGCCGGGGAGGTCGCCGTCGGCGTTGATGTGGATCAGCTTGGCGAGCTCGTCGTTGTCGATCACCGGGAACGGCAGGGTGACGCTGCGGCAGGAGGTGGCCGACGGCTCCAGCAGGTTGCCCTGCGGGCCGAGCGGCGAGCGGAGCGAGGTGACGAGCTCCTCGCGGATCGCGTCCAGCGGCGGGTTGGTGACCTGCGCGAAGAGCTGGGTGAAGTAGTCGAAGACGAGCCGGGGACGCTCCGAGAGCGCGGCGATCGGCGAGTCCGTGCCCATCGAACCGATCGGCTCGGCGGCGGACTTCGCCATCGGCGCCAGCAGGACGCGCAGCTCCTCCTCGGTGTACCCGAAGGTCTGCTGGCGGCGGGTGACGGAGGCGTGGGTGTGCACGACGTGCTCGCGCTCGGGCAGGTCGGCGAGGGCGATCAGGCCGGAATCCAGCCACTCCTCGTACGGGTGCTCGGCCGCGAGCTGCGCCTTGACCTCGTCGTCCTCGATGATGCGGTGCTCGGCGGTGTCGACGAGGAACATCCGGCCCGGCTGGAGCCGGCCCTTGCGGACGATCCGCTCCGGCTCGATGTCGAGGACCCCGACCTCGGAGCCGAGCACGACGAGCCCGTCGTCGGTGACCCAGTAGCGGCCGGGACGCAGTCCGTTGCGGTCGAGTACGGCGCCGACCTGGGTGCCGTCGGTGAAGGTGACGCAGGCCGGGCCGTCCCAGGGCTCCATGAGCGTCGCGTGGTACTCGTAGAAGGCCCGGCGGGCCGGGTCCATCGTCTCGTGGTTCTCCCACGCCTCGGGCACCATCATCAGTACCGAGTGCGGCAGCGAGCGTCCGCCGAGGTGGAGCAGCTCCAGGACCTCGTCGAAAGTGGCCGAGTCGGAGGCGCCCGGCGTGCAGAGCGGGAAGATCCGCGAGAGGTCGGCGGCGGCCTCGGGGGTCGCGTCCTTCGCCGCGAAGAGCGCGCTGGAGAGCTGGGATTCCCGGGCGCGCATCCAATTGCGGTTGCCCTGGACGGTGTTGATCTCGCCGTTGTGCGCGATGAACCGGTAGGGGTGGGCGAGGGGCCAGCTCGGGAAGGTGTTGGTGGAGAACCGGCTGTGCACCAGCGCGATCGCGGAGGCGAACCTGCGGTCGGAGAGGTCGGGGAAGAACGGCTCCAGTTGGCCGGTGGTGAGCATCCCCTTGTAGACGACGGTGCGCGAGGAGAGCGACGGGAAGTAGACGTCCGCGTCGTGCTCGGCGCGCTTGCGGAGGACGAAGGCGATCCGGTCGAGCGCGACGCCGTCCCGCTCCCCCGCCGCGTCGGCGACGAAGAGCTGGCGGAGCTGCGGCAGGGTCTCGCGGGCACCGGCGCCGAGGAGCTCGGGGGCGACCGGTACGTCGCGCCAGCCGAGGACGCGCAGCCCCTCCTCGTCGGCGAGCTGCTCGATCCTCGCGACGGCGGCGGCTGCGTCCGCCTCGTCCGCGGGGAGGAAGGCGATGCCGACGGCGTACGCGCCCGCGGCCGGCAGCGCGAAGTCGGTGACCTCGCGGAGGAAGGCGTCCGGGATCTGGACGAGGATGCCCGCGCCGTCGCCCGTGTCCGGGTCGGAGCCGGTGGCGCCCCGGTGCTCCAGGTTGCGCAGGACGGTGAGACCGCGTTCGACGAGCTGATGGTCGGGCTCGCCTGTCAGGGTCGCCACGAAGCCGACGCCGCAGGCGTCGTGCTCGTACCTGGGGTCGTACATGCCCTGCTTGGCAGGGTGGGCCAAAGCCGCCAATGGTGCTGCACGCATCGGCTCTCCCGTCGTCTCGTGGCAATCGCACGCGCCGAGGGACGACGTTGGCCCTCTGCATGAACAAATTTTCGCGCAGGTTACATCATCACCCCCTTCCCGCTGCACGGAAACCCTGGACCACCATGCGGACGCACGGGGATGCCCGGGGTGTGTGCACGGAGGTGCCGTGCGAGGGAAGGGGGGTCTGTGGACCCGCTGTCTCAAAAGGGTGCGGAAGGTCTCCGCTCAAGTACGCGCTACGCCCCGGGCTTCGTTGCCCTGGGGACTTCCGGCTTCTGCCCGGCACGGAAGAAACGCAAACCGTCGAGTAACACGGGATCATGCCCGGAGGTCGCGGAGCAGGCCGTGGCTCAGCCCACGGCGACGCCGAAGAGCGCCCCGAGCCCGTACGTCAGTGCCGCGGCACCGCCGCCGAGCGCAAGCTGGCGCAGCCCGCTGAACCACCAGCTTCGCGCCGTCACCTTCGCGACGACCGCCCCGCAGAGGAAGAGCCCCAGCAGCGCCACGACCACGGCGGGCAGCAGCGCCGTCGCCCCGAAGAGGTACGGCAGCACCGGCAGCACCGCGCCCGCGCCGAAGGCGAGCAGCGAGGAGACGGCGGCGACCGCCGGAGAGGGCAGGTCGTCCGGATCGACGCCCAGTTCCTCGCGGGCGTGCACCTCCAGCGCCCGCTCCGGGTCCCGATGGAGCTGCCGCGCCACCTCCCTCGCCAGCTCCGGATCGACGCCGCGCCCCTCGTAGACGGCGGCGAGCTCGCGCACCTCCGCCTCCGGGTTCTTCCGCAGCTCCCGGCGCTCGACCTCCAACTCCGCCTGCACCAGCTCCCGTTGGGAGGCGACGGAGTGGTACTCGCCCGCCGCCATCGAGAAGGCACCGGCCGCGAGTCCGGCGAGGCCGGAGAGCACGATCGTCTGGGGCGAGGCGGAGGAGCCGGCGACGCCCGTCATCAGGCCCAGGTTGGAGACGAGCCCGTCCATGGCGCCGAAGACCGCGGGCCGCAGCCATCCCCCGCTCACGTCGCGGTGGTGCGGCGTACCGTCCGCCGCCTCGCCGTGCTCCGGTTCGGCTATGCCGGTGCTCATGGTGGTGACCCGCTCCCTTCGACGACGGAAGCCGGCGCTCCGGCGCCGCGTCTCCCAGCTAGAAGGTAGGCACACTCCCGCCGGCCGCGCCAGCAAGGAAGGCCGAACTAACCGCGCTGACCTGCGCCTTCACCGAAACCCCACCCCGCACCCCCGGCCGCGGAACCGCGGATGCGGACCGGCGGGAGGCGGTGGACGATGAGCCGCGTGTACGCAGCAAACGCCCCGCGCCGGCAGCACCGGTGAACGCCCGGCGCCGCGCCTACGCGCACGACGAGCCGCCACCCGAACCCCGGGCGGCCGACCCGTCGGGCCCCCGCGCCCAGTTGACGCTCCTGCTCCTGGCGACCGCTTCCGGCAGCGTGGACGCGCTCGCCTTCACCGCGCTCGGCGGCGTCTTCGCCGGGGTGATGACGGGGAACCTCGTGCTCGGCGGCGTCGCGGCGGCAGGTGCCGCACCGCCCGGGCACGTCTGGTCCGCCGCCTGCGCCCTGGGCGGGTACGCGGTGGGCACAGCGGCCGTCGCGCTGCTGACGCACTGGGCGCGGTCGGCACCGTCCGCGGAGCCGGGGCGGCTGTGGCCGCGCCGGGTGAGGATCGCCTTCGGCGCCGAGGCGGTGGTGCTCGCCGTGCTCGCCGGGTGCTGGATGGCGGCCGGGTCCGCGCCCGCCGACCGCTGGCAGACGCTGCTCGTCGTCGGCTACGCGACCGCCATGGGCGCACAGGCGACGGCGCTCCTCGCCGCCGGCCGCAGCGGTGCCCCGACGACGTACTTCACCAGCACCCTCACCACCCTCCTCGCCCGCCTCGCGACGGGGACCGCCCGGTCGGCCGGCGCCCGCCCGTCCGACCTGTGGATCGCCGCGCGCCTCGCCTGCCTCGTCGCCGGCGCGGGCGGCGCCGTGGCGCTGCATGCCGCGGTGGCGGCGCCTGCCGCGCTGCTGCCGGTGGGGCTCGTCGGCGCGGCAGGGGCCGTCACGGTCGTGGGTGACCGCCTCGACCCCCGCACGCACGGTCGAAGTTGACGACTAGGCCGCGCTCGGGCCGCGGCCTTCGGGGCTGCCGCCCTCCTCGCTCGAGCCCTCGCCGGATGCGGCGGAGGCGTCCCCGCCCGTCTCCCCTTCGCGGCGCTCGCCCGCGTCGACCGGTTCCGCCTCGCCGCGCCGCTCGGCGGCGCGCTGCGCCTCCCTGCGCTGCTCGGCCTCCTCTATCGCCTCACCGAGCTCGTCGAGGACGAGTCGCTGGCGGTCGAGCCGGCCGCGGTAGCCGGCGCGGCCGACCATGTGCGCGGCGACCGGCGTCGTCACCAGCTGGAAGATCGCGATCACGATGAGCGTCGTGACGTCGACGGCGGTGCGCAGCCAGAGCGCGGCGCCGCCGAGGACGAACAGCAGACCCAGCGCCTGCGGCTTGGTCGCCGCATGCATGCGGGTCAGTACGTCGGGGAGGCGGATCAGTCCGATGCCGGCGACGAGGCAGAGCAGCGCCCCGAGGAGCATGAGGACGGCGCCGGTCCAGTCGACGACCGCGGCCCAGTTCATCGGTTCTTCCCCCGTCCGCCGCCGTTCGTGCCGTCGCTGCCCTCGCTGCCTTTGCGGCTCCTGGGCCGGGTCGACCACGAGCCGACGTTCTGCTCCGCGAGGGTGTCGGCGCTCTTGCCCGCGTACCGGCTCTCGTCGACGTCGGTCGTCCCCGCCTCGTCCCGCAGCGTCATGAACCGCGCGATCGCGACGGAGCCCGTGAACCCGAGGAAGGCGAGGACGAGCATCACCGGCAGGTAGAACGGCACGTGCTGGACGGCGGTGTAGACGCCGATCCCCGCCATTATCACGGAGACCAGCGCGTCGAGCGCGACCGCGCGGTCGAGGGTGGACGGGCCGATCGCCAACCGCGCGGCCACCAGGACCCCCGCGGCGATGAGGACCGCCGCGACCACGAGCATCATCACGTCCACGGGCCGATCACCCTCTCCGCTGTCTCGGCCGCCTCCATGGCGGCGACGTCGTCGGGCGTGCCGAACGCGCGGACCACCCGGGCCTCCAGGCGCAGCACCTCGTGCACCGCCCGCTCCCGCTCGGCGAGGCTGTCGGCGCCGAGCACGTGGATGTAGAGGGTGCCGGTCGCGCGGTGCACCTCCAGCACGGTGCTGCCGGGGACGGCGGAGACGGCGATGGCAGTGCCCGTCATCATCAGGTCGCCCGGGCAGCGCATCCGCACCCGCAGCACGGCCCAGGAGGGCTTGCTCTGACCGAGGATGAAGCGGTTCAGCCGCCAACTGGAGATGAGCATGTCGAGCACGAAACGCGCAAGGAACCTGGTGACTCCCAGCGGATGCAGGCGCGCCTGCGTCTCGATCGGCGGCAGCGGGAAGGCGACGCAGACGAGGACGCCCACGAGGAGCCCGGTGAGGACGTTCGCCACCGAGAGTTCGCCCCAGAGCAGCACCCACACGATCATCAGCCCGACGATCATGGGCCACTGTGTCGCGCGGAACCGCCCCGGCGCCTGCTCTTTGAACCTCTGCGGAGAGGTCACCTGTCCATCACCGCCGATACGTACGGGGTTCGCTCGATGAGCTCGTCGGCCGTGCGCCCGGTGAAGTCGAAGAGCGGACCGGCGAGGGCGGTGAAGGCGAGTCCGAAGAGGACCAGCCCCACCGTGGAGCCGATCATGCTCGCGGGGAGCCGGGTCGTCGTGGTGACCTGCTGGCCGCCGAAGGTCGCCGCCTGCGTGTGCCCGGCCGGCGCGGGCGCCTCTTGCCTGCCGGTGTCGGTGGCGGTGCCCACCGCCGCGTGCGCTTCCTCGGGTGCGCGTCCCGAGCCTACCGGCGGCTGGGAGGCGGGCGCACCGGTGTCGAACGCGGTGCCGGTCTCGCCCTGCTCGCGGCTCGCCTCCGCCTCGGACTCGTCGGTCTCCTCGTCGGTCTCCTCGGAGTCCAACACGGCGCCCACCTCGTAGAGTTCGGCCGGCGCCGCGCGCCAGAAGGCGAGGTTCCAGACCTTCGCCATCGCGTAGAGCGTCAGCAGCGAGGTGAGGGTGCCCCCGGCGACGAGCACGTACGCGAGGACGCTGCCGTCGGCGACGCCCGCACGCAGCAGGCCCAGCTTGCCGAGGAACCCGGAGAGCGGGGGGATGCCGGCGAGGTTCATCGCGGGGATGAAGAAGAGGACCGCGAGCAGCGGCGAGAGCGTCGCCAGCCCGCCGAGCCGTTGGAGGTCGGTCGAGCCGCCTCTCCGCTCGATCAGCCCCACGACGAGGAAGA
Source organism: Streptomyces xiaopingdaonensis (assembly GCF_000262345.1). Taxonomy (GTDB): domain Bacteria; phylum Actinomycetota; class Actinomycetes; order Streptomycetales; family Streptomycetaceae; genus Streptomyces; species Streptomyces xiaopingdaonensis. The sequence goes on along the minus strand of NZ_AJTQ01000125.1, from coordinate 23,795 downwards.
GCGTCGTCTGCACGGTGATGTGGTGGGCGACGTAGAAGATCGCCCCTTCGAAGCCCTCCGGGGTCGCCAGCGCGATTCCGAAGATCATGTATCCCATGTGGCTGATCAGCGTGAAGGAGAGCAGCCGCTTGAGGTCGGTCTGGGCCACGGCCCCGACGATGCCGACGAGGAGCGAGAGCAGCGCGACGATCATCAGCACGTCGGTGAGCCGGGTGCCGGGGAAGAAGAGCGTCTGCGAGCGCAGCATCGAGTAGACGCCGACCTTGGTGAGGAGTCCCGCGAAGACGGCCGTCACCGGGGCGGGCGCCGTCGGGTACGAGTCGGGCAACCAGGCGGCGAGCGGGAAGACCGCGGCCTTGATCCCGAAGACCCCGAGGAGCCCGATCTCCATCAACGTGGTGACGCCGTCCGGCAACTTCTCGATCGCCGCCGGCAGTTCGGCCATCGTCACGGTGCCGGTGGCCCCGTAGACCATGACGATCGCCACCAGGAAGAGCACCGAGGAGAGGAGCGAGACGATCGCGTACGTCGCCCCGGCGCGGATGCGCGCGATGGTGCCGCCGAGCGTCAGCAGCACGAAGCTGGCGACGAGCATGATCTCGAAGCCGACGTACAGGTTGAAGAGATCGCCCGCGAGGAAGGTGTCCGAGACGCCGGCGACGAGCACCAGGTACGACGGGTGGAAGACGCTGAGCGGCGTCGCCCCTTCCCGGTCCGCCATGCCCTGGCCGTTGGAGTAGACGAGTACGCCGAGCGTCACCGACGTCGAGACCACGAGCATCAGCGCGGAGAGCCGGTCGGCGACGAGCACGACCCCCACGGGGGGCGCCCACCCGCCGGCGTACATCACCTGCGGGCCCTCTTTGTCCGCCACGACGAGCAGCACCAACGAGACGATCACGACGAGCGACAGCACGACGATGCTGATGGCGCGCTGGGTGCGCTGGAGGCGCAGCCCGATGGCGAGCTTCAGCCCGGCCGCGAAGAGCGGCAGGATCACGGGCAGGGGGACGAGTGCGGAGGCGACGGAGGCGGCCTCCGAGGGTCCGGCGCTCATGGGCGCTCCCTCGCAAGGTCGGGGTGTGCGGGTGCCGGGCGCGGGTGCGGCCCGACGGGGTCACTCGGTGTCACCTGTCGGCTCCCAGAATCGTCTCCCACGGGTCGTCCTCCTCCGCGGTCTCCTCGGCGGTCTGCTCGGCCCGCGCCTGCCGTGCGCGGTGCGCCCGCGCGTCGGCGCGCGCCCGGTCCTTCAACTCGCGGTAGCGGTCGCGGGCCTTGCCGAGCCGCTGGTACGCGCGGCGCTCCGCGGCCCGCTGCTCCTCCTCCGAGCCGACCATGCTCTGGTACGCCTCGCGCCAGTCGTTGTAGGTGGCCCGCAGGCGCTCCCGCTCCTCCATGTAGACGGCGCGCCTGGCGACGCGGATGTCCTCCACGTCGTCCTGGACGTCGTCGCTCCCGGAGAGCTGCCAGGCGCGGTACGCCATCGTCACGAGGAACGCGGTGAGCGCCAGCGTGATGACGATGGCGGTGAGGATGAACGCCTGCGGCAGCGGGTCGACGATGGACGACGTGTCGTGGCCGAAGCCGAGCAGCGGTGCGTGTCCCGCGGCCCCCGCCGTGGTGAGGACCAGGATGTTGGTCCCGTTGCCGAGGAGTACGGAGCCGAGCAGGATGCGCGTCAGCGGGCGGCAGAGCAGCAGCGTGGTGCCGGCCCCGAAGAGCGTGCCGCCGACGACGACGAGCGCCAGGGTCAAGGTCATTTCTGCGTCGCCCCTCCCTCTGCCGTCGCGTTCGGGGCGCGACGGAGTTCGCGTTCCACCCGCCGGTCGATCTCGGAGCCCAGGCTCCGCAGGACGTCGAGGACGACGCCGAGGACGAGCAGGTAGACGCCGGTGTCGAAGAGGACCGGCGAGGCCGCGTGGAAGTCGCCGATCACCGGCAGGTGTCCGTGGAAGGTGCCGGAGCCGAGCACGGAGCCGGTGAAGAGCAGCCCGCCGAGCCCGGTGAGGGTGATGGTGAGCAGCCCGACGCCGAGGAGGAATCCGGCGTCAACCGGCGCCGCGTTCGCCAACTCGTGGCGCCCGCCCGCCAGATACCGCACCCCGAGCGCGAGCGAGGCGACGAGCCCCGCGGTGAACCCGCCGCCCGGCAGGTTCTCGGCGCAGAAGAGCAGGAAGAGCGAGAGCACCACGATCGGGTGGAAGACGAGCCTCGCCACCACCTCGAAGACGACCGAGCGCCGCTCCGGCGCGAGCGTGGAGCTCGCGGCGAGCCAGGTGCGGCGCGGCGCCCTGCCGATCGGGTCGGGCTTCGGCCACCGTTCGGCCCGCTTCGCTCTCGTGTCGACGTGCGGCTGCTGCCCCGTGGTGCGGGCGGCCTCCGCGGGCCGGCCGCCGTGCTCCTCGGGGTGCGCGGTGCCGGAGCGGTGCCCGTGGTGGGCGAGGGCCGCGTTGGGCGGCGCCCCCGACGGTGCGGGCGACGCCGGTGTACCGGAGCGGCGCCGCAGGTACACCAGGCTGGTGACGCCGACGGCCGCGACGGCGAGGACCGAGGACTCGCCCATCGTGTCCCAGGCCCTGAGGTCGACGAGCGTGGTGGCGACGACGTTCTTGAGCCCGTGGTCCTCGGTGGCCTGGCTGAGGAGCGGCCCCGCGGGCTCGTCGACACGGGCGGAGGCCGCGATGTATGTCAGTCCTGCGGCGAAGGTCCCCGCCGCGACACCGAAGACGATCTGCGTCACCCGGCGCATCCGGCCCGCCGCGGGACCGACGGGGAACCTCGGGGGCAGCCTCCGCAGCACCAGCACGAAGACGATGATCGAGACCGTCTCGACGGCGAACTGGGTGAGCGCGATGTCCGGTGCGCCGTGCAGGACGAAGAGCACCGCGGCGCCGTACCCGGTGACGCCGGCGAGGACGACCGCTTTCATGCGCTGCCGCGCCCGCACGCAGAGCACCGCGACTGCGCAGACCGCGAGCGAGACGGCGAGTTGGGCCGTCGAGTCGTAGAGGCGTACGTCGCTGACGTGCTCCCAGGGCCGGTCGACGACGAGCGCGACCAACTGCGCCCCGATGAGGACGGCGAGCGCGGTGCCGAGGTAGAAGGGGAGCGAGCCGCGCTGGACGATGCCCGTCGTCTGGAGGGAGAAGCGCTCCAGGCCCCAGAGCGAGTGCGCGAAGGCGTGTTCCCCGTCCAGGACGGCGAGTTGGTCGCCGGCCTTCGCGATCGGCCGGTTGAGGGCGAAGAGGGCGGCGCCGAGCACCCACGTGACGGCGGAGAGCCCGAAGGCGAGGCCGATGCCGTGCCAGAACTCCATGTGCAGCGGGTTGTGCACGGCGGGGAAGGAGCCGGCGTAGTCGGAGAGGAGCGGGTCGAGAAGCACGGCGCCGGGTCCGAAGGCGAGGCTCACCAGGACGACGGCGGCGCCGGGCACGAAGAGCGCGGCACCGGGCCTGCGCAGCACCTCGATGGGCTCGGCGCCCGGCTTGCTGGCGAACGCGCCCCAGAGGAACCGCAGCGTGTAGGCGGCGGTGAGTCCGGAGCCGACGACGATGGCGGCGAGCGCCCACTGCTGCACCGGCCCTTCGTGGAGCAGCGACTCCAGAGCGGCCTCTTTGGCCGCGAACCCGAAGAGCGGCGGCACCCCGGCCATCGAGGCACCGGCGAGCACCGCGACCGTACAGACCCACGGCATCTTGCGTCCGAGGCCGGAGAGTCGGTGGACGTCGCGGGTGCCCGTCGTGCGGTCGATGAGGCCGACGGTGAGGAAGAGCGCCGCTTTGAAGAGCGCGTGCGCGAGGAGCATGGCGAGCCCGGCGAGCTCGGTGTCGCGGTGGCCGTCGCCCACGAGCATGGTGAGGAAGCCGAGTTGGCTGACGGTCCCGAAGGCGAGGATGCGCTTGAGGTCGGTCTCGCGGAGCGCCCGCCAGCCGCCGAGGAGCATCGTGAGTCCGCCGAGCACCAGCACCGTGCCGCGCCAGGGGACGACGTCGGCGAAGGCGGGCGCCAGCCGCGCGATGAGGTAGATGCCTCCTTTGACCATCGCCGCGGCGTGGAGGTAGGCGGAGACGGGGGTGGGTGCGGCCATGGCGCCCGGAAGCCACAGACTGAACGGCCAGATCGCGGACTTGGAGAGCGCGCCGACGAGGACGAGCACCAGCGCGATGGAGACGAGCGCGTTGGCCTCCGGTGGGTTCTCCACCAACTCGGAGATCCGGAAGGTGCCGGCCTCGTGGCCGAGCATGAGGAACCCGATGAGCATCACCAGGCCGCCGAGGGTGGTGACGATCAACGCCTGCAGGGCGGCGCGGCGGTTGGTCCTCGTCTCCGGATTGTGGCCGATGAGGAGGAAGGAGAAGATCGTGGTCAACTCCCACCAGACGTACAGCACGATCAGGTCGTCGGAGAGGACCAGTCCGAGCATGGCGCCGGCGAAGGCGGTCAACGTCCCCGCGAAGCGCCCCAGTCGTGGTTCGTCACTGCGGAAGTAGCCGGCGCAGTAGACCATCACCAGGGCGCCGACGCCGCCGGCGATGAGCGTCATCAGGAGCGACAGCGAGTCGAGGCGGAACCCGAGTTCGACGCCCTGGTTGGGGATCCACGCCCAGTGGAGGCTGACTTCCTCGCCGCTGCCCACCACCTTCGGGTACTGCACGCCTGCCCACACGGCGGCGGCCGCCGGTGCGAGGGCCAGCAGCAGGAAAGCGCGCGAACCGAGCCACCGTACGAGGAGAGGGGCACAGCACGCGGCGGCGCAGTGGAGGACGATCAACCACAGCATGGGGGAAGCTTTACACAGAAGGGTCGCCGAACGATGCAGGTCCCCCTCGGGCTGGTCCAGACCCCGTCCGGTAAAGTATCCCTTTGCTCTCGGCCAAGTTGACGCAAAGAGCCCGGTCGGAACCGGGCCCCTGTCGTTCCGCTACTCCTCCTTCGCCGCCGAACTGGCGCTTCCCGCACCGTCCTTGGCGTCCGCGCTCCCCTGCCTCGGCGGCGCGGAGGCGGATTCCTTCTCCTCCTCGTGGGAGGACTCGGCTCCTTCGCCTTCCTCCGAGCCTTCAGGGCCCTGCGGTTCGACGGTCTCCTCGCGTCCCGGCACCTTACGAGCCGAGACCACGATGTACGCGACGGCGCACAGGAAGACGACGATCGCCGTCCAGTTGTTGAGCCGCATCCCGAGCACGTGGTGCGCATCGTCGACGCGCATGTACTCGATCCAGAACCGGCCCGCGGTGTAGGCCGCGACGTAGAGCGCGAAGGCGCGGCCGTGCCCGAGCCGGAAGCGCCGGTCGGCCCAGATCACCAGGAGGGCGACGCCGACGCACCAGAGCGACTCGTAGAGGAAGGTCGGGTGGTAGGTGGCGATGTCGGGGGTCTCGACGGGGCGGTGCTGCGCGTCGATCTCGACGGCCCACGGCAGGTCGGTGGAGCGGCCGAAGAGCTCCTGGTTGAACCAGTTGCCCCAGCGTCCGAGCGCCTGTGCGAGGACGATGCCGGGCGCCACCGCGTCCGCGTACGCGGGGAGCGGGATGCCGCGGCGGCGGCATCCGATCCACGCGCCGAGGGCGCCGAGGGCGATCGCGCCCCAGATGCCGAGACCGCCGTCCCAGATACGGAAGGCGTCCACCCAGTTCCGGCCCTCGCCGAAGTAGAGCTGGTAGTCGGTGAGTACGTGGTAGAGCCGGCCGCCGATGAGCCCGAACGGGACGGCCCAGACGGCGATGTCCGCGACGGTGCCCGGCCGGCCTCCGCGCGCGACCCAGCGGCGCGAGCCGAGCCAGACGGCGACGAAGACACCGGCGATGATGCAGAAGGCATAGCCGCGCAGCGGGATCGGCCCGAGATGAATCTCGCCCGACGAGGGACTGGGGATGAAGGCAAGGGTGTCCATGGCGATCCAGACGCTACCGTGCCCGGGCGCACCGCGGGCAATCAGGCCGCACAACGGCTCCGTAACAGCCGCGCCCCGGCAGCCGATCGGCCGGTACCGACCTGCGCCGGGGCGCCGGACCCGTCAGTTCTTCCCCGCGACGAGCTCCTTGAGCCGCTGCGGGGTGAGCGGCTCCTGCTGGTTGCCGTAGATGTCCTCGCCGTCGAGCAGGACGGTGGGCGTCGACTGGTGGCCCGACTCCCCGAACGCCTTGTCCGACTCCTCGACGGTGCTGTTGTGCCGGCCCTCCTCCACGCAGGAGGTGAAGGACGAGCCGCTGAGGCCCGGGACCTTCTTCGCGAGCCCGAGCAGGGTGGAGGTCTTGCCGAACGCGTCGTCCTGTTCCTGCGGTTGGTTGCGGTAGAGGACGTCGTGGTACTCGGGGAACTTTCCCTCGTCCTTGGCGCAGTAGGCCGCGTTCGCCGCCTTCTTCGAACCCGTCCCCGGCATGTTGCTGTCGATGAGGGTGACGAGGTGGTACTCGGTGCGCAGCTCGCCCGCTTCCGCCAACTCCCTGATCGTGTCGCTGAACTGGTTCTCGAACTGGCCGCAGGCCGGGCAGCGGAAGTCCTCGTAGATGCTGAGGCGGGAGGCGGCGGACGCGCTGCCCATCGAGATCGGCTTCGCCGAGGACCGGCTCTCCGTGCTCTCCCCGCCGCCCCTGTTCACCAGGAACACACCGGCGACCGCGGCCACCCCCAGCACCAGCACGCAGGCGAGGCCCATCTTCAGCGCGCGCCCGCGGCGTTGGGCGGTCTTCTGCCGCTGCAGCTCCTCCCGCAGCCGCTCGCGCGCGGTGCGCTTTCCCTCACGGTTCTTCTGGCTCATCACACCCGGGGGCAACGAGCAGCCCCGGGGCAACCGCACCCCACCGCCGCCGATTCACCCGAAAGAGCAGGGAGTTGAGGACCCGCGTACGGCACCGCACCGAGCGCCGTGCCGCACGCGGACCGCAGCCCCGGCGTCAGCCGGTGCGGCGCACGCCCTCGGCGAGCTCGCCCGCGAGCGCCCGTACGCCGGCGAGGCCGCCTTCGAGGTCCTCTCCTGCCAAGAGGAGGAGCTTGACGAAGGCGGAGCCGACGATCACCCCGTCCGCGAACCCGGCGACCTCGGCGGCCTGCTCGGCCGTGGAGACCCCGAGCCCGACGCAGACGGGCAGTTCGCCGACGCTCCGCGTCCGCGCCACGAGGTCCTGCGCCCGGCCGCCCACCGACTCGCGCGTCCCCGTGACACCCATCACGGACGCCGCGTAGACGAAGCCGCTCCCGGCCTCCGTGATCTTCGCCAGCCGTTCGTCCCTGCTGCTCGGCGCGACGACGAAGACCGTCGCGAGGTCGTGCTCCTCGGCGGCCTTCCGCCAGCCCTCGGACTCCTCGACCGGCAGGTCGGGCAGGATGCACCCGGCACCGCCCGCCGCCGCGAGGCCGGCCGCGAACCGCTCGGTCCCGTACCGGTCGACGGGGTTCCAGTACGTCATCACCAGCACCGGCTTGCCCGTCGCCGCGTGCGCCTCGCGCACGGTGCGGAGCACGTCGGCGATGCGGACGCCGCCGCGCAGCGCGACGTCGTCGGCGGTCTGGATCACGGGGCCGTCGAGGACGGGGTCGGTGTGCGGCAACCCGACCTCGACGACGTCGCACCCGCCCTCGAGGAGGGCGGTGCAGGCGCGGATGCCGCCGTCCACCGTGGGGAAGCCGGCGGGCAGGTAGCCGACGAGGGCCGCGCGGCCCTCGTCCTTCGCCGCCGCGAGGGTGGACTCCAGCAGTGCGCGGTTTCCGCCGCTGTCGGTGCTCACTTGTCGCCCTCCGGGTCTGCGTCGTCGGCGCCGTCGTAGAGGCCGAAGTAGCGCGCGGCCGTCTCCATGTCCTTGTCTCCCCTGCCGGAGAGGCTGACGAGCACGACGCCCTCGGGGCCGAGTTCGCGGCCCGACTCCAGGGCACCGGCGAGCGCGTGCGCGGTCTCGATGGCCGGGATGATGCCCTCGGTCTCGGAGAGCAGGCGCAGCGCCTGCATCGCCTCGTCGTCGGTGACGGGGCGGTACTCGGCGCGGCCGGTCTGCCGCAGGTGGGCGTGCTCGGGGCCGATGCCGGGGTAGTCGAGCCCGGCGGAGATCGAGTACGGCTCCGTGATCTGCCCCTCGTCGTCCTGGAGGACGTAGCTGCGGGAGCCGTGCAGGATGCCGGGACCGCCCTCGGTGAGGGTCGCTGCGTGCTCGCCCGACTCCACCCCGTGCCCCGCCGCCTCGAAGCCGAGGAGGCGGACCTGCTCGTCGGGGAGGAAGGCGTGGAAGATGCCCATCGCGTTGGAACCACCGCCGACGCAGGCGGCGACGGCGTCCGGCAGCCGGCCGATGCGCTGGAGCACCTGCCGGCGGGCCTCGACGCCGATCACCCGGTGGAAGTCGCGCACAAGCTGCGGGAAGGGGTGCGGACCCGCGACGGTGCCGAAGAGGTAATGCGTGTGGTCGACGTTGGCGACCCAGTCGCGGAACGCCTCGTTGATGGCGTCCTTCAGCGTGCGGCTGCCGGTCTCGACGCCGACGACCTCGGCGCCGAGCATCCGCATCCGCGCGACGTTGAGCGCCTGCCGCTCGGTGTCGACGGCGCCCATGTAGATCGTGCAGCTCAGCCCGAAGAGGGCGCAGGCCGTGGCGGTGGCGACGCCGTGCTGTCCCGCGCCGGTCTCGGCGATGATGCGCGTCTTGCCCATGCGCCGGGCGAGGAGCGCCTGGCCGAGCACGTTGTTGATCTTGTGCGAGCCGGTGTGGTTGAGGTCCTCGCGCTTGAGGAAGACGCGGGCGCCCCCGGCGTGCGCGGCAAAGCGGCGCACCTCGGTGAGCGGGCTCGGGCGTCCCGTGTAGTCGACGAGCAGCTCGTCGAGCTCGGCCGCGAAGGACGGGTCCTGCTTCGCCTTCTCGTACTCGGTGGCGACCTCGTCCACGGCGGCGACGAGCGCCTCGGGGACGAACCTGCCGCCGAAAGCGCCGAAGTACCCCTCGGCTGTGGGGGTTCGACCCTCGGGGTCGGGGATGAAGTAGTCGGACATCCGACGGTGCTCCTCGGACAGAAGAACGGACGTTTCCGGGTCGGCGGGGCGCACGGGCACGGCCGGCGGGCGGTGTCGCCCCCGGTTCCGGCGCCTCGCTCAGGTCGCGGCGGTGCCGCGGGAGGCGCGCCATCGGCGGCCGTTGATCTGTCCCGGCTCGCAGCCGATGTGGTAGCGCACCCGGCGGCCGAGCGCCCTGCGCGCCGGGGCCCTGCACCCGCGCGGCCGGCACCCGCGCGCCAGCGCGGGGTGCGCCCCGGTGGCCCGGGGCAGGTACGTCGGCGAAGGGGGTGCGAGGGGCAAGGGGCTCAGTCCCTGCCGTGCCGCAGCGCCGGGTGGGCGCCGGCGGCGACGAGGTCGGAGACGGCGGTCTTCGGGTCCTTGCCGATCACGAGGGACTCGCCCACCAGGACGGCGTCCGCGCCCTCGTTGGCGTAGGCGATGAGGTCGTGCGGCCCGCGGACGCCCGACTCGGCGACCTTGACGACGTGTTCGGGGATCTCCGGCGCGATCCGCGTGAAGTTGCCGCGGTCCACCTCGAGCGTCCTGAGGTTCCGCGCGTTGACCCCGATCACCTTCGCGCCCGCGTCCACGGCGCGTTCGGCCTCCTCCTCGTCGTGCACCTCGACGAGGGGGGTGAGCCCGATCGACTCGGCCCGCTCGATGAGCGAGACGAGCGCCTCCTGCTCCAGCGCCGCGACGATCAGCAGGACGACGTCGGCGCCGTGCGCGCGCGCCTCCCAGAGCTGGTAGGCGGAGAACATGAAGTCCTTGCGGAGGACCGGGACGTCCACCCGGGAGCGGACGGCTTCGAGGTCGGCGAGGGAGCCGCCGAACCTGCGCTGCTCGGTGAGGACGGAGATGACGGCGGCGCCGCCCTGCTCGTAGTCGGCGGCGAGCGCGGCCGGGTCGGCGATGGCGGCGAGCGCACCCTTGGACGGGCTGGAGCGCTTCACCTCGCAGATGACGCGGACTCCTTCGCCCTTCAGCGCGGCCAGGCCGTCCAGCGCACGGGGAGCGTGGGCGGCGCGCTCCTTGAGCTCGTCGAGACTTACGCGCGCCTGCCGCTCGGCGAGGTCCTCACGCACGCCTTCGATGATCTCGTCGAGCACACTCACGCGAGCGGCTCCCTTCTTGGCTGGCTCTCGGCTGGTCCTGGCTGACTGCTTCTCTGGGGTTCTCAGCGCTTCTCGGTGCCTGTCGGCCGGGTGCGCCCCCGCGGCCGCGGGCAGACGTTCAGGTCACGGAATGCGATGGTATCCGCCACCCGACCCGGGCCCCGCATCCGCCCGTCGCAAATCCCACATCGCGGACGAACCTCGCAGTACGGCACCCCGCGTCCGTCACGGCGCGAGGACGGCTCCGAAGGGCAGGTTCCGGACAACGCTGAAGACGCCCACCACGGCACCAACCGCCCACCAGTGCACCGCACTCGGCGCCGGCACCCGCAACGGCCTCCCGCGCGCCGACCGCACCAGCCACGCCAGCAGCACCCCGGCGAGCAGCACGACGAGGACGACGGCGAACGCGTTGGCGCCGAGCGCCGCCGGCACGTCCCCGTGCGCGAGGGCGTGCGCGGCGCGCAGGCCGCCGCAGCCCGGGCAGTAGACGCCGGTGAACGTGAGCAGCGGGCACGCCGGATAGTGGCCGGGGGTGTTGGGGTCGACCGCGCCGACGTACGCGAAAGCCGCGCCCGCGGCGGCGAGTGCGGCCAGGGGCGCGGCGAGGCGCGGCACCGCGCTGCGCAGGCGGTGCCGTAGTGCGGCCTCGGGCCGCTCGCTCAGGAGCGGGCTCCTGCCGTACCGCCCGGCTCCGTCGCGGCCTTGGCGGTGGGCCGGTTCCTCTCCTTGCCCATCCCGGCGGCGCTCATCGCCATGCCGACGAGCCCGCCGGCCCCCACCACGACGAGCCCGGCCACGACACCCCACGGCTGCGCCATGACCATGAAGGCGCTGCCGATGCAGAAGCCGATGAAGGCGATGGTGACGCCCGTCCATGCCGCGACGGTGTTTCCGTGGCCTGTGTCCGCCATGAATGCTCCTTGTTACCGACGAATCCCGTGGTGTGCCCGTACGGCCGCGCCCACCTGCCTCCATTGTCCCCTGCGGCGCCCACCGCGCAGCGAGCGGCCCCCGCTAGTGTCCGCCGGCGCCTCCGGCCCGGCGGCGGGCTTCAGGTGGGGTCCTCGCCGCGGTCGAGCGCCTTCCACAGGTCCTCGGGGCGCTCGGGGTCGACCTCGGCGGCCGGCGCCTGCTTGCGCGAGGTCCGCTCGTACCGGGAACTCCCCGACATCGTCGGCCAGTTGCGGCCGTGTACGAGGGCGAGCAGCCCGGCGAGGAGGATCAGCAGGCCGCCGGCGGCCGAGAGATAGGGCCAGGGCGTGGTGGAGACGGCGCCGATCGTGCTCTCCGCGAGGCCGCTCGTCTCGGCGGCCTCCTCGCGCAGCGCCGAGTCGTCGCCCATGCCCGTCAGCGAGGAGACGACGACGCCCGCGCCGCAGAGCGCGAGGAGCCCCGAGACGAGGAACCGTCCCGCCCTGCGGACCGCGAAGACCGCGACGAGCGCAGCGAGTCCGACGAGCGCGAGGGCGTTCGGCAGGCCCGTGACCTCGCTGCCCGAGGCGCTGACGGGGACGCGTCCGCGCGCGAAGCTCGTCGCCGACTCGCTCCACGTCTGCCCGCCGGCGACGAGGGCGAGCGCGGCGCCGACGGCCCCTGCGAGGAGCGCGACGCCGAGCGCCCTGCGGGCGGCCCGGGAGCGCGACGCGCGGCCGTGCGCCTCGTCGGGCGCGGGCTCGGCCTCGGAGGCGTCCGCGTCCTCTGGCTCCGGGGCGTCCGAGGACTCGGAGGTGCGCGCGTGCGGGAGGGAAGTCACCTCTCCACGCTACCGCCGAGGCGCTCGGCCGTACGGACCGCCCTCAGGACGGCCGCCGCCTTGTTCCGGCACTCGGCGTCCTCGGCCGCCGGTTCCGAGTCGGCGACGACGCCGGCGCCGGCCTGGACGTAGGCGGTGCCGTCGCGGAGGAGCGCGGTGCGGATGGCGATGGCGGTGTCGGCGTCGCCCGCGAAGTCCAGGTAGCCGACGCAGCCGCCGTAGAGGCCGCGTCTCGTCGGTTCCAGTTCGTCGATGATCTGGAGCGCGCGGGGCTTGGGGGCGCCGGAGAGGGTGCCGGCGGGGAAGCAGGCGGTGAGTGCGTCGAGCGCGGTGCGGTCCTCGGCGAGGCGGCCCGTGACCGTGGAGACGATGTGCATCACGTGGCTGTAGCGCTCGATCGTCATGAAGTCGACGACCTCGACACTGCCGGGGGCGCAGACCCGGCCGAGGTCGTTGCGGCCGAGGTCGACGAGCATCAGGTGCTCGGCGCGCTCCTTCTCGTCGGCGAGCAACTCGTCGGCGAGGGCGGCGTCCTGCTGCGGGGTGGCGCCGCGGGGCCTGGTGCCGGCGATGGGGTGCATCATGGCGCGCCCCTCCTCCACCTTCACGAGCGCCTCGGGGCTGGAGCCGACGACCTCGAACCCGTCGTCCGCCTCCTGCCCGGCGAACCGGAACAGGTACATGTAGGGGCTGGGGTTGGTGGCACGCAGCACCCGGTAGACGTCGAGCGCGTCGGCGGCGCAGTCCGCCTCGAACCGCTGGGAGGGCACGACCTGGAACGCCTCGCCCGACCTGATCCGCTCCTTGATCTCCTCGACCCAGCCGCGGTAGGTGGCGCCGCCCGGTCGGCTGCGGTGGTCGGGGAGTTGGGAGGCGGGCAGGGCCGACGGGGGGACCGGTGCGGCGCGGGCGAGGTCGGCCTCCATCGCGTCGAGGCGGGCGAGGGCGTCGGCGTAGGCGTCGTCGACACCGGAGTCGAGGTCGTTGTGGTTGATGGCGTTGGCGATGAGGAGGACGGTGCCGTCCTTGTGGTCGACGGCGGCGACGTCGGAGGCGAGGAGCATGGTGAGCTCGGGGACGCCGAGATCGTCGGCGGTGTCCTCGTCGCGGCCGAGCCGCTCCAGGCGGCGGACGACGTCGTAGCCCAGGTAGCCGACCATCCCGCCGGTGAACGGCGGGAGTTCGGCGTCGCGGTGGAGGTCGCGGGGCGTGTGGAGGGCGGCGAGCGTCTCGCGGAGCGCGGCGAGCGGGTCGCCGCCCGTGGGGAGGCCGACGGGAGGCGTGCCGCGCCAGTGGGCCTCTCCGCCGCGGACGGTGAGCGCCGCCGCGCTGCGTACGCCTATGAAGGAGTAGCGGGACCAGGTACGGCCGTTCTCGGCCGACTCCAGCAGGAAGGTGTCGCGGCGGTCGCCCACGAGTTTGCGGTAGAGCGCGATGGGCGTGTCGCCGTCCGCGAGGAGGCGCCTGGTGACGGGGACGACGCGGCGGTCCTCGGCGAGGGCGCGGAAGCCTTCGAGGTCGGGGGTGGTCATGGCGGGCAACCTTGGGGCCGTGGGGGTCGGGTGGGGTGCGCGGTCCGCGGCGGCGCGCGGGCGGTGGCAGTCGGGAGGCGTACTGCGCCAACTACTCTGCCTGCGTGGCCTCTTGGGCTCCGCTCACCGGGAGGCGGTCGGCGTCGAAGCAGGTGCGGTCGCCCGTGTGGCAGGCGGCGCCGATCTGGTCGACCCGGACGAGGACGGTGTCGCCGTCGCAGTCGAGGGCGACGCTCTTGACGTACTGGACGTGCCCCGAGGTGTCGCCCTTGGCCCAGTGCTCTCCGCGGCTGCGGCTGTAGTAGGTGGCGCGGCCCGTGGTGAGGGTGCGGTGGAGCGCCTCGTCGTCCATCCAGGCGAGCATGAGCACTTCGCCGGTGTCGTACTGCTGGGCGACGGCGGGGAACAGGCCGTCGGCGTTGCGCTTGAGGCGCTCGGCGATCGACGGATCGAGAGAGACGGACATGGCTCCATTCTCGCCCATCGTCGCGCGAACCCTTCGCGCGGAGGCGAACACGGAAGGTGACGGGACCCGAGAGTGCGGAAGCCGCGCAACACGCCTTCGCACCGGCTCGCGGCAGGGTGCTGCGCCGTAGGGTGGGGCACATGTCGACACACGCACAGCGGGAACGCCTCCTCCTCGCCGACCTGTTGGAGAACCACGGCCCCGACGCGCCCACCCTCTGCGGCGACTGGCGCACCCGGGACCTCGCGGCGCACCTCCTCGTCCGCGAACGCAGGGGCGACGCGGCGGCGGGGAGCTTCGTCAAGCAACTCCAGCCGCGCATGGAGCGCGTGCAGGCCGAGTTCGCCGAGAGGCCCTACGAAGAGTTGCTCGGGCTCTTCCGCTCGGGGCCGCCGCGCAGCTCTCCCTTCGCGATCAAGCAGATCGACGAGGCCGCCAACACCGTCGAGTTCTTCATCCACGCCGAGGACGTCCGCCGCGCCGAGGAGGACTGGAAGCCGCGGCAGCTCGACGCCGTCTTCCAGGACGTGCTCTGGCGGCGGTTGGAGAAGGCGGCGCGGGTCCTGGCGCGCAAGTCGCCCGTGGGCCTGGTGCTTCGGCGCCCCGACGGGCAGACGGTCGTGGCGCGCAAGGGAACGCCCGTCGTCACCGTGACCGCCGAGCCGTCCGAGCTGCTGCTCTACACCTCGGGGCGGCAGCGGGTCGCGAAGGTCGAGGCGGCGGGCGACAACGAGGCGGTGGCGCGGGCCGAGACGGCGGACCTGTCTTTCTGAAACGCATCAACCGCCCCTCGGTGCACGCTGGTTGACGCTTCTCCGTGCGTCGTCCCCGAACCCCTGTTGACCGACGACGACCGCGCGTATCGTCTGCTCCGTGGCTGCGGACGGGGGAGGGAGAGACGACGCCGAGCGCTAGTTCTTACGGAGGGCGTCGGCGGCAACGCGCTGGAAGAGAGCCTGCTGCCCGCCAGGAAGGGCGAGGAGCCGCTCGCCCTTCACCATGGGCAGTTACCCGCACGGCCCTACCATCGGAAGTGACGCCACCACGCCCGAAATCCGCTGAGGTGCACACGTGAGCAACTGGGCTGATCTGACGACCGGTAAGCGCATCAAGGCCCTACGGGGCTCCGACCTGACACAGCAGGGGCTGGCCGAAGCGGCGGGCGTCTCGTACGCCCTGATCCAGAAAGCCGAGCAGGACCGCGGCGAACTCTCCGTCGGCTCCCTGCTCAAGCTCGCCGCCGCGCTCCGCACGGACGTGGGCGTGATCCTGGGCCAGCAAGCACCGCGCCGCGGTATGGACCGCGGCAGCCGTACCGCCCTGCGGCAGCTTTCCGACGCCGTGCACGAGAGCGCCCTCGGCGAGTGGGACGGTGTCGAGGACCCGAGCACCGTCGACGAGCTCGGCAGCGCGCGCGACCTCGCATGGTCGGCGTACTGGGAAAGCGACACGGTGCGCGTGGCGATGCTCGCCTCGCAAGTGCTCATGGAAGGGCAAGTACGGTTCGACTCGGCAACCGGCGAGGAGCGCGATCGTCTCGCGGCGATCCTCGCGAGTACGTACCGTGTCGCCGCCTCGACGGCAAATGGGTTCGGGCACCGCGACCTAGCCCTGTCCGCGCTCACGTCCGCGAAGTTGCTTGCCAAACAGGCAGACGATCCCGTGATGGGCGCGCTACTCGAATCCACGCTGTCGTGGATCTACTTGCGCGGTGCGAAGATGCCGCGGGCCGAGGCCGTCGCCGAGCGCGCCGCCCTCGCGATCGAGCCGTCGTTCAGCCGGTCGACGCAACCCGAACTGCTCGCGTACGGGCGCCTGATGATCTCGGCGGCCGTAGCCGCGTCGAGGCGCGAGGACGAGAGCAAGGCCGACGATTACATTTCGCAGGCGCACGCCGCCGCGGCGAGGCTGGGCAAGGAAAAGAAGCTGTTCGGCACGTCGTTCGGGCCGACCGCGGCGAAGACGGAAGCAGTCGGGATTCACGTCGCGTTGAAGAACTACGGGCGCGCGCTCAAGCTCGCCGATCAGCCGGACATGCGGCAGCTTCCGTCGACCATGTCGAAGGTGGCGCGCAACCGGTACAAGCTCGACGTTGCCCTCGCCCAGTGCTCGGCCGGGCTCTACGACAAGGCCGGTGACACGCTGGTCGAGGTCGGCCTCGACGCGCCGGAGTGGGTGAAGCACCAGGCGTTGCCGGGCGTGATCGGGCAGCGGATCGCGAAGGTGTCGACGGCGCGCGTGCGGAACATCAGCGAATTGATCGGCGTCCCCTTGGTCGCGTGACGCCTACGGAGCGTAGGAGTTGACCCGGAACGGGTTCCGTCGCTCCTACGCTCCGTCTCTTCACCATGCGTGATCGAAACGACGCGATATGCACATGGTCAGCACCGAGCCAGTACTCAAGCAGGGGCCAACTCCGGCCCGAAGGACCGCAGGTGAGAAGAAGCGGCGGCAGGCCCTCGCGGACCACGCGGCCGGCCACGTGCCGGGCGAGGGCCCCGTACCGGACCACGCGTCCAAGGTCGGCCGATTCCGTGTCGTGATCTACCTGTGCGCGGCGGCCAACTCCGATATTTCGGGGCCGCGCAAGGAGTGCACCGAGTACGCCGCGGCGTTCGGCTGGGAGATCGCCGAGGTGGTCGAGGACCGCGTCGGCCTGCTCCCCCCGGAGGGGCGCGAGGGGCTGACGCGCGCCGTCGAGATGGTCGGGAAGAGGGAAGCGGGCGCGGTACTCACGCCCTGGCGCTCGATGATCTCGACCATTCCGCAGGAGTACGACGAGGTCGCGCGCAACGTCGAGAAGGTGGGCGGCTTCCTGCACGTCATGGGCTCCGACCGGGTCCGACCGCACACTCCGTGCTGACGGCGTCGACCATGCTGGGGAAGGTCACCGCCGGGTACTGGTGTGAGTGGTGGGTGTCCGATCCGAGCTCGCCCGCACCGCGCCGCATACAAGCGTGCCCGGTCGCTGCGCCATCGAACGCGCTCCGTTGGGCGCGCGTCGGCCTCGCCATCATCGCGTCAGCCCTCGAAGACCCGGCCTCGGCGTACGTCTTCGACTGGCTCGGCTCGGACCCGCGCGAGGCCGAGGCCGACCTCGCCCGCGGCGAGCCGTTCGAGTTCGCCGTCTCGTGCGGCGAGGCACGGTTCGCGTGGACAGCTCGGCCGGTCGACTTCCTGCCCCTGGTGGGCGGCGCCCCCTTGCCCTGCGGCGCACGCGGGGGTGCGCCGTGGGAGTAAGGCCGCTGGCACTGTGGGCACGGTTCGACTTCCGTCGCGACTCCTGCCATCGCTGCGAGCGTACGAACCTGCCCGTGGCGCGCCCGGGGACGGTGGAGGCGCACGGCGTCACCGTCGTGTTCCGCGCCTGACACTGGTGCATCTTCCGGGTTGAACAGCTCCATCGGGCCGAGGCCGAGCGCGCTCGACTGCGGACCGGCTGCCCCGTGCCGGAGCAACAGCCCACCCCACACCGACCCTCGCGGCGGGCACTGTGCGTGCCCGGTGTCCCGCTGCGAATCGGGCGCCTGCTCATCAGCGCCCGCGTAGGCTCCGCCTCGACCGCGCCCGATGGTTCATCGCCCGGTCGAGGCGGATTTCGGAACCACCACCCGAGCACCACCGATCAGGAGGTACCCAGTGGACGCATTTCCGTGGATGACGCGGGCCGATGGCGGAAATCCGCAGGATGACAGCGACTCCGGCAACAAGCACGGGGGCGGCGGCTCCGACGAGGGCGGCAACACCTCGGACGGCCAGGGTCCGGCGGACGGCGAGTAAGTGACCGCTGAAACTCCCAGCACGAAGGAGGCCGGCCCGGGAGGGCTGGCCTCCGTGCTGCTGGAAAAGGGTGCACTCACGTCGGATTGGGTTCCCGCATTCAAGGCGGTGCCGCGTGACGCGTTCGTGCCCGACCGGCTGTGGCCGGGGACGGCGGGCGGCAACCGTCAGGGCGAGGTGATCGACCGGAACACGGACCCGGCGCGGTGGTGGGAGAAGGTCTACAGCGACGTTCCGCTCACGACGCAATGGGACGACGGCGCGCACACGGGCACGGACAAGGGCCGGGCCCCGACCTCGTCCAACTCCATGCCCAAGATGGTGTTTTCCATGCTCGGCGCCCTGAGCGTCGAGCGCGGAAACCGGGTGTTGGAAATCGGGACCGGCACGGGCTGGAATGCGGCTCTGCTGTCGCACCGGCTCGGACCGGACAACGTCGTGACGGTCGAGGTTGATCCGTCCGTCGCCGAGGAAGCCCGGCGCCGCCTCGCCGCGGTCGACCTCAACCCGTTGTCCGTCGTCGGCGACGGCGCACACGGCTACCCGGACGGCGCCCCGTACGACCGCGTCGTCGCCACGTGCGGGATCTCCACCGTGCCGTACGACTGGATCGAGCAGGCCGCGGAAGGGGCCGTCGTCGTCGCCCCCTGGGGCCCGCCCTACGGCGGGCAGGGAGTCGCGCGGCTGAGGGTCGGCGAGGGCGGCGTCGCCATGGGCCGGTTCGTGATGTCCTCCGCGTTCATGCGTCTGCGCGATCAGCGCGACACGTTCCCGCCGACGGACACGTTTCCGGACGCCTCGAACTGGCCGAGCACCGCGTCGCGGCGCACGACGGCCCTCTCGCCGGACGACATGGGCGCCTGGCACCACATGTTCACGCTCGGCGTGCAGGTGCCGGACATGTTCTGTCGCGTCGAGTGGGGCAAGGCCGGCGCGTATCGGCTGTGGCTGCTCGACATGGGCTGCACGTCGTGGGCTACGGTCGACTACGAACCCGGGCGTACCGAGTTCGAGGTCGCCGAATACGGGCCGCGTCATCTGTGGACCGAGGCCGAGGCCGTCATGTCCTGGTGGCGAGAGAAGGGCGAGCCACGGTTCGAACGGTACGGCCTGACGGTCACGCCGCACGGCCAACGCGTGTGGCTGGACAGTCCGGACGACTTGGTACCCGTGCGGGCGCCGTAAGGCTCCGGCACGTTCCGGTGCCCCCGTGCGGAATGAGGCGAACAGCAGGGCCCCGGCGGTGAGCGCCGGGGCCCTGCGGATACGCGAAAACGCCCCCCGCGCTCCTCGCCGCGCTGCTGCTGGTGCTGACCGTCGGCGCCACCGCGTGCGGCCGCACCGAACTCGGTGAGCAGGACCGGCCCGTGATGGTCCTCGGGCCGTGGACCGGCGCGGAGGAACGGGCCTTCCGCGACCTTCTCGACAGCTCGGGGGTGCCGTACGAGTACCAGGGCACGGCCGTGCTGCGGGAGGTCCTCCTCTCCCAGGTGCAGTCGGGCGACCCGCCCGACATCGCCGTCATGGCGAGCCCGGGCGAACTCGCGGACTACGCGCGCCAGGGCCAGTTGGAGCCGATCGACGGCCTCTACGAGCCCGGCGAGTACGGCCCCGGCACGCCGTGGCAGCCACGCGCCGGCGGTGCGCGGGGGCTCCACTGGGTGCCGGTGAAGGCGGACATGAAGAGCATCGTCTGGCATCGCGCGGGCGAACGCGTCCCCGACGGCTCGCAGTTGGACCACTTGTGCCTGGGGATGCGCGACGACGGGGTCTCCGGCTGGCCGGGTAGCGACTGGATCGAGGACCTCGTGCTGCAGCGGTACGGGCGCGGCGTCTACGAGAAGTGGGCGAGCGGCGTGCTCCCGTGGACCGATCCGCGCATCCGCAACTCCTGGGAACTGTGGGGGGAGTTGCTGCGGCAGGACCGCACGGAGGCGCGCCGCGCCCTGCTCACCGACTACCGCGCGGCGACGGGCCGCGACGGCCTCCTCTTCTCCCCTCCCGACGCCCCCGAGCCGGACGTGGACGGCGGGTCGCGGAGGCGCGCGGTACGCGGCGCCGCGGACGAGCCGCGGTGCGCGCTGGAGCACCAGGGCACGTTCATGCGGCACTACTACGGCGAGAGCCACGGTGAGGCGCGGTTCAGCCCGTCGTCCGCCTTCCTGCCCGGCGGCCCCTACGACGGCGACCGCGGGCGGCGCGAGGTGAGCGCCGACTTCGCCGCGCTCTTCAAGGGCGGCAGGGACACCGGGGACGCCCGCCGGCTGCTGCGGTTCCTCGCGTCGGCGGACGGGCAGCGGAAGTGGTCGGGCGAGATCCCGTACTTCTCCGCCAACTCCGCGGCCGCCGACGGGAGTCGGATGCACGACACCGTGTCCCGCCGGATCTCCCGGCAGTTGACGGACCCGGGCACGGAGCGCTGCCTCGACGCCTCCGACGTGATGCCGCCCGCGGTGCGCGACGCGTTCTACGAGTCCGTGCTGCTCTTCCTCGACTCCCCCCGGGTGGCGCCCCGCCTGAAGTCGATCCAGGCGGTGCAGGACGCGGAGCGCGGCAAGCTCGTACGGAGCGGCCAACTCGCGGCCGGGGAACCGTGGATGCGGGGCATCTGCAGCAAGTGACCGCGTACGGCGGCCGTTTGGGTGCGTAGGCGGCTCAGAGCGCGAGTTCGCTTCTCCGTACCCGGGACGAGGCCCCGGCGATCACCACGCCGACGAGGCTGAAGCACGCGCACGCCGCGAAGACGGGCCCCGCACCCCATACGCCGGCGGCGAGCCCGAAGACGGGATAGCTCAGCGGCGCGACGCCGATGGCGCCGAGGAGCTGCACGGAGGAGACGCGCCCGAGCATCGCGGGCGCCGTCTCGGTCTGCACCAGTGCACGCCCCAGACCGCCCCACGTACCGCCCGCGAGCCCGGCGCATCCGGCCGCCCCGACGGCCCAACCCAGCCCCGGCGCGAGGCCGATACCGGCGACCGCCGCGACGGCGAGCACCATCCCCAGGAGCATCACGGCACCGGTACGCGGCACACGGCCCGCCACCGCCAGCACCAGCGCCGCACCCGCCGCCCCGACGCCGAAGGCCCCGACGAGCCACGCCGTGCCGCCTGCGCCCCACCCCCGCTCGGCTGCGAGGAGGACGACGCCGACGTTCATGGGTCCCGCTATCGTGAGTTCGCAGACCGTCCCCGCGAGGACGATGCGGCCGATCAGCGGATGCCGCACGACGTAGCGCAGCCCGTCCCCGAGGTCCCGCAGGGCACCTTTGCGCCCCGGTGCCGGGTCTGCGTGCCCGGTCGGCTCCGTATCGGCGGGGAGCGGCGCGAGCCGGACGGTGAGGAGCAGCGCGAGCGAAACGGCGAAGAGGCCGCCGGCGAGGCCGAAGGCGCTCGCCGGGCCCCCGAACCCCATCGCGAGCCCGGCGAGCGGCGGCCCCGTGATGTTCCCCGCACGGACGGCGAGTTGGGCCATGCCCTGGAGCCGCGCGAGCTGGCTCCGGTCGGTGAGGCGCGGCGGCAGCGCTCCGACGGCCGGCATGAAGACGGCGTCGACGGCGCCGAAGACGAGCGCGGCGACGACGAGCACCCACAGCCCTGGCGACCCCACGACAAGCGCCGCCGCGACCCCGAGGATCACCGTGCACCGCACCGCGTCGCCCCCGAGCGCGACCCGCCGCGGCCCGAACCGGTCGGCGATCACCCCTCCCCCGAGCATCAGCACCGCACGCGGCACCGCACCGACCGCCATCACGAGGCCGACCTGCGCAGGGCCCGCAGCCTCCCGCGCGGCCCAGCCGAGCGCGAGGAAGTAGATGCCGTCGCCGATCATCGAGGCGGCGTAGGCGGCGAGCCACCGCAGCACGTTGGCGTCGCGGTAGGCGGGGCGCGGCGCGGGCGGCTGGGCGCGCGGGGTCTCCGTGGCCGTCACGGGCGGAAGGGGAAGCCGTAGAGGTGGACGGAGACGTGCTCGCGCCGTGCGTCCCCGGCCTCGGCCGCCGACTTGCCGTGCTCGCCCCAGCGCTCGGCCACCTCCTGCAACTCCGCGGCGTACGCGCCGAGTTCGTCCGTGGTGAGGTAGGCGAGGTACTCGGCCGAGAAGGCCGCGTCGCGCCACTCGCGCGGCCAGCTCGCCGCCGTGTCGAGGTACTCGGCGTACCGGCGCGTGCGCGTCTCGACCAGGCGGCGCACCACCTGCTGGACCACGGCCGCGCCTTCGGGGGCGCCGTCGAAGTCGCTGCTGCGGAAGGCGAACTGCTCGTCGGGCGACACCTGCCACCACCGCTCGCGCGCGTCCCCCGTGCCGCCCCGCGCCTCGGCGAGGAAACCGTGTGCCGCCATCTTCCGCAGGTGGTAGCTGACGAGCGAGACGGCCTCGTCGACCTGCTCGGCGAGGTGCGAGGCGGTGGCGGGGCCGACGGCGGTGAGGAGTCGGAAGAGTTCGATGCGCAGCGGGTGGGTGAAGACCTTCAACGCGTCGAGGTCGGTGATGCGCGGCTTCGGCGCGGTCTCGCCCGGGGGCGTCGGTATGCCGGAGGGCTCTTCCGCCGCGGGCTCGGACGGCCCCGAGTTCGCGGCCGGCGGCTGCTGCGGTGCGGAGGGCATGGTGCAGACCCTAGGCGTGCAACTCGATTTGCACAAACCTTCTTGCGCAATTTTCCTTGCGCGAAAGGCCGTTGAGGGAACGGCACGACGAAGAGGGCGGCCCGCGGGCCGCCCCCTTCTTCACGGCGTGGGAGTCGAGGACAGGCGCGGGGTGCCGCCGCACCCCGCACACGTCAGAGCCTCACGCCGTACCCCGCGAGCCACTCGGCGGGGTCGATCGCCGACCCGTACTCGGGGGTCGTACGCACCTCGAAGTGGAGATGCGGTCCTGTGGTGTTGCCCGTCGAGCCGGAGAGGGCGACGCGGTCTCCCGCGGCGACCCGCTGGCCCTTCTCCACCTTGGTCTCGGACAGGTGCGCGTAGTGCGAGTACTTCCCGTCGGCGTGCTCGACGACGACCTCGTAGCCGAAGGCGTCGTCCCGGCCCGCACGGTGCACGGTGCCGTCCACGGCAGCCGAGACCGAGGTGCCGACGGGCACGGCGATGTCCGTGCCGGTGTGTCCCTGCGACCAGTTGGCGCCCGACGCCTGGTACTCGGCGGTCCTGGTACCGCCGCCGACCGGGCGGACCGCCTGCTCCGCGCGGAGCGTGAGCTGCTGCCCCGGACGCAGGAGGTCGGGGTCCGAGCCGATCGCCGACCCGTTGGCGGCGTAGAGCTCCTTCCAGCCGCCCTCGACGCCCTGCTCCTCGGCGATCGTGGAGAGCGTGTCCCCCGACTCGACGGTGTACGAACTCCCGTCCACCGAGCCGGCGTCGGCCACCGAGGCGCCGACGAACGGCAGCGCGAGAGTGGCCCCGGCCGCCGAAGCCCGGGTGACGAGTCGGCGCGTACGGCTCTCCCGGGGGGCGCGGTGCCGCGCACGGGCCTCCGCGCACGGGCCTCCGCGCACGCGAGCGGTACGTCGGGGGCGTACGGAAAGGTGGGCGCGTACGCCGGGCGGGGAGGAGGCGCGGCGGAACCGCGTGGCGGCGCAACGGCCATCGGAACTCCTGGTCTCCGGCGCCTGCGGGGTGAGCTGTCGGGTTCGGGCGGGAGAGCGCCCGGCCGCGCGGTGGTCGGGGAACGCGGCTTCACCCCGAGCCGCAGCAGGTGGCGTACGGCGAAGGTGGTTCCCCCGCCCCTGCCCTGCGGTGGGGGACGTCGGGCGGCGCACTCGCCGGGGGCAGGATTCGGCGTCCGGCGGGTGCGTGTTCTTCTCGAACGCGCTGCACGCTAGGGCGGCGTTCTCGAGCGGCACAACCGGTGCCGCCGCCGCGGGTCGCCCAACCGACCTGCCATGTAAGGCATTTCGGTCGCGATAAGCGGAGGCTTAGGCTTCCGTTAAGCCTCCGATCGGGAACCGCAGCGGCTACTCGGCGGCCAGGTGCTCGGTGAGGATGCGCCGCAACTCGCGTGCCGCACGCGGCGGGGAGACGTCGCTGCGGTGCGCGACGGAGACCGTGCGGTGCAGCCCGGGCGCCGCGAACTTCGTCGCCCTGAGCCCGGAGCGCTCCGCCACCATCCCCGGGACCACGGCGAGGCCGAGCCCGGCGCGGACGAACCCCAGCACCGCGTCCATCTCGCCGCC
>NZ_AJTQ01000124.1 GCF_000262345.1 Streptomyces xiaopingdaonensis | reverse complement strand
GATGAGTTCGCGCAGGTCGTACCCGCGCCGGAACATCGCGAGCGGACGGTCCCGAAGGTCGGCGACGCGCATCGGACGCCCCTCGACCGGCGGCGGCTCGTCGAGCGGCGAGACGACGACGAGCTCCTCGCGCAGCACCTCGGCCGTGGCGAGCGCCGGCGCCTGCACGGGGAGCGGCGTGAGGATGAGCGCCAGGTCGAGCTCGCCCGCCGCGAGCACGCGGACCAGGTCCTGCGAACCGTCCTCGTGCACCACGAGTTCGACGCCCGGGTACCGGTCGTGGAAGACGCGCAGCACGTCGGGGACGACGCCGGCGCACAGGCTCGGCGGCGCGCCGAGCCGCACCCGTCCACGTCCGAGCTGCGCGACCTCCTGCACCTGCCGCCGCGCCGTTTCCGTGTCGGCGAGGATGCGGCGTGCGAACGGCAGCAGGGCCTCGCCCGCGTCGGTGAGCGAGATGTGACCGCGGGCGCGGTGGAAGAGCTCGGCGCCCAACTCCCGCTCCAGCGCCCGGATCTGCTGCGAGAGCGAGGGCTGCGCCACCATCTCGCGCTCGGCGGCCCGAGTGAAGTGGCGGGCGTCCGCGACGGCGGCGAAGTACCGGAGCTGGTGGAGCTGCATACCGCCAGCGTACCTGCCTGATAGCCGTAGCCTATGGTCCAGAGCAGAACTATGTCTTGGACTGATTCTGCGGCCGTTCCTACTGTCGTGATTCATGGCAACGGCAACGGCGAAGACGCCGACGGACCGCGGCGGGGAGCGCTCCGCCTCCGGCACGGCCCCGGCGCGGCGGCTCGGGCCGCTCCGCAGGATGTGGCGGAGCAGCATCGGCAAGAAGACCGTGATGGCGGTGAGCGGGCTGCTGATGCTCGGCTACCTCGTCGTCCACATGCTCGGCAACCTCAAGATTTTCTTCGGGGCCGACGAGTTCAACGGCTACGCGCACTGGCTGCGCACCATCGGAGAGCCCTTCCTCCACCACGAGTGGTTCCTCTGGATCGCCCGCGTCGTGCTCGTCGCGGCCGTCGTGGCGCACGCCGTCTCCGCGTACCAGCTCAGCCGCCGCGACCTCGCTGCCCGCCCCGTGAAGTACGCCCACCGCAAGGCCCGCACCAGTTACGCGACGCGCACCATGCGGTGGGGCGGCGTGATCGTCGGCCTCTTCGTCGTCTGGCACATCCTCGACCTCACCACCGGCACCGTGAACCCGCGGGGCCAGGCGGGCCACCCGTACGAGAACGTCGTCGCCGCCTTCACGACCTGGTACGGCAACGTCATCTACGTCGTCGCGATGCTCGCCGTCGGCCTCCACGTCAGGCACGGCTTCTACAGCGCCGCGCAGACGCTCGGCGCGACCCGCGCCGGCCTGCGCCGCGGCCTCTCCGCGGCCTCCAACGTGCTGGCGGTGGTCCTCACCGCCGGCTTCCTCTCGGTCCCCATCGCCGTCATGACGGGAGCGGTGCACTGACATGCCCGACGCAGCAGACCACACCACGCAGGCGGCGCGCGCCGACCTCCCCCCGTACGCGCAGTACCGCGTGGGGGAGCCGATCGCCGACACCAAGGCACCGTCGGGCCCCGTCCAGGAGCAGTGGGACACCCGGCGCTTCGAGGCGAAGCTCGTCAACCCGGCGAACCGGCGCAAGTACAAGGTGCTCGTCGTCGGCACCGGGCTCGCGGGCGGAGCCGCGGGGGCCACCCTCGCCGAACAGGGTTACCACGTCGTCCAGTTCTGCTACCAGGACTCGCCGCGCCGCGCCCACTCCATCGCGGCACAGGGCGGCATCAACGCGGCGAAGAACTACCGCAACGACGGCGACTCCGTCCACCGGCTCTTCTACGACACCGTCAAGGGCGGCGACTTCCGCGCCCGCGAGTCCAACGTCCGCCGCCTGGCGCAGATCTCGGTCGAGATCATCGACCAGTGCGTCGCGCAGGGCGTGCCCTTCGCGCGCGAGTACGGCGGCCTCCTCGACACCCGCTCCTTCGGCGGCGTGCAGGTCTCGCGCACCTTCTACGCCCGCGGCCAGACGGGGCAGCAACTCCTGCTCGGCGCCTACCAGGCGCTCTCCCGCCAGATCGCGGCCGGCGCCGTCGAGATGCACCCGCGCACCGAGATGCTCGACCTGATCGTCGTCGACGGCAGGGCACGCGGCATCGTCGCGCGCGACCTCGTCACGGGACGGATCGAGACCCACCTCGCCGACGCCGTCGTCCTCGCCACCGGCGGCTACGGCAACGTCTTCTACCTCTCCACCAACGCCAAGAACTCCAACGCGACGGCGATCTGGCGCGCCCACCGCCGCGGCGCCCACTTCGCCAACCCCTGCTTCACCCAGATCCACCCGACGTGCATCCCGCGCTCCGGCGACCACCAGTCGAAGCTGACGCTGATGAGCGAGTCGCTCCGCAACGACGGCCGTATCTGGGTTCCCAAGCAGGCCGGCGACACCCGCCCGCCCGCCGAGATCCCCGAGGACGAGCGCGACTACTACCTGGAGCGCCGCTACCCGGCCTTCGGCAACCTCGTCCCCCGCGACATCGCCTCCCGCGCCGCCAAGAGCGTCTGCGACGAGGGCCGCGGGGTCGGCCCCGGCGGGCAGGGCGTCTACCTCGACTTCGCCGACGCCCTCGCGCGCCTCGGCCGGCCGGCCGTCGAGGAGAAGTACGGCAACCTCTTCGAGATGTACCAGCGGATCACCGCGGAGGACCCGTACGAGGTGCCGATGCGCATCTACCCGGCGATCCACTACACGATGGGCGGCCTGTGGGTCGACTACGACCTCCAGACCACGATCCCGGGGCTCTTCGCGATCGGCGAGGCCAACTTCTCGGACCACGGTGCCAACCGGCTCGGCGCCTCGGCCCTCATGCAGGGCCTCGCCGACGGCTACTTCGTCGTCCCCGCGACCCTCGGCGACTACCTCGCCCGCCACCCGCACGACGACGTCGACCCCGACCACCCGGCTGTCCACGAGGCCGTCGGCGAGGTCACGGACCGCCTCTACCACCTGCTCTCCAACAACGGCGACCGCAGCCCCGACTCCTTCCACCGGGAGCTCGGCGAACTCCTCTGGGAGGACTGCGGGATGGCCCGCAGCGAGGAGAGCCTCCGCAAGGCGCTGGAGCGCATCCCCGAGCTCCGCCGCGAGTTCTGGGAGCGCATCCGCGTCCCCGGCAGCGGCACGGAGCTCAACCAGTCGCTGGAGAAGGCGAACCGCGTCTCCGACCACCTCGAACTCGCCGAGCTGATGTGCCTCGACGCGCTCCACCGCACCGAGTCCTGCGGCGGCCATTTCCGCGTCGAGAGCCAGAGCGAGGGCGGCGAGGCCGAACGCGACGACGACGCCTTCTCCTACGCCGCCGCCTGGGAGTTCACCGGCAGCGGCGCCCCGCCCGTACTCCACCGCGAACACCTCGCCTTCGAGCACGTACACCCCACCCAGCGGAGCTACAAGTGAGACTCACCCTCCGGATCTGGCGCCAGCGCGGCCCCGAGGACCGCGGCGCCATGGCCACCTACGAACTCGACGGCATCGCACCGGAAATGTCCTTCCTCGAGATGCTCGACACCCTCAACGAGGAGCTCGCCGACCGCGGGGAGGAGCCCGTCGCCTTCGACCACGACTGCCGCGAGGGGATCTGCGGCGCGTGCGGCGTCGTCATCGACGGCCAGGCGCACGGCCCCGAGCCGACGACCACCTGCCAGCTCCACATGCGGCACTTCTCGGACGGCGACACGATCGACGTCGAGCCGTGGAGGGCCGCGGCCTTCCCCGTCGTCAAGGACCTCGTCGTCGACCGCTCCGCCTTCGACCGCATCATCGGCGCAGGCGGCTACGTCACGGCGCCGACGGGCAGCGCCCCCGAGGCCCACTCGACCCCCGTGCCCAAGGACGCCGCCGACACCGCCTTCGAGCACGCCGAGTGCATCGGCTGCGGCGCCTGCGTCGCCGCCTGCCCCAACGGCTCCGCGATGCTCTTCACCTCGGCCAAGGTCAACCACCTCAACTCGCTGCCGCAGGGCGCCCCCGAACGCGAAACCCGCGTCCTCGACATGGTCGACCAGATGGACACCGAGGGCTTCGGCGGCTGCACCCTCGCCGGCGAGTGCGCCACCGCCTGTCCGAAGGACATCCCGCTCCCGTCGATCGCGGCGATGAACCGGGAGTACCTGCGGGCGGTGCGGAAGGGGTGAGGGGGCGTGTTGCGTGCGCCCCGCTTCACCCGGGGCGCGGGGAACACGAGTGGCTGGAGCGGACGGGGGAACAGCCCGCCTACGATGGGTGGCCCGACGGCATCCGCAAGGGGACGCGCAGCCGGTCCCGATGAGCGGGCCGGCATGGCCGAGATCGGTGATCCGTCGGCAACGACGAGCGTGTGCCCGAGCGGTTGGTGAGGAGTTGGCTGTGCGACCGCCCGTGATCGAGACGATCAAGATCGAGAACTATCGCGTCCTCCAGGACGTAGAGATCAACAAACTGCAACCCTTCACTGTCCTTGTCGGCCCCAACGGCAGCGGAAAATCGACCCTCTTCGACGTCTTCGCCTTCATGGAGACTTGTTTCACCCGCGGTGTGCGCACCGCGTGGGATCGCCGCGGCGGTGCGGCTCAGCTCCGGTCGAGGGGCTCGACGAAACCCGTGGCCGTACAGATCTCATATCGCGAGGAGCCCTCCAGCAATCTCCTGACATACCGTCTGGAACTGGACGAGGAGCGTGGAAGGCCCTATGTCTCCAAGGAGTTGCTG
The DNA here is from genome assembly GCF_000262345.1 of Streptomyces xiaopingdaonensis. GTDB lineage: Bacteria > Actinomycetota > Actinomycetes > Streptomycetales > Streptomycetaceae > Streptomyces > Streptomyces xiaopingdaonensis. The sequence continues at coordinate 27,730 of NZ_AJTQ01000124.1, read as the reverse complement.
CGCTGGAGGCAGCCCGGGAAAGGCCAGGGAAGGCCGACCCACATCCTCGACTTCACGAACGGTTCCGGCTATGTCGCCAACGAGGAGACCGGAGAAAAGACGCAGGAAACCCTCGACGGCACCGACCAGTTGGCAGTCAACGCGCTGGGCCGGTTCCGCTCGCACCCGCGAGTGGCAGCACTGCGCCGATTCATCTCCGGCTGGTACCTCTCCTACCTTTCCGTGGCGGAGGAGAGGCAGTCCCCCGGCGCCGGGCCTCAGGAGCGGCTTTCCCAGTCGGGTGACAACGTCAGCAACGTCCTCCAGTACCTCAAGGAGAACGATCCCGAGCGACTGCGACAGGTGATCAAGGCACTGACGGAGACGGTACCGGCGCTGGAAAGCGTCGACTACAAGACATCCCCCGACGGGCGGTTGGTGCTCTTCATCAAGGACGCACCGTTCGAGGACGCCGTGCTGGCGGACAACGCGTCCGACGGGACTCTGAAACTGCTCTCCTATCTGACACTTCTCTCCGACCCGAATCCGGCCCCGTTCATCGGGATCGAGGAGCCGGAGAACCATCTCTACACGACCGTTCTCCGCAGCCTGGCTGAACAATGCCGGCAGTCGAGCGAGCAGTCCCAGGTCCTCGTGACGACGCATTCGCACGACTTCGTGAACGCGTGCCGTCCCGAGGAGGTCATCGCCCTTTACCGCGACGCGAGCGGCTACACCCGGGTGGTGCGCCCCAACAAGATCTCGCTCGTGATGGACATGATGAACCAGGGCGCCCTCCTCGGGACCCTCTGGCAGGAGCAGTACTTCGAAGAGCTGCCAGCTCCGGCCATGCCCGTCTCCGGGATCGAGGAGGGCGAGTGAGCCGAAACTCCCGCGTCCCGGGAAAAAGGGGAGCCGGGCGCACGGCAGTACGCCTGGAGGTGCTGGTCGAGGAGGAGTCGGCGGCGAAAGTCCTGCGGGAACTCGTCGTCCGCCTGGTCGACTCCCGTGCCGTCGCCGTCGGCATCCGCCCCTTCCGCGGAAAGCCCGACCTGCTCAAGAAACTGCCGTTTCGCCTTCAGGGCTACGCCTCGGCACGCAACCGCGGTGAGGACATCCGCGTGATCGTGCTCGTCGATCGGGACGACGACGAGCACGATCACCTCAAAGCATCCCTCGACTCTATGGCCGTCGAGGCGGGACTGGTTCCGGGAGCGGCTCAGGGGGCGAGCGCCTTCCACGTGCTCAACCGCATCGCCGTCAGGGAACTGGAGAGCTGGTACTTCGGCGACTGGGAGGCCGTGCGGCGGGCGTTCCCCAAAGTCGCCAAGGAGCCCCCGCGCAAATACCGCGGAAACCCGGACAGCGTGACCGGGAAGACCTCGGACGCGTTCGGGAAGGTGCTCCTCGAATCCGGCGTGCGGATAGCCTCGAAACCGGAATGGGGCCGCCGTATCGGCCCGCACCTCCAACTCGACGGCAGCAGGTCGCCCAGCTTCCGGGCGTTCGTCTCCGGAGTCCGGGAACTGACCGGCTGATTCGCGGGGTGCGCCGAATGCGCCCCGTCCAACGGCGGTTCCACCAGCCCCGCGGCACCGGTCCACGGCTCACGTCGCCTCGTGCTGCCCATCGGACCGCAGGGCACGGTGGCGCTCGACCTTGCCTGTGGCGTTGCGCGGGAGCGGGCGGGTGGTCAACTTCCAGCGCGTGGGGACCTTGTAGGAGGCGAGCCGCTCTCGGGCGTAGTCCGCGAGCCGCTGCGCGTCGGGGCCCTCCTGGTGCTTCGTGACGACCGCGGCGGCGACCTCCTCGCCCAGGTCCGCGTGGGGGACGCCGAGCACCGCGCACTCGGCGACGTCCGGGTGGGCGTCGAGGACCGCCTCCACCTCGGCCGGGTAGACGTTCTCGCCGCCGCGCAGGATGAGGTCGGAACGCCTGCTGCTGATGCGCAGCAGGCCGTTGCGCACGGTGCCCAGGTCGCCGGTGCGCAGCCAGCCGTCCGGGGCCAGCGTCTCGCGGGTCGCGCGCGGGGCCCTCCAGTAGCCGAGCATCATCTGCGGTCCGCGTAGGCAGACTTCGCCTTCGGTGCCGTCGGGGACGCGGGCGCCGGCGGCGTCGCGCACCTCCACCTCGGTGTTGACGACGGGGCGGCCGACGCTGGACGGATCGCGCGCGAGTTCCGCCGGGCCGGCGAAGGTCGCCGCCGTACTCGACTCGGTGAGGCCGTAGCTCGTGCCGGGCAGCGCCGCGAGGCCGGGGAGCCTGTCGCGGACCTCGTCCAGGAGAGCGGGGCTGGAGGGGGCCGAGTTGAGGGAGAGCGTCGTGAGGGACGAGAGGTCGTAGCGGGAGAGGTCGCCCCGTGCGAGGAGGCGGTTGGCCATCGTGGGGACGGCGCCCCAGTTGGTGATCCGCTCCCGTTCGATGAGTTCGAGCACGCGGTCCGCGTCGAAGCGGCCGGTGTGGAGGACGGCGGTGTCCCCGACCGCGAGGCGCGGAACGGCCAGGTTGTGCAGGCCGGCGATGTGGAAGAGCGGGGTGGCGAGGAGGAACCTGCGCTGCTTCGGCGGCGCGCCGAGTGCGGTCGCGACCGCGTCGTTGAAGAGGTGGAAGTCGACGGCGGCGAGGAGGTTGCGGTGGGAGTGGAGGGCGCCTTTGGGGCTGCCGGTCGTGCCGGAGGTGTAGAGGACTACGGCGGGGTCGTCCTCGTCGATCGGTGTCTCCGGGCGGGGCGGAGTCTTCGGGTCGCCTTTCGCGTAGGCGAGTCGGGGGACGTCCTCCATCGGGAGCACGGGGCAGGCGGGGCGCTCCAGCAGCGCGCGGCGGCGCTCGTCGGCGACGAGCAACGTCGGCTCACTGTCCGCGAGGCCGTACGCGACCTCGCGCGCGGACCAGAGCGAGTTGAGTCCCACGGCGACGGCGCCCAGGGACACGGTGGCCCAGAAGGCGACGATCCACTCCGCGCTGTTGGCCCCGAGTACCGCGACGCGGTGTCCCGCGCCCACCCCGTACCGCTCACGCAGGGCACGAGCCAACTGCGCCACGGCTGCCGCGTGTTCGGTGAACGTCAGCCGGGTGGCGCCGCTGACGAGGTACTCGGTGGCGCCGTACTGCCGTGCGCGGTCGAGGAGTTGGGGCAGGGAGCGGTACCGGTTGCGGAAGACCCGCATCGGTGCGCCCCGTACGTCCTCCACCGCGACCTCGAACGGCTCGCCCGCCCGCGTCAGTCGCGCCTCGGCAGCCGCCCTGCGGTCCGGGTCAGCAGCGGTCACAGCACTCCCTTCGAGGGGGACCAAGCAACCGTTAGGTTTGCAACGCATGCAGGGGAAGTCAAGGTCGCGGGTGCGTCGGACGCGTGGAAGGGGCCGGATACGTATGCGGCGAGGGAGGCGTCAACGTACTTGTGTGCTGGATGCGTTGAGGGCAGACGGGAGCGGATTACCCCGTCACGGAGGGCGGGCACGACGGCCCCGGGCCGGGAGGCCAGTTGGCTCGTCCCGGCCCGGGGCGGTGGCAGGGAGTCAGATGCCGCAGTCCGGCGCGTCCCAGTACCGGCTGCTGCGGTGGTCGACGTGGGCGTGGTCGTCGTGGCCGGGGTAGCCGGGGCCGAGGATGCCGTTGAAGCCGCGGTCGCGGGCCGCCTGGGCGAGTTCGCACAGGGTGTGGTTGCCGGAGACGAGGTCGGCCGCGTCGCCGTAGAGGTGGCGGCTGTCGGGGGCGCCGCCGACGCTGTCGTTGCACGCGGTGGAGCGGAAACCGCTCGTGACGGTGATGGGCTGGTCGCCGAGTGCGTGGCGGAGCGCCTCCAGCTTCCACATGGTGCGCAAGGCGTTCGACTTGGCCTCCTCGGCGCCGACGGCGCCACCGCTCCAGTCGGAGTTGCAGCCGTTGAGCTCCGCGAAGTCGAAGTGGGCGGGCGAGCAGTCGTCGTCCTGGAGCTGGTAGATCTGCTCGTACGTCGCCGAGTCGGCGACCCCCGTCTCCGGCAGCCCGTACGCGTTCTGGAACCGTGCGACGGCCGCTTCCGTCGCGGGGCCGAACTCACCGTCCACGGCGAGGACTTCGCCCGAGGCCGGATACCCGCCGACGCGGACCTGGAGCTGAGTGACGGCGTCGCCGCTGGCGCCCTGGGAGAGCTCCTCCTCCCACGTGTAGCAGCCGTCGGCGGGCCGCGGTGCCTGGGCGGCACCGGCGGCGGAGCCGCCCACGAGGAGGGTGGCGGCGAGCATGGCGAGGGCAACGGCGAGGCGCAGCGGCCCGTTGCGGGTCCGGGTGCGCAAGGAAAGTCTGCGGCGCATGGTCTCTCCGTACGGTGGGGGACATCGGAGGGGCATGGCGGTACGGGCGCCCCGGCCTCGGCCCGGAGCCGCTCGGCACGGAGCATGTGCCGGGCAAAGCTAGCGGGGGCTCCGACGGGTGTAAACAGGTCGGCCGGCTCTCCGGCCGGCGCTGCGGGTTGCAGCCCCTACGGCCGCGGCCCGCCGCCGTGCCGACGTGCTGCGCCTGCCCGGCTCGTCGCGCGGAGGAGTCCGCGCGTGTTCGCAGCGTGGCCGACTCTCCGGTTCCAGCGGGCAGTTGCCGCGCCATCCCGCCCGCGCAACACGTGACTTCGGCAGCTCAGCCACCTCATCAGCGGATACGAAGGTTGCCGCCTCCCCGGCCACCCGACCCACCCGCGACGTGCGGCCTGCTCGACGCCCCGCACGGAGGAACGCCCTCGACTCTCCGCGGCCCAGGCAATCCCCGCGGAGCCGACCACGGGACGCCCACCACCGCCCACGCGTACTGCCCGCATCCACCTCGAGAAGCCACCACGGCCAACCACAACTCAACCAGCTCGCCAGCACCACCGGAGAACCACCGCCCGCCCGACCCGCCCTCCGGCCCACGTGCGCTTGCTGCGCCTCGCGTGCTTGACTCCCCGCATGGAGACGAGAGTTGAGCACCCGTGGGGCGTCGTCGTCCTCGGCACCGCGACGGCCTCGGCGCCTCCCGATCTGGTACGGGTCCGGCTCGCGGTCGACGCGACGGAGAACGCCCCGTCCGCGGCGTTCGACGCGGCGCGCGGGGCCGTCGGCGAGCTCCGTGCCCTCTTGCGGCGGCACGGTGTCCGCGACGAGGACGTCGCCGTCTCCGAACTCGAACTGCGCACCGACTGGGAGTGGCGCGACAGGCGCCGCACCTTTCTCGGCTACCGGTGCCACGCCGACGTCGCAGCGCCGCTCCCGGACACCGGTTCGCTGGAACCGTTCCTCACCGAGGCCGTCGGCGTCTCCGCCGTACTCGTCGAGGACGTCGCCTTCGATGTCCTCGCCAGGTCCGAACTCCTCGCCGCGGCGCGGCGGGACGCCGTCCGCGAGGCGCGCGCCAAGGCCGAGCTCTACGCAGCGGCGGCGGGCGCGGCGCTCGGCCCCGTGCTCCACGTCGAAGAGGCACCGGAGCCGCGCCCCGCAGGCTTCGACGGACGGCGGAACCCGGCGCCCGGGGACCTCGTCCCGGGCCGTGTGACGGTCGAGGCCGCGGTACGGGCGGGCTTCGCGCTCCGCGCCGGCCCGCGCACGAGCCTTCGGCCCCCCGCGTGACAGGCTCCTCCGTGGCGAACGAGGAGCCGTCCGAACGTCGCCGGTGCCTCACTCAGCGAACGGCCCCCGTCGGCCCGGCAGTTGGGGAAGGAGCCGCCATAACGGCCAGGTGCCTCCCGCCCAGCGCGCGAGGAGTTCGCGGCCCACGAGGTGGATCTCCTGGGAGCGGCCGAACGTCCTGGCGTCCCGGGTGAAGCGGCCGTTGGTCACCAGGACGACCACGTCGGCGCCGTGAACCGGGCGGGCGGTGCCGTTGAGGCGTTGCAGGTCGGGGGTGCCGATCGCGGAGCCCGACGTTCCGGCGCTGCGGTGCTTGCACTGGACCACCCAACGGCGGCCCGACGGATCGGTGCCGACGACGTCGGCGCCGAGATCGCCGCGGCCGCCCGTACGTACCGCGTCCGCGCAGCCGTCGCGGAACATCAGGTCGCGTACGGCCTCCTCGAACTCCCCGTGGTGCAGGGCGTCGAGAAGGGGCAGGTCGAAGCGCGCCTCCGGAGCCGCACCGCGCCGCCCCGCGGGAGGCTGCCGCCACCGCGCACGCACGGCCACGATCGCGACGGCACCGGCAGCGGCGACGAGCGGCACCCACCAGTGCGCGAGCAGCCACTCCACAGCCGCGCGCAGCACCGCGATCCCGAAGAGGAGCGCAACAGCCGCGAGCGCGAGCTCCTGGAGACGAACGCCCTGCCGCCGCCCGCCGGTTCGAGCAGCGGGACGGTACCGGGGACGGGAGCGCGGCCGACGGCCGGGCCCGTACCGGCGCGGTGGCGGACGCCGGCGCGGGCCGTAGCGCGGACGGGGCCGGCGGCGAGGGCTCACCGCAGGCGCCTCGACTCCGCCCGGACGCACACCGGCGGCCTCTGCCGCAGCCTTGCTGCCTGCATGCCCCACCCTCTCCCCCACTCGTTCTCCGAGCTCCGGACTCCAGTAGAGCAGAAGGCCCCGACACCGCGTGTCCGAACGATCACGCCGGTATCCGTCCCCGGAGAGCGGCCCCGACCTCCGCCCGACTCGCGCCGCCCCGACCGGCGTTGACGTCACCCGGCGCCGCGGAAGCGACCGGCGACCGGTGCCGGACCGCAGGAGAGACGGCAATCCGGCGCCCGTGGACGCACCACGCAACGGCAGCCGGCGCCGTCCCGCTCGCGGCAACGCGCGCCCGGGCGCGAGCAGGCCGCATGCACCGGGCGCCCGCACATCCCGCGCGCCCTCCCTCTTTCGGGTGGACCCACCGCACCACCGCAGGCACGCCTCGTTCCCAGGTCCCACGCACCCGCACGACGACCTGGAGGAACCGTGCGCACCAAGCTCTCGACGACCGCCGTCACCCTCGCCGCAGCCGCCGCCTTCGGCGGCCCGTTCGCGGGGACGGCCGGCGCCGCACCGTCGAACCCGCAGGCCGCGGACGCCTCGCTGCGCCGGCAGGCGGACCGGATCATGAACCTCACGTACCAGGAGTTCGCGCGGACCCGGCACGTCGCCCCGTTCGACTGGACCACCGACGGCTGTTCCGTCCCGGCCGGCCTCACGCGCTTCAGCAAGGTCTTCCGCCCCGCCTGCGTCCAGCACGACTTCGGCTACCGCAACTACGGCTCCGCGCACAAACTGAAGCTCAGCCCCACCCGCAAGACGAAGAACTGGATCGACGGCCGTTTCCGCACGGAGATGAAGCGCCTCTGCGACGCCACCTACAAGTCCTCGCCCCAGCACGAGAACTGCCTCAAGGCCAAGGACACGTACTATTTCGCCGTCAACAACTTCGGCGACAGGGCGTTCTTCTGAGCCGTCGCCCTCGACGCGTACCCGACACGGCACGGACAGCGGCGCCCTGAGCACCCGGAAAGGCGAGCGCCCCCGCACGTCAGGGGACTTACCGCTGTCCCTGCCCAAACCCGTTGCCGCGCCGTCGAGTTGCCCACGAACCAGAGCTACCCGCCGACCGCACCCGACGGCCCCGGATCAAGCCCGCCGACGACGCGGCACACCCCGCACACCGAGAGCCTCCCCAACGTCCTCGCCCGACCAGAGCGCGACGAGCCGCGCCCCCCCACCTTCGGAACCCTCCCGGACGCGTGCTCCTCGCAACGGAAGCCGGACGGCCCGCCCACCCCGGCAACCGCAACCGGGCAACCCACCGATCCCCGCCACACCACCCACCCGACCCCGGGTCAGAGCCGCCGCACCAGTACCGTCGCATCGGTCCGCTCCCGCGGAACCCCCTCCGGGTCCTTCTGCACACGCACGTGCTCCTCGCACCGCAGCACCTCCCAATCGCCCTCGGGCAGCCGAAGCGATTCGACGACCTCCTCGGGCGTCGGGAAGTGGAGGTCCTGCGGGTGATCGTGCTGCCACGAGGGGAACCCCATGTGCCCCTCGACGAGCAGGACGCCCCCTGGCGCGACCGCGCGCGCCGCGCGGCGGAGGATCTCCTCGCGCGGCATCTCCACCATCGAGTGGAGGAACTGCGCCGAGACGAGGTCCCAACTGCCCTCGGGGAACGAGACGGCGAGGTCGTGGTGGAGGAAGTCGATCCGCTCGGCGACGCCGGCCTCCGCGGCGTGCCGCGCGGCCCGCTCCAGCGCGACGGTCGAGATGTCGACGGCGGTGACCCGCCAGCCGCGGCGAGCGAGCCACACCGCGTCGCCGCCCTCACCCGCGCCGAGATCGAGCGCGCGCCCGGCGGGGAGCTGCCCGACCACTTCGACGAACGCGGCGTTGGGCTCACCGCTCCAGATGCGCCCGCTCTCGCGGTACCGCGTGTCCCAGACTTCCTCCGCGGTCTCGGGCCCTGTCGTCTCGTCCGTCATCGCTGCCTCCCAAGCGTCGGGTCCCGGCGGCGCCGTACCGCTCGGGCCAGGTGTGCGCCATCGTCGGGCCGGTCTCCGGCGTTTGACAAACCTTCTTGCTGAAGCGGCAATTGGACCCATGAGCGACGACGAACTCACCGGCTTCCTCGCCGGGGTCGGCCCCCGCCTGCGCGAGGTCCGCAAGGCGCAACGGACGACGCTGGCCCAGCTCAGCGAGGCCACGGGGATCTCGCAGAGCACCCTGTCACGCCTGGAGGCGGGGAAGCGGAAGCCCACCCTCGAACTGCTGCTGCCCCTCGCGCGGGCGCACGGCGTCCCCCTCGACGAACTCGTGGGCGCCCCGGAGACGGGGGACCCCCGCATCCGCCCCCGCCCCTTCACCCGCGACGGCCGCACGTACATCCCGCTCACCCGGCACCTCGGCGGGCTCCACGCCTACAAGCAGATCCTTCCGCCCGAGGAGCCGCACCGCCGCCAACTGCCGCTGGAGCAGCGCACCCACGAGGGGTACGAGTGGCTCTACGTCCTCTCCGGGCGGCTCCGCCTCGCGCTGGGCGAGCACGACCTCGTCCTCGGCCCGGGCGAAGCGGCCGAGTTCGACACCCGCACCCCGCACGGCTTCGGCAACGGCGGCAGCCTGCCGGCGGAGTTCCTCGCGCTCTTCGGCCCGCAGGGCGAGCGCATCCACGTACGGGCACGACCGTCGACGTCGTGAGTGCTCCGGCACCGGAGCACTCACGTCACGAGTCGCCGTCGAGCGCGTCCGCGAAGACCGGGACCACCTCGTCGAGGGCGTAGGCGACCGAGAGCACCGAGTCGGTGGCGAACGCCTTGCTGAGCATGTCGCCGTCCTTGAACACCACCGAGCGCCCGTCCTTCACGGAGGGCACGGCGCGGTAGAGCGGATCGTCACTGATCTTCTTCGGGGGTATCCCGATCGGCGCCATCACCGTGAGGTCGGCGTCGAGGAGGTCGAGGTTCTCCCGCGACAGGGTGATCGAGAAGTCCTTGCCCGCCTTCTTCTCCACCGCGGGGCTGTTCTTGAAGCCGAGCCGCTCGACGAAGTCGACGCGTCCCGCGCCCCTGACGTAGGCGCCGTACCCCTCGCTGGTGCGGGAGCCCACGGTGATGGTCTTGTCCTTGAACTCGGGGTGCTTCTTCGCTGCGGCGCTGAACTTCTGCCGGGTGTCGGCGACGAGCTCGGCGCCCTTCTTCTCGAGACCGAGCGCCTCGGCGATCATTTCGGTCTGCTTCTCCCAGGGGGTGAGGTACTGGTCGCTCCCCTCGGGGACGCCGACGGTCGGCGCGATCTTGCTGAGCGTGTCGTACCGCTTGCGGTCACCGCTCGACTTGGTGTCGAGGATCACGTCCGGCTGGAGTTCGGCGATCTTCTCGTACTCCGGCTCCAACGTCCCGATGAGCTGCGGGCTCTTGTCGTACTCGCCCTTCGCCCACGGCCCGACGCCGTCGCCGCCGAACTCCAGCCAGTCGCTTGCGCCGACGGGCTGGACGCCGAGTGCGAGCGCCGTCTCGGCGTCACCCCAGCCGAGCGCCACCACACGCTTCGGCTTCTTCTCGACGGTGACCTCGCCGAACTTGGTGGCGACCTTTGCGGGGAAGGCACCCCCCGACTCGCCGCCCCCGCCGGAGCCGGCGTCCGCGTCCTCGCCCGAGCAGGCGGTGAGCCCGACGAGGAGGGCAGCGGAGACGGCGACCGCCGAGCCGGTGCGGAGGCCGCGGATGCGGCGGTTGGTGTGGCGTGTGTTCATGACCTTGCCTTGTCCGAAGAGTTGTGTGGAAGGGGAGCCGCCGCCCCGGCGACCGGTGCGCACCTGTGCCTGCCGATCGGCACGATCATCGGGGTCCCGGAGGCCGGGTCGTCAACGACGGTGCACCGCATCGCGAAGACCTCGCTGACGAGCTCCCCCGTCACCACCTCGGTCGGGCTCCCCTCCGTGACGATCCGCCCGTCGCGCATCGCCACGAGGTGGTCGGCGTACCGGCAGGCGAGGTTGAGGTCGTGGAGCACCGCCACCACGGTCGTGCCGCGGTCCCGGTTGAGGTCGGTGAGCAGGTCGAGGACGTCGAGCTGGTGGCTGACGTCGAGGTACGTCGTCGGCTCGTCGAGGAGGAGGACGTCGGTGCGCTGAGCGAGCGCCATCGCGATCCAGACGCGCTGCCGCTGCCCTCCGGAGAGGGAGTCGACGGGCCGGTCGGCGAGCTCCAGGACGTCGGTCGCGGTGAGCGCCTCGGCGACGGCGCGGTCGTCCTCCGGCGTCCAGCGCCGGAACCAGCCCTGGTGCGGGTAACGCCCGCGCCCCACGAGGTCGTTGACGGTGATGCCGTCGGGCGCAGCGGGACTCTGCGGCAGCAGTCCGAGGAGCGAGGCGACCCGCCGGGTGGGCAGCGCGTGGATGCTCTCGCCGTCGAGGAGGACGGAGCCGGACGCGGGGGTGAGCAGCCGCGCCATGGTGTGCAGCAGCGTCGACTTGCCGCAGGCGTTGGGGCCGACGATCATCGTCACGCGGCCGGGCGGCACCGCGAGGTCGAGGCCCTTGACGACGTCGTGCCCGTCGTAGCCGACCCGTACGTCCCTTGCCGTGAGCGAGTGTTCGGCGCTCATCCGCGTACCTTTCCGTTCCGCAGGGGGCAGGCGCCCCGGTTCTGCTCCGTCATCCGCCGTGCCCCGTCCTGTTCGCGCGGGCGAGCAGTATCAGCAGGTACGGCGCCCCGATGAGGCTGGTGACGACGCCGGCGGGGAACTGGTCGGACCACAGCAGGTGTTGGGCGACGAAGTCCGCGACGAGCACCAGCACTCCCCCGACGAGCGCCGACGGCACCAGTGCGGCGCCCTGCCCGGGGGCGAGCCGCCTGGCCACGGGTCCCGAGACGAACGCGACGAATCCGAGCGGCCCGGACGCGGCCGTCGCGACGCCAGCGAGCCCGACGGCGCAGCCGAGCAGCATGAGTCGGCTCCGCTCGACGCGGGCGCCGAGGCCCGCAGCAGACTCGTCGCCGAGTTGCAGCGGCCCCATCGCCCGCGCCGCCCCCGCGGTGAGCGGCAGCAGCACGGCCAACGCGGCGACGAGCGGCCACAGTTGCGCGTCCGAACTGCCGTTGAGGCTGCCGGTGAGCCACACCAGGGCCTCCTGCGCCTCGGTCACCCGGGAGCTGGTCATCAGGTAGGAGGTGATGCTGGAGAGCCCCGCGCCGAGCCCGATCCCGATGAGTGCGAACCGGTAGCCGGAGACCCCGCGCCGCCACGCGAGGGCGTAGATCGCACCGGCGGCGACGACGGCGCCGCCGAGCGCGGCGAGCGAGAGCCCGAGGCCGCTCACGGCGAAGCCGAGCGAGGCGAGCACCGCGGCAGCGCTGGCGCCCTGGCTGACGCCGATGACGTCGGGGCTCGCGAGCGGGTTCCGCAACAGCGCCTGGAAGACGGCGCCCGCGAGCCCGAAGGCGACGCCGACGAGCAGCCCCACGAGGGCCCGCGGCAGCCGCAGTTCGACGACGATGAAGTACGCTCCCCCCGCGTCGGCGCCGAAGAGGGCGCCCACCACGTCGGCGAGCGGCACCACGGCGTCCCCGTACGCGAGCGCGGCGCAGAAGGCGACGACGGCGGCGGCCCCCAGCGCGAGGGAGACGCCGGCCCAGCGCGCCCTGCCCGCACGCCTCACCGAGGCGACACGGCGCACCGCCTCCGCCGCCGGAGCGCGCTCGGGCGCGCGGACGCCGCTCACAGTTCCGCCAGCCTGCGGCGCCGCACCAGCACCACGAACGGGATCGCACCGACGGCCGCGGTCACGACGCCGACCTGCACCTCGCCGGCGCCGGAGACGAGCCGCCCCACGATGTCGGAGCCGAGGACGAGGAGCGGCGCGAGCAGCGCGCTGTACGGCAGCACCCACCGGTAGTCGGGCCCGGTGAGCAGCCGCGCCGCGTGCGGAACGACGAGGCCGACGAAGCTGATGGGCCCGGCGACGACGGTCGCGGAGCCGCAGAGCAGCACGACCGCCGCGGCCGCCCCCGAGCGGGCGAGCCCGACCCGCTGGCCGAGCCCGCGGGCGAGGTTGTCGCCGAGCGCGAGGGCGTTGAGCTGCGGGCCGAGCCCGAACGCGAGGAGGGTGCCGAGCACGATGAACGGCAGCGCCTGCCACAGGACTTCGGGGTCCCTGCTGGTGAGCGACCCCACCTGCCAGAAGCGGTACTGGTCGAAGGTGCGGCTGTCGGTGAGGAGCAGCGCGGTGGTGAGCGAGCCGAGCGCCGCCGTGGTCGCCGCACCGGCGAGCGCCAGCTTCAGCGGCGTCGCGCCGTCCCTGCCGAGCGAGCCGATGCCGTAGACGAGGACGGAGGCGAGGAGCGCCCCGAGGAAGCCGAACCATATGTACTGCGCGGAGCCGCCGAGGCCGAGGACTCCGAGGGCGAAGACGACCGCGAGCGAGGCGCCGGCGTTGACGCCGAGGATGCCGGGATCGGCGAGCGGGTTGCGGGCGACGCCCTGCATGACGGCCCCGGCGAGACCGAGCGCGACGCCGGCGAGGAGCCCGGCCGCGGTCCGCGGTATCCGCACCTCGTGCACGACGAGTTGGGCGCGGTCGGCCGCGTCGGGCGAGAAGACGGTGCGGAGCACGTCGCCCATGCCGGCCTGGCCTGAACCGATCGCCAGGCTGAGCGCCACCATCACGACGAGCGCTGCCACGAGCAGCGGGAGGCCGGCGAACCGGGCCGACCGCCCCGGGCCGCGCGGACCGGCGGCGGGGCCGCCGGAGGAGCCGGCGGCGTCCAACGCCTCGCTGTCCGCGGGTATTTCGCGACGAGCGGCGGAGACGGAACGGGACTCAAGCGGCAACTCGACCACCACCGTCCCTGTCTCCGCACGGCAATGCCGCCCGGAAGCTGCTTCGTCCCGACAAGTAAGGTGAGCCTAACATCAGTACCGGGTAGGGCGGCTTCAGGCCATCACTCGTCGCCCCTTCCCCGCCGACCGACGGAGCGCCCATGCCCCACGCCCCGATGACCGCCCCCGCGACGCAGCTCGGCGAGGGGTACGCGGAGCTCCGCTCCGAGGACGAGTTGACCGAGCTGCTCGGCACCCCGCACCCCGTCGTCATCGAGAAGGTGCAGCCCCGTCTCGGCACCGCCGACACGGAGTTCCTCGGACGCTCCCCGTTCTGCCTGCTCTCCACCGCCGACGCCGCCGGCAACTGCGACGCGTCGCCCCGCGGCGGCGACCCCGGCTTCGTCCACGTCCTCGACCCGGCGACGATCGTCCTGCCGGACCGCCCGGGCAACCGCAGGGGCGACAGCTTCCGGAACATCCTGGAGAACCCGCACGTGGGCCTTCTCCACCTGGTGCCGGGCGAGAAGGAGATCCTGCGGGTCAACGGCCGGGCACGCCTCCTCACCGACGCGCCGTTCTTCGACGCCGTGGCCGTCCGCGGGACGCGCCCGAAGCTGGCGCTGCTCGTCGAGATCGAGGAGGCGTACCGGCACTGCCCGCAGTCGCTGAACCGTGCGGGCCTCTGGTGAGAGGCGGACTCAGCGCACCGTGTGGCCGGTCGCCCGCAGGGCGCGCTTCACCTCGCCGAGCCGCAGGTCCCCGAAGTGGAAGACGGAGGCGGCGAGTACGGCGTCGGCGCCCGCGTCGATCGCCTCGGGGAAGTCGGCGAGGCGTCCCGCGCCGCCCGAGGCGATCACCGGGACCGCGACCCGGGCGCGGACGGCCTCGATCATCGGCCCGTCGTAGCCGTCCTTGGTGCCGTCCGCGTCCATCGAGTTGAGCAGGATCTCCCCGGCACCCAACTCGGCGGCCCGCGCGGCCCATTCGACGGCGTCGAGACCGGTGCCGCGGCGGCCGCCGTGCGTGGTGACCTCGTAGCCCGAGGGCGTCTGCGCGCCCTCCCGCGTGCGGCGCGCGTCGGCGGAGAGGACGAGCACCTGGCGGCCGAACCGCTCGGCGATCTCCCTGATCAGCTCGGGACGCGCCAGCGCGGCCGTGTTCACCCCGACCTTGTCGGCGCCGGCGCGCAGCAGCCGGTCCACGTCCTCGGGCGTGCGCACCCCGCCTCCGACGGTGAGCGGGATGAAGACCTGCTCGGCGGTGCGGCGGACGACGTCGTAGGTCGTCTCGCGGTCGCCGGAGGAGGCGGTGATGTCGAGGAACGTCAACTCGTCGGCGCCTTCGGCGTCGTAGACCTTCGCCATCTCCACCGGGTCGCCGGCGTCGCGCAGGTTCTTGAAGTTGACGCCCTTGACGACCCGACCGCCGTCGACGTCTAGGCAGGGGATGACGCGGACCGCCAGGGACATGAGGTGCGGGCTCCTTGCAGGTTCTCGGAGTGGGGACGGGACAGGTGCTCAGCTTCCGCGGTACGCCTCCAGCTCGACCTCGACGAGCGCCCGCGTGTCCGCGAGCCCGGCGACGACGAGCGCCGTCGCCGCGGGACGTACGCCCGCGAAGAGTTCCCGGTGCGCCCGCGCGGCCTCGTCGAGATCGCGCTCGTGGACGAGATGGACGCGGGTGCGCACGACCGCCTCGGCGCCGAGGCCGTACGCGCGGAGCGCCGAGAGCGCCCGCGCGAAGGCCGCCCTGGTCTGCTCGTACGGATCGCCCTCGCCGAGGAGGACACCGTCCTCGACCGGCAGCGTCCCGCCGACGAGAACCCGGTCCCCGGCCGCGACGGCACGCGCGGCGCCGAACCGCTCCGGGAAGGAGTCGGCGGGGGAGGTCACCCGGTCTCCGCGACGGCGGCGAGCGCCTCCTCCAGCGTGAACGCCTCGGCGTAGAGCGCCTTGCCGACGATCGCGCCCTCGACGCCCTCCGGGACGAGCGAGGCGATCGCCCGCAGGTCGTCGAGGGAGGAGACGCCGCCCGAGGCGACGACCGGGCGGTCGGTGGCGGCGCAGACGTTGCGGAGCAGCTCCAGGTTGGGGCCCTTGAGGGTGCCGTCCTTGGCGATGTCGGTGACCACGTACCGTGCGCAGCCCTCGGAGTCGAGGCGCTCCAGCGTCTCGTAGAGGTCGCCGCCGTCCCGCGTCCAGCCGCGTCCGCGGAGCGTCGTCCCGCGGACGTCGAGGCCGACCGCGATCCGGTCGCCGTGCTCGGCGATCACCTTCGCGACCCACTCGGGCGACTCCAGCGCCGCCGTCCCGAGGTTGACCCGGCGGCAGCCGGTGGCGAGCGCGGCGGCGAGCGAATCGTCGTCGCGGATGCCGCCCGAGAGCTCCACCTTGATCTCCATCGCGTGCGCCACCTCGGAGATCGCGGCGCGGTTGTCGCCCGTGCCGAACGCGGCGTCGAGGTCGACGAGGTGGAGCCACTCGGCGCCCGAGCGCTGCCAGGCGAGCGCGGCCGAGAGCGGGTCGCCGTAGGAGGTCTCGGAGCCCGACTCGCCGTGGACGAGGCGGACGGCCTGGCCTTCCCTGACGTCGACGGCGGGGAGGAGTTCGAGCTGGCTCATCGGGGGCTGGTCCTCACGTGCTGATCGGTTCGGAATGGCGGCTCAGAGGGTGGCGACCCAGTTCGCCAGCAGCCGGGCGCCGGCGTCGCCGGACTTCTCCGGGTGGAACTGGGTCGCCCACAGGGGGCCGTTCTCGACGGCGGAGACGAAGGGCTCGCCGTGCGTCGTCCAGCTCACCTTGGGTGCGGCCAGCGACGGGTTCGCCGTCTCCAGCTCCCAGTCGTGAACGGCGTAGGAGTGGACGAAGTAGTACCGCTCGTCGGCGGGGAGACCGGCGAACAGGCGCGAGTCCTCGGGCACGGTGACGGTGTTCCAGCCCATGTGCGGCACCGTCTCCGCTCTCAACGGGCCCACGGTGCCCGGCCATTCGTCGAGCCCCTCGGCCTCCTCGCCGTGCTCGATCCCGCGCGAGAAGAGCACCTGCATCCCCACGCAGATCCCGAGGACGGGACGGCCGCCCGCGAGCCGCCGCCCGACGACCCAGTCGCCCCTCGCCGCACGCAGCCCGGCGATGCAGGAAGCGAAGGCGCCGACGCCGGGGACGAGGAGGCCGTCGGCCGCCATCGCCGCGTCGTACTCCTTGGTGATCTCGACCTCGGCGCCCGTCCGCGCCACGGCGCGCTCGGCCGAACGCACGTTGCCGAAGCCGTAGTCGAAGACGACCACACGCTTGCCGTTGCTCATTCCCACACGTCCAACCGCAGCACACCGGCGAGGAGCGCCATCGCCGAGCAGATGCCGAGCAACACCACCACGCCGGTGGGCAGCTTCTGCTTCCAGAAGGAGACCGCGCCGCCGGCGAGGAAGAGACCGACGAAGATCAGCAGGGTGGAGAGGCCGTTCACCGCTCCACCGGCTTCCGTGTCGCGAACTCCACGGCTACAGCGCCCCCTTCGTCGAGGGGATGACCCCCGGCTGCCTCGGGTCGGGTTCGCTGGCGTACCGCAGGGCGCGCGCCAGCGCCTTGAACTGGCACTCCACGATGTGGTGCGCGTTGCGCCCGTACGGAACCTCCACGTGGAGCGCGACCTGCGCCTGGGCCACGAAGGACTCCAGGATGTGCCGCGTCATCGTCGTGTCGTAGGAGCCGATCATGGGCGCCATGCCCTCCGGCTCCACGTGGACGAGGTACGGGCGGCCCGAGAGGTCGACCGTCACGCGGGCGAGCGACTCGTCGAGCGGCACCGCCGAGTTGGCGAAGCGCACGATGCCGCGCTTGTCGCCGAGCGCCTCCTTGAAGGCGGCGCCGAGCGCCAGCGAGGTGTCCTCGATGGTGTGGTGGGTGTCGATGTGCAGGTCGCCGTCGGTCTTGACGGTGAGGTCGAAGAGGCCGTGCCTGGCGAGCTGGTCGAGCATGTGGTCGTAGAAGCCCACGCCCGTCGATATGTCGGCCTGCCCGGTGCCGTCGAGGTCGATCTCGACGAGGACCGAGGTCTCCTTGGTGTTGCGCTGCACGCGTCCGGTGCGGCTCATTGTGCGATCTCCTTCATCACTGCGCGCACCGCGTCGAGGAACGCGTCGTTCTCCTCCGGGGTCCCCGCGGTGACCCTCAGCCGGCCCGGGACGCCGTTGTCCCTGACGAGGACGCCGTGCGCGAGGAGCGCCTCCCAGACGGCGTGCGCGCCGCCGGGCCCGTCGAACCTGCCGAACTGGACGAAGTTGGCGTCCGAGGCGGTCACCTCGCAGCCGGCGTCGCGGAGTTCGGCGACGATGCGGTCCCGTTCGCTCTTGAGCTGCTCGACGTATCCGAGCAGGGTATCGGTGTACTCCAGCGCGGCGAGCGCGGTGGCCTGGGTGACGGCCGAGAGGTGGTACGGCAGCCGCACGAGCTGCACCGCTTCGACGACGGCGGGGTCGGCGGCGAGGTAGCCGAGCCGCAGGCCCGCGGCGCCGAACGCCTTCGACATCGTCCGCGAGACCACCAGCGTCGGCCGGCCCTCCAGCAGCGGCAGCAGCGAAGGGCGGTGCGAGAACTCGCCGTACGCCTCGTCGACGACGACGAGCGCGCCGTGTTCGGGCCGCGCGCGCTGCGCCGCCTCGTGGAGCGCGACGACCGTCTCCGCCTCCACCGCCGTCCCCGTCGGGTTGTTCGGCGAGCAGACGAAGACGACGTCCGGGCGGTGGGCCTCGATCGTCCGCACGGCCGCTGCGACGTCGATGGTGAAGTCGTCGTTGCGCGGCCCGGAGAGCCAGGCGGTGCCGGTGCCGCGGGCGAGGAGCCCGTGCATCGAGTACGAGGGCTCGAAGCCGAGCGCGGTACGGCCGGGGCCGCCGAAGGTCTGGAGGAGCTGCTGGAGCACCTCGTTGGAGCCGTTCGCGGCCCAGACGTGCGCCTCGGTGACGGCGTGGCCCGTCATCCGCCGCAGATAGCAGGCGAGTTCGCTGCGCAGCTCCACCGCGTCCCGATCGGGGTAGCGGTTGAGGGTGCGCGCCGCCTCGGTGACGCGCTCGCCGATCCGCTGCACCAGCGGCTCGGGGAGCGGGTAGGGGTTCTCGTTGGTGTTGAGCCGGACGGGGACGTCCAACTGCGGGGCCCCGTAAGGGGACTTGCCGCGGAGTTCGTCCCTGATCGGCAGCTCTTCTGTGACTGTCACGTGCTCTCGGGTGCCTTTCCGACGGCGCCCTCAGGCGCCCTGCTGCTCGGGGAAGCGCGCGGTGACCGCGCTGCCGTGCGCCGGCAGGTCCTCTGCCTCGGCGAGCGCCACCACATGGTGGGCGACGTCGGCGAGGGCCTCGCGGGTGTAGTCGACGACGTGGATGCCGCGCAGGAAGGACTGGACCGACAGGCCCGAGGAATGGCAGGCGCAACCGCCGGTCGGCAGCACGTGGTTGGAGCCCGCGCAGTAGTCGCCGAGCGAGACGGGGGCCCAGGGCCCGACGAAGACGGCGCCGGCGTTGCGGACCCGTGACGCCCAGCGCGCCGCGTCCTCGGTCTGGATCTCCAGGTGCTCGGCCGCGTAGCCGTCGACCACGGCGAGGCCGTCCTCCAGCGAGTCGACGAGGACGATGCCGGACTGCCGGCCACCGAGCGCCTCGGTGATCCGCTCCCGGTGCTTCGCCGCGGAGGTCTGCACCTTCAGCTCGGCCTCCACCGCGTCGGCGAGCCGCTCGGAGGGGACGACGAGGACCGCGGCGGCGACCGGGTCGTGCTCGGCCTGGCTGATGAGGTCGGCGGCGAGGTGCGCCGGTTCCGCCGTCTCGTCGGCGAGGATCGCGATCTCGGTCGGGCCCGCCTCCGAGTCGATGCCGATACGCCCCTTGAGGAGCCGCTTGGCTGCGGCGACGTAGACGTTGCCGGGGCCGGTGACGAGCTGCGCGGGCCTGCACTCCTCGGTGCCGTAGGCGAACATGGCGACAGCCTGGGCGCCGCCGGCCGCGTGGACCTCGTCGACGCCGAGGAGGGCGCAGGCGGCGAGGATCGTCGGGTGCGGGAGGCCGCCGAACTCGGCCTGCGGAGGCGAGCTGACGGCGAGCGACTCGACGCCCGCCTCCTGCGCGGGAACGACGTTCATGACGACGGAGCTCGGATAGACGGCCCGACCGCCCGGGACGTAGAGGCCGACGCGCTCGACGGGCACCCACCGCTCGGTGACGGTGCCGCCGGGGACGACCCGGACCGTGGAGTCGGTGCGCCGCTGGTCGCGGTGGACGGCGCGGCCCCGCTCGATCGACTCCTCCAGGGCCGCGCGGACCCTCGGATCGAGCTGCTCCAGCGCCTCGTCGAGCGCGGCCTGCGGTACCCGGACGCTGCTCTGCGTGACGCCGTCGAAACGCTGCGCGTACTCGCGGAGCGCCGCGGTGCCGCGATGGCGCACGTCGTCGCAGATCGGCCGCACCTTCTCCAGGGCGGCCTCGACGTCGAGTTCGGCACGGGGCAGCAGCTCGCGCGCGCGGGCGTCGGAGCCCGGCGCGGAGCCGCGCAGATCGATTCGGGAGATCACGACTCCAGTCTCTCAGACACCGCGCGAGTCCCCGACATCGTTCCATCCTTCGGTACACCTTCGTGTACACCTCGTGCCCGAGCGGGCACCGACCATCGGCGCGAGGCGGCCCGGGGACTCCCACCGTTCCCGCCGTTCACGCCAACCGACCGCCGGCGCAGGCCGTTTGGGGACACGGGACGGCTAACGTAGCGCAACGAACCGTCCGTCACCGGGTGCTGCGGTGTGTAGCCGGGAGTGGCGGGCGGAATCACCAGAGGAGAGCGGGGTCACTCGGAGCGACCCCGGCAGAGGCTAAGGGGCTGCGCTACGTGACCGATCCGCAGAGTGCAGGGGACCCGCCCGCGGGGCTGTCGCTCTCGACGGCCGAGTGGGCGCTGTGGCAGGCGTTCCGCAACGGCAGCACGCTCGACCTCCGCAGCGGACGCGCGGAGCACGA
The DNA here is from genome assembly GCF_000262345.1 of Streptomyces xiaopingdaonensis. Classification (GTDB taxonomy): domain Bacteria; phylum Actinomycetota; class Actinomycetes; order Streptomycetales; family Streptomycetaceae; genus Streptomyces; species Streptomyces xiaopingdaonensis. The sequence continues at coordinate 7,522 of NZ_AJTQ01000124.1, read as the reverse complement.
CGATCCGAACGGCGACGCCGAGTGGGGCCCGGAGCGCACCGTACGCGCCCGCGTCGTCGCGCTGCTCCTGCTCCACGGCCCCGCCGCGCTGCTGGGCCGCGTGACCTCGCTCCACCTCGTCGGCGCCCAGGTCCGCGGGTGCCTCGACCTCTCGGGCGGCAGCGTCGACCCGTTCTTCGAGTTCCGCCACTGCCGCTTCGAGGACGAGGTGCGGATGCCCGAAGCGCACGTGCGCACCGGCAGGTTCGTCGACTGCTACCTGCCGAGGCTGGAGGCCGCCCGCCTCACCACCGAGGGCGACCTCCACCTGCCGCGGTGCAGCATCCCCTCCGGCATCCGCCTCACCGACGCGGTGATCGGCACCGACCTCCTCCTCAACCAGGCCACGATCGGCAGCGCCCCGAGGGACGGCGCCCTCCCCGCCCCCTCCCTCGCCGACGCCGCGCACCGGCCGACGCGGCTGCCTGCCCGCGCCCGCGCCATCGCGGCCGACGGCATCAGCGTGGGGCAGGAGCTCCAGGCGAGCCTGTTACGCACCGACGGCGAGGTGAGCCTCCGCGGCGCGACGATCGGCTCCTCGCTGGAGATGCTCGGCACGGTGCTGCGCAACCGGCACGGCCGACACGCGCTCTACGCACCGCAGTTGACGGTCGAACAGACGGCGAGCTTCGCCGACGCGCACCGCAGCCAGGCCGCGCACCTCCAGGGCACGCCGACGAGCGCCATGCCGGTGGCGACCGGCGGACGCGTCGTGCCGCGGGACGCACGCTGGCGCACCAAGCGGTTCGAGTGCACGGGCGGGATGGTCCTCGACGACGGCAGGTTCGGCTCCGCGCTGATGATCGAGAACGCCCGCTTCGTCCTCCAACGCGACCAGGAGCTGTCGCTGCGGCGCATCACGGCGCCCGAGCTGGCGTTCACCCCGCAGCCTCCGGAGCGCGGCCTCGTCGTCCTCTCCGGCGCCACCGTCGAGAAGCTGCTGGACCGGGTGGGCAGTTGGCCGGACGGGCAGCGGCTGTGGATGGCCGGCTTCAGCTACCGGCACGCGATACCGAAGGAGGGGCACTTCAACGTCCGCGAGCGCCTCGCCTGGGTCGCCTCTGCCACCCCCGAGTACAGCCCGGAGCCGTACGAGCAACTCGCCACCGTCTACCGGCAGAGCGGCGAGGACACCAACGCGCGCACCGTCCTCCTCGCCAAGCAGCGGCGCAGGCGCGAGACGCTGCCCCTCGTCGGCAAGGTCTGGGGGTACCTCCAGGACTGGACGGTCGCCTACGGCTACCGTCCGGCGCAGGCCGCCGTGTGGATGGCGGTGCTGTGGGCGTCGGGAGCCCTCTGGTTCGCCGGCCATCCGCCCACCGAGGTCGTACCCGAGGAGTCTCCGCAGTGGAACGCGCCGCTCTACGCGCTCGACCTGCTGCTGCCCGTGATCAGCTTCGGCCAGGACACCGCCTGGGACCCTCCGGGGAACGGGCAGTGGATCGCGGCCCTGATGATCGTGCTCGGCTGGACGCTCGCCACCACGGTCGCCGCCGGCGCCACCCGCCTGCTGCGCAGGCAGTGACGCCGTGCCGGCCGCCCGCCGAGCAGCGAGCTGCCCGCACGGTCGCCACAGCCGCCCCGTAAGGCTTTAGGCTTACCGGTCGTGACCACCGCGCTTCCGCTCTTCCCGCTCAACTCGGTACTCTTCCCCGGCCTCGTGCTGCCGCTGAGCGTCTTCGAGCCCCGGTACCGCGCGCTCGTAGGCGACTTGCAGGCGCTCCCCGAAGGACAGCCGAGACTCTTCGGCGTCGTCGCCATCAAGGACGGGTACGAGGTGGCACCGACCGCCATCGGCCTTCCCGACTCGGCGCCGCCCGCCGGCACGGAGCCGGCCGCCGGCTTCGGCCCGGAGCCGATCCGCGCCTTCCACGAGATCGGCTGCATCGCCGACGCCTCGACGATCCGCGAGACCGCCGGCGCCCTCGAGGAGGAGGACGCCGAGACACCGGCCGAGCGGTTCGAGGTCCTCGCCACCGGCACCACGCGCTTCCGGCTCCACTCGGTCGACGCGAGCGGCCCCTACCTGACCGGCGAGGTCGAGGAGCTCCCCGAGGAGGAGGGCGACGGCGCGGGCGCGCTCGCCTCCGGGGTGCTGCGGGCCTTCCGCTCGTACCAGAAGCGGCTCGCGGGCGCGCGCGAACGGACGCTCGCCGAGGGTCAGGAACTCCCGGACGAGCCGTCCGTCGTCTCCTACCTCGTCGCCGCCGCCACGATCCTCGACGTCCCCACGAAGCAGCGGCTGCTCCAGGCGCCCGACACCGCGACGAGGCTCGCGGACGAGTTGCGCCTCCTGCGCCGCGAGACCTCGACGATCGCCAAGCTCCCCTCGGTCCCGGCCGTGGACCTGACCAAGTCGCCGACCAGCCCCAACTGACCCTCCGCCGACGCGAGTCGGCCCGCAGGAGAACCGCCCATGGCGAAGAAGAAGCAGGCCGCCGCGCCGACCCCGGCGGTGGCCGCGGCCTCCGCCGCAGGCGTCGCCTTCACCACCCACGCGTACGCGCACGACCCGGCGGCACCGTCCTACGGCGGCGAGGCGGCCGAGGCGCTCGGCGTCCCGCCCGCGCAGGTCTTCAAGACGCTCGTCGCCGAGGCAGGAGGGGAGTTGACGGTCGCCGTCGTGCCCGTCTCCGCCTCGCTCGACCTCAAGGCGCTCGCCTCGGCGGCCGGCGCCAAGCGCGCCGTCATGGCAGAACCCGACGCCGCCGAGCGCGCCACGGGGTACGTCCTCGGGGGCATCTCCCCGCTCGGCCAGCGCCGCCGACTGCGCACCGTCCTCGACTCCTCGGCGGCCGAACTCCCCACCGTGCACGTCTCCGCGGGCCGCCGCGGCCTGGAGATCGAGCTGGCCCCCGACGACCTGGCACGTCTCACCGACGCCGTCCTCGCGCCGATCGCCCGGTCCTGAACCCCGCACCCGATCGGCGTGCGGGGTACGGGAGTTCGCCGGCTCAGGCGGACGGCTGCGGCTGTCCCGGCGCCGCGCCGCCCGGCTCGTCCTCGCGCTCGACGAAGACCGCGGTGAGCACGAGGTGGACGAGGACGGCCGCGAACGGCCAGGCGAGCAGTGCGCCCTTCGCCTGGAGGCGGAGCGGCGCTTCGAAGGTGGCGTTCTTCCCCGCCTCGGCCGCGGCCTTCGCGAGGTCCTGCTCGGGCCCGAGGACGGTGCCGACGCCCCAGGCGAGCAGCGAGGCGAGCAACCCGCCGACGGCGAGCCCGACGGCGAGCCCCATCCCGCCGCGCCTGCGGACGAGGAAGAGGACGACGCCGCTGACGGCACCGAAGGCGAGCCCCACGAGCGTGAACACCCCGTCGGCACCCACGGCTTCCTCGCCCTCGGGGTCCTTGAGGTAGACCGCTGCGCCGTCCGTGAGAAGCGGGACGCGCGGGGCGAGCCAGAGCCAGAGGAGGCCAAGCAGCACACCCGTGACGCCGACGGCGAGTGCGCAGAGCGCCCCGTCGCGCAGCTCCTTGCGGAGGTCCACCGGCTCGGGCGGCGGGGCCGCCGCGCCCCAGGCCGAGTGCGTCGCGCCCTGGTCGGCCGAGTAGGGCGGCGGTGCGGCGGGGCCGTAGCCCCACGCGGGCTGCGGGGAGCTGGAAGGGTCGGGGCGGTGGGGCTCAGGCGTCGGTGCGGTCACGGACGCCATCGTGCCAGGCCCGACGGCGGACGCGTGGGCCGACCCGGAAGCGGATGGCCCGCACAACCGTCGACGGGCGGTCGCCGGCGCGCAACCGTCAGCGCGCGGCCGCCCAGCGGTACGCCCGCGTCGCGACGGCGAGCGAGACGAGCCCGACCGCCGCGCACACGCCGAGGTCCACGAGGATCGCTCCCCAGGCCGGGCCCGGCGAGAAGGTGGCCGCGAGCGCCTCGACCCCGTAGGTCGACGGCAGCAGGTCGCGCAGCCACTGCACGGGGAGCGGCAGCCGCTCCGGCGGCAGCACCCCGAGCAGCAGCGCCGCCGACATGCCCAACTGCCCGCAGAGCGTCGCGAGTTCGGGACGCGGCGCGAGGAGCCCCAGCGCGGCTCCGAGGCCGGCCAGCGCCGCACCCGCGAGCGGGATGACGGCCGCGAGAATCCACAGCCCGGCGAGCGGGAGCTGGAAGAGGAGGCTTCCGGCCACGGCGGTGAAGACGACGCCCGGCACCGTGAAGGACGCGTACGCCCCCGCCGTCCCGAGGACGACGGACGCGGGCGGCGCCGGCAGCGTCGCGTAGTGGTCCAGGCCGCCGCCCGCGCGCAGCCGGCCGAAGTACTGCGCCAGCAGGTTGAGTCCGACGAACGCCACCACGAGCACGCTCGCGCCCGAGACGACCGCCCGCGCCTCGTCGCCGCCGTCGACGACCCCGCGCATGAGCACCATGATGCCGAGCGACTGGAAGGTCGCGACGAAGAGCAGCGGGATCCGCGAGACCTTCGCCCGCGACAGTTGTGCCCGGTAGACGGCGGCGAGCGCGGGGACGAACCCCGCGCCGGGCGCGAGCGCGGCCTGTTCCGGCTCGGCTCGCCGCGGTCCGGCGGTGGTTGCGGCGTTCTCCGTCGCGGTGGTGCTCACACCCTGCCCCTCGTCGTCGGCCGTCCCGGCCGGCTCGCCCACTCGTCGCGTACGGCGCCGCGCCCCGGCCTGCTCACGCCTTCACCAGGCCCTCGCCGCTGCCGCCGAGCGCCAGATAGACGTCCTCCAGGCTCGGCGTCGCCAGCGTGAAGTCGTCCAGCGCGGCGAACGCCGCCCCTCCCGTGACGGCGGTGACCGCCGAGCGCGCCTGCTCGGGCGGCAACCGCAACGTCCACCTGCGCCCCGACACGGCGGCGCTGCCGTGGAGTTCGGCGACCTCGGGAACGTCGAGCGGCGCCCGTTCGCGCCACACCAGTTCGACCCGTACGTCGTCCCCGACGAGCGCCTTGAGCCCGCCGGGGGTGTCGCAGGCGATCACCCTGCCCGCGTCCATCACGGCCACCCGGTCGAGCACCGTCTCCGCCTCGATCACGTTGTGCGTCACCAGGACCACGGTGGTGCCCCGCGCCCTGCGCCGGTCGACGGCGGCCCACACGGCACGGCGGGCGTGCGGGTCCATGCCCGTCGTCGGCTCGTCGAGGACGAGGAGCGGACGGTCGCCGACGAGCGCGGCCGCGCAGCAGGCGAGCCGGCGTTGGCCGCCGGAGAGGCGGTTGAGCGGGCGGCTCCGGAGCGCGGTGAGCCCCAGCTCGTCGAGGACGGCGTCGGACTCCCCGACGGCCGCGGCGGCGTCGAGGCCGCGGAGCCTCGCCGTGGTCTCCGCCGCGAGGCGGACGGTGAGTTCGTCGAGCGCTGTGGACTCCTGACCGAGGTAGGCGAGGAGCCGGGCCGCCCGCGCGGGGTGGCGGACGAGGTCGTGACCGAGGACGCGGATCGTGCCGCTGTCGGGTCGCAGCAGGCCGGTGAGCTGGCGTACGAGGGTGGACTTGCCGGCGCCGTTCGGGCCGAGGAGGCCGAAGATCTCACCGCGGTGCACACGGAGGCTGACGCCGTCGCTCGCCCGCACCGGTGGCACGGCGGGGCCGCCCCGGCGGGCGCGTCCCTGCCGGTACGTCTTGACCAGCTCCCCCAGCTCCACGGCGACCTGCGCGGGTGCCGACTCCACGCTCTCCACCGCCTGCCGAGTGCCCGATTCCACGAACCACGAGGGTACGCGCCGCCGCCTGGCGCACGGCCGTCAGCCCCCCGCCGGGGTCACTCGCCGGCCGGGGCGTGCTCGGACCGGGCTGCGGTGAGGTCGTCGACCTGGCGCCAGAAACCGGCCCGGATCGCGTAGCGGTCGTGCTCGTCGATCTGGTCGTCCTTGTGCGCGAGCAGGCCGAACCGTGCGGCGTAGCGCAGGAGTTCACCGTCGATGCGGTGCGGGATGCGGGGGTACTCGGTGGAGAGGCGCTGCACGTCGCTCCGGTTGGTGAGGCGTTTGAGCCAGCGGCGCGCGAAGACCTGCCCGACCTCGAAAGGGTCGCCGCTCACCTCGGTGATGTCCTCCTCGCGGTCGGCCCACCGCTGCTCGGCCGAGGTGAGCTGGGCGAGCATCGGCAGCCCGGCGGTCTCGGGCGACTCTCCCGAGGTGCGGTCGATCATGCCCTTGTCCGAGGACCAGCGCAGGGTGGCGCTGGGAAGGACGCCGTTGGCCGCCGAGGCGCGGCTCAGCCCCGCGAGGTCCTTGGGCGTGGGCACGCCCTGGTTCTCGGCGCGGGGCGCGGGGGCCTGGCCGGTCTCCGCCGCCGGCTCGGCGCTGCCGTGCTCGGATCGGGGCGCCTCGTCGGCGAGTTCGGCCCTGCGGTTGCCGTGGGCGCTGCCGTTCTTCGACGTCTCGGGGAGCGGCGCGGAGAGGATCGCGGCGATCTCGGGGCGCGGCTCCTGCGGCGCGCAGGGCGCGACCGGTTCCTTGGCGCGGGCCACGCCGGTGAGCCAGGCGCGGTCGAGGACGCGGCGCTCGTCCGCCTCCGCTACGAGGTCCTCCGACTGGTTGTAGTCGCCGTCGGCGGCCTGCACCGCCCACAGGTGGACGGCGACGCCGTGCTCCTTCGCCGACATCAGTCCGGGCAGCAGGTCGCCGTCGCCGGTCACCAGCACGATGTCGGAACAGGCCCGGTTGCGGGCGAGTTCGGTGAGCTCGGCGTGCATCGCCGCGTCGACGCCCTTCTGCGCCCAGCGCCCGTCGGTGCGGGTGAGCGCGCCGAGCCGGACGGTGACGCGGGGCATCACGCGCAGCCGGCGGTGCTCGGGTTGGGGGACGCGGTCGGGGGCGCCGTCGAACCAGTAGATGCGGAGCAGGGAGCAGCCGGTGTCGTCCTCGGCGCGCTCGCGGAGGCCGGCGACGAGCGCGGCGTGGTCGACGCTGATCCGGGAGCGCACCGGCTCGCCGGCGAGGAGGCTCGCCGCAGCCCCCAAAAGGTACCCGGCGTCCACCAGGACAACGCAGCGGTTCACGATCCACCCACTCCCGTCGGCATGTCCCACCTGGGCTGCCTGCTTCGAGGTCTCCCGGAGCTTTCTTCGGGTTCTTCGAGTCTGCCCGAGCGTACGGGTGTTAGCAGCCCGCATCGAACGTCGGCGTGGCGTTGTGGCCACCGGCTCCGGCCTCCCGACCGGCCCAAGTGCCGCCGTGCCGGCCCCGCGAGGGCACGACGGGGCTGCCGTGCGCGGCCCGCGGGCGGGCGCTCCGCCGGTGCCACCCGACGTCGGACCGGCACACTTCGCCCCAATCGTCCGACATGCGGACTTTCATCCCTCGTGCAACGCTTGCCGTGGTCGACCGGTTCGAGGTCCCCAGGAGGCGAACGGACATGGCCAAGCACAACAAGCAGCGCAAGCAGGCCGCGCAGAAGCAGGGACGCAGCAGCGCGGAGGAGGACCAGGAGCGGATGCAGGGCTCGACCGCCGAGCCGCCGCAGTCGAAGGCGCAGGGCAGCCCGGCCGACGTGGCGCGCAAGCACCAGCGACGGTTCGGCCACAACTG
>NZ_AJTQ01000123.1 GCF_000262345.1 Streptomyces xiaopingdaonensis | reverse complement strand
CCGCCGACGCGGCGGCAACGCGACGGGCGGGCGCACCCGGTGGGGATGCGCCCGCCCGTCGTGCCGTGCCAGGGCGCCCTCAGCCGGCCACGCAGGACTGGCCGAGGAGCGCCTTGAGATCGCCGTAGAGTGCGGTGTCCGCGGTGACGCGGTGGCGGTCGAGCCGCAGCACCGTCGTCTTGCGGGCGCCCTGGAGCTTCAGCCGCACCTCGCTGGAGCCGCGGTGCTGCGCGAGCACCTCGTCGAGCTTCTCGACGAGCGGGGGCGTGACCCGCAGCGAGGGGATGGTGATCGTCACGGGAGCCGAGGCGCCGACGTCGGTGAGGTCGGGGATCATCAGCTCCATGGCGACGAGCCGCGGGATGTCCTCGCGCTTGTCGAGGCGGCCCTTGACGAACACGACCGCGTCCTCCACGAGTTGGGTGGAGACGAGCTGGTAGGTCGCGGGGAAGAACATGCAGTCGATGGAGCCCGCGAGGTCCTCGACGGTGGCGATCGCCCAGGCGTTGCCCTGCTTCGTCATCTTCCGCTGGAGGCCGGAGATGATGCCGCCGATCGTCACGATCGAGCCGTCCGCGTAGTCGCCGCCCGTGAGTTGGGAGATCGCGGCGTCGGCCTTGTCGTTGAGGACGTGCTCCAGGCCGAAGAGCGGGTGGTCGGAGACGTAGAGACCGAGCATCTCCCGCTCCTGCGCGAGGAGGTAGGTCTTCTCCCACTCCTCGTCGGTGAACTCGACGTCGAGGCCGAAGCCGGGGCCGCTCTCCGTCTCGCCCCCCATGTCGCCGAAGAGGTCGAACTGGCCTTCCGCCTCCTTCCGCTTGACCTGCACGACGTTGTCGATCATCGGCTCGAAGTGCGCGGTGAGGCCCTTGCGGGTGTGGCCCATCTCGTCGAAGGCGCCCGCCTTGATGAGGGACTCCACCGTCCGCTTGTTGCAGACGACGGCTTCGACCTTGTCGAGGAAGTCCGGGAAGGAGGAGTACTTCCCCTTCGACTTGCGGGACTTGACGATCGAGTCGACGACGTTCTGGCCGACATTGCGCACCGCGGTGAGGCCGAAGACGATCGTGGAGTCGTCCCGCGAGGTGAAGTTGGCCTCGGACTCGTTGACGTTCGGCGGCAGCACCTGGATGCCCATTTTCCGGCACTCGTTGAGGTAGACCGCCGACTTGTCCTTGTCGTCGCGGACCGAGGTGAGCAGCGCGGACATGTACTCGGCGGGGTAGTTGGCCTTGAGGTAGGCCGTCCAGTAGGTGACGAGCCCGTACGCCGAGGAGTGGGCCTTGTTGAACGCGTATCCGGCGAACGGCACGAGGACGTCCCAGACGGCCTGGATCGCCTCGTCCGAGTAGCCGTTGTCCCGCATGCCCTGCTGGAAGTTCACGAACTCCTTGTCGAGAACCTCCTTCTTCTTCTTGCCCATCGCACGGCGGAGGAGGTCGGCCTGGCCGAGGCTGTACCCGGCGAGCACCTGCGCGGCCTTCTGCACCTGCTCCTGGTAGACGATGAGGCCGTGGGTGATGTCGAGGATCTCCTTGAGCGGCTCCTCCAGCTCCGGGTGGATCGGAGTGGTCTCCTGCTGACCGGTCTTGCGCAGGGCGTAGTTGATGTGCGAGTTCATGCCCATCGGGCCCGGGCGGTAGAGGGCCGAGACGGCGGAGATGTCCTCGAAGTGGTCGGGCCTCATCATCCGCAGCAGCGAGCGCATCGGTCCGCCGTCGAACTGGAAGACGCCCAACGTGTCGCCGCGCTGGAGGAGTTCGAAGGTCTTCGGGTCGTCGAGCGGAAGATCGAGGAGCTTGAGATCGACGTCCTTGTTCTTCCTGATCATCTTGACGGCGTCGTCCATGATGGTCAGGTTGCGCAGGCCGAGGAAGTCCATCTTCAGCAGGCCGAGCGATTCGCAGCTCGGGTAGTCCCACTGCGTCACCACGGTGCCGTCGTTCTTCGGGGAGAAGACCGGCGCGTGGTCGATGACGGGTTCGCTCGACATGATGACGCCCGCGGCGTGCACGCCCATCTGCCGCACGAGGCCCTCGATGCCCATCGCGGAGTCGATGACCTTCTTGACGTCGGGCTCGTTCTCGTACATCCCGCGGACCTCGCCGGCCTCGCTGTACCGGGGGTGCTCGGGGTCGGTGATGCCGGAGAGCGGGATGCCCTTGCCGAGGACGTCGGCCGGCATCGCCTTGGTGATGCGGTCGCCCATCGCGTACGGGTAACCCAGCACGCGTGAGGCGTCCTTGATGGCGGCCTTCGCCTTAATGGTGCCGTAGGTGCCGATCATGGCGACCTTGTCGGCGCCGTACTTCTCCGTGACGTAGCGGATGACGTCGCCCCGCCTGCGCTCGTCGAAGTCGATGTCGACGTCGGGCATGGTGACGCGCTCGGGGTTGAGGAAGCGCTCGAAGATGAGGCCGTGGATCACCGGGTCGAGGTCGGTGATGCCCAGCGCGTAGCTGACGATGGAGCCGGCCGCCGAGCCGCGGCCGGGGCCGACGGCGATGCCGTTCTCCTTCGCCCACATGATGAAGTCGGCGACGACGAGGAAGTATCCGGGGAACCCCATCGAAATGATGACGTCCATCTCGTACTCGGCGAGCTTCTGGCGGTCCTCGGGGACGCCCGCCGGGTAGCGGCGGTGCATCCCGCGCTTGACCTCCTCGCGGAACCAGGAGACCTCGTCGTACCCCTCGGGGACGTCGAACTGCGGCATCAGGTTCTTCGGCTCGAACATGCCCGACGTGTCGATGCGCTCCGCGACGAGCAGCTGGGTGTTGCGGCAACCCTGCTGCCATGCCTCGGAGTTGTCGATCGCGTACATCTCCTCGGCGGACTTCAGGTAGTAGCCGGCGCCGTCGAAGCTGAAGCGGTCGGGGTCGGAGAGGTTGCTGCCGGTCTGGATGCACAGCAGGGTGTCGTGGGCGACGGACTCCCTCTCGTACGTGTAGTGCGAGTCGTTGGTCACGATGAACGGGGCGTCGATCTTGCGGGCGATCTCCTCCAGACCGGCGCGCGCCCGCTTGTCGATGTCGATGCCGTGGTCCATCAACTCGACGAAGTAGTTCTCCTTGCCGAAGATGTCCTGGAACTCCCCGGCAGCCTTGACCGCCTCGTCCATCTGCCCGAGCCGGATCTTCGCGGAGACCTCGCCCGAGGGGCAGCCCGTGGTGCCCATGAGGCCCTCCGCGTACTCGGAGAGGAGCTCGCGGTCGACGCGCGGCTTGCGGAAGAAGCCCTCGAGGCTCGCGCGGGACTGGGCGCGGAAGAGGTTGTGGAGCCCGGTGGCGTCCCTCGCCCACATCGTCATGTGCGTGTAGGCGCCGTTGCCCGCGACGTCGTCCCGCTTCTGGTGCGGGGTGCCCCACTTGACCGGGCGGGTGTTCTTGCGGTGGTCCGGCGCGACGTACGCCTCGATGCCCATGATCGGCGTCACACCGGCGTCCTTGGCCTGGTGGAAGAAGTCGTAGGCGCCGTGCAGGTTGCCGTGGTCCGTCATCGCGATGTGGGACATGTTCATCTCGTTGCAGGCGTTGAACATGTCCTTGAGCCGTGCCGCTCCGTCCAGCAGCGAGTACTGGGTGTGCACGTGCAGGTGTGTGAACGGCTGCTGGGTCACGTGAGGGGCACCTCCGGGCGCGGATGGGCTGCGGCGGTTGTGGAGTCTACGACCCGGCGCTGACACCGCAGGCGCACCCACCACGGTCGTGCGCCGGCCCCCGCACCACCCGACCGTAACCGAGCTCGTGCGCTCCTCTCACGCCCCTTTTACACTTCCCCATGGCAGACTCGGTGGCGATGGACATCGGATCGGCGGGCGGACGGGCAGGGTCCGCAGGGAGCCAGGGCATACCCTCCGCGGGGAGTCCCGGCATCCGTGCTGCGCGCGCCGGGATCTTCACCGCGCTCTGCGTCACGCTCTCGGCCGGCGGGCACGTCCTCCTCTCCGGGGCTCCGGTCCCCGCCGCGACCCTCGCCGCTGTCGCGGTCGGTGTCTTCCTCATCGCCTTCGCGCTCGCCCCGCGCGAGTGCGGGTACGGCCGGATCGCCGGCGTCCTCGTCCCGTTGGAGCTCCTCGCCGACGCCGTCTTCACCACGGGGCAGCACGCCTGTTACGGCCAGGGCGGCGGCCCCGTGACGGGCCCGCTGCGCGCCGTCGGCCTCGACCTCCTCTGCGGCGGCGGCAGCCTCGGCACCCCGCTCGCCCGCGTCGCCGCGCAGAACGGGAGCGCGGCGGCGCCGGAGACGCTCCCCTGGCTGCTGCTCGCCTGCCACGTCGGCGTCGGGCTCCTCGCCGCCGCGTGGCTGCGCCGCGGCGAAGCCGCGCTCGCGCGGCTGCTGCGCGCGGCCGCCGCCACCGCGTTCCGGCCGCTCCGGCCGGAGTTGGCACCGGTGCCCGCGCCCCGTCCGCTCCAGGTGCGCGCCGCTCGCGCCGCCCGGGCCGCGCGGCTGCCCCGCGCGGTCCCCCTGCTCACCCACTCCGTACACCGCCGAGGTCCGCCGCGCTGCCGCCTGGCGGCCTGAAGAGGCCGCGCGCCGCGACGGCACGCGCAACCGTGCGTACACACCACCTCTAGGACGAGCGGAATCAAGGGATTCCGAAACGGAGCAGAAGAGACATGAGCAAGCGCAATTCCCAGGAGTCCAAGCGCGCCGCACGCGAGCGGCTGCGGATCGAGCGGGAGAAGCAGGCGAAGAAGGCGAAGATACGCCGGCAGTTGGTGATCGGTGTCTCCGTGGTCGCCGTGCTGGCGCTGGCGACGGGCGTCGGCGTCGCCGTGAAGAAGATGAACGAGCCCTCGGGTTGGGACGCGGCGAAGGACGCCAAGCTCGTCACCCCCGCCAACGCGGAGGGGGCGAAGGGCACCCGGGTCGTCATCGGCGGCGAGGACGCGAAGAACCGCATCGACGTCTACGAGGACCTGCGCTGCCCCGCCTGCGCCAGCTTCGAACAGAGCGCGGGCAAGCTCCTGCAGAAGGGCGCCGACGACGGCAAGTACAAGCTCCAGCTCCACCTCGGCTCGATCATCGACAACAACCTCGGCGGCGAGGGCTCGAAGAACGCGATCAGCGCCCTGGGCGCCGCGCTCGACGTCAGCAACGACGCCTTCCGCGATTACCACGAGGCGCTGTACTCGAAGAAGCACCACCCGGAGGAGACGAACGACGAGTTCGCCGACGACGGGTACCTCCTCGATGTCGCCGACTCCGTCAAGGAGTTGAAGGGCAACAAGGACTTCCGGCAGAACGTCGAGAAGGGCACTTTCGACAAGTGGGCCCTCGGCATGATCGGCGACTTCGAGAAGGGGAAGGTCGACGCCACGCCGACGGTCAAGGTCGACGGCAAGAAGGTCGAGACCGAACAGCTCCCCGCCGAGCTCCAGAAGCTCGGTGTCGACCTCGGCGGCGGCTCCGGCAAGGAGTGACCCCCGCGCAGCCGTGGCCGCCCTCCCGCCGGGGAGGGCGGCCACGCCCGTAACTCCCGGTGCCTGCACAGCCGTTGCCCCCGGCCACGTACCCTGACGTCCATGACTGGGGGCACACGGGGACAGTTGGTGGACGACCGCTTCGAGCTGCTGGAGAAGCTGGGCAGCGGCGGCATGGGCACCGTGTGGCGCGCCAGGGACACGGCACTCCACCGCGAGGTCGCCCTGAAGGAAGTACGCCCGCTCACCGCCGAGTTGACACCCGACGGGTCCGAGACCCCCGCGGATTCGGAGGGCGTGCAGCACCTCCGCGAGCGCGTACTGCGCGAGGCGCGCGCCCTCGCCCGGCTCAACCACCCGAACGTGGTGACGATCCACCACATCGTCGACGCGCCCGACCAGCCGCCGTGGCTCGTCATGGAGCTGCTCCCCGGCGAGACCCTCCAGGACCGCCTCGCACAGGACCCGTTGGCCCCCGCGGACGCCGCACGCCTCGGCCGGCAGATGCTCGCCGCGCTCCGCACGGCCCACCGCGCCGGCATCCACCACCGCGACGTCAAACCCGGCAACGTCCTGCTGCGCGAGGACGGTTCGGCCGTCCTCACCGACTTCGGCATCGCCGCCCTCCAGGGCGCCACCTCCCTCACCGCACCCGGCGAGTTCCTCGGCTCCCCCGAATACGTCGCACCCGAACGCATCCGCGGCATCGACGGCCCCGAGGGCGATCTGTGGTCGCTCGGGATCACGCTCTACGTCGCCACCGAGGGCCGCAGCCCGCTCCGCCGCACGACGACGCTCGCCACCCTCGCCGCCGTCCTCGACGACCCGCTGCCTCCCGCGCAGCGCAGCGGCCCGCTCGCCTCCGTGCTCGACGCGCTGCTCGTCCGCGACCCGGCCGCCCGTCCGAGCCCCGAGCGCCTCGACGCGATGCTCGCCGAGGTCGCCGAGAACCGCGCCCCCGCGCCCCAGCCGCTCCCCGACGCGTTCGCCGCACCGCACGCCGCACCGCCGGGCCCTGCGACTCCCCCGCACGCCGCCCCGCCGTACGGCGCCTTCGGGCCCCCTCCCGCCGCGTCTCCGGAACCCCGACCGCAGCCGCCGGGCGGCCGGTTCCGGCTGCGGGACGCGGTGATCATCGGCGGTGCGCTCGTCGCCGCCGCGCTCATCGCCCTCGGCACCTACCTGCTCTTCGACACCGAGGACGAGCGGGCCGCGCCCTCCCCCACACCGTCGGGCGGCTCCGCCTCCCCCGGCGGCGCACACCCCGAGGACGGCGTCTCCCCGAGGCCCACGCCGAGCGCGAACACGGAGGACGAGCGCGAGGCCGACGCGACCACGAGCCCCCCGCGCACCTCCGAGGCTCCCGCACCGGAGGGCCCGCGCGGCGCGGAGCACCGCGACTCCTGGGTGGCGCAGCTCGCCTCCGTACCGAAGTCGGAGGGCGTCGCGGAACGCAGACGGCACGAGAAAGCGCTCGCAGGCCGGACCGACGGCGTCCGCTGGGTCGACAGCGACGACTACGCCTCACTCCGCTCCGGCTATTGGATGCTCTACCGCCCGGGCCCGGACGAGGACGGCGGCGGCAGCTTCGAGAGCGGCCGGGCCGCGGCCGACTGGTGCGCGAACTCGGGGCTCAGCACCGCGAACCAGTGCGTGGGCCGCTACCTCAGCGACGACGCCGCCGACCGCGTCCATGTCTGCTCGCCCGACAACTCCCGCGGCACGGGCCGCTGTTCGCGCGAGTGAGACGGCGCGGTCAGAGCGTCTCCAGGAACCCGAGCGCGGTCCGCCAGGTCTGCTCGGCGGCTTCCGCGTCGTAGTGGTCGAGGTCCTCGTCCGTGTAGAGGTGCCCGGCACCCGCGTAGCGGAAGACCTCCACGTCGGCGCCTGCCCTGCGCATCCGCAGGTACCAGGCGCTCAGCCAGTCGTCGGGCTCGAACGGGTCGGGTTCCGCGACGTGGAGCTGGACGGGAAGGTCGTCGGCCGTGGCGTCGTCCGTGAGGTCCGAGGTGCCGTGGAGGAGGAGCAGCCCGCGTGCGTTCACGTCGGCGAGCGCGAGGTTCTGCGCCAGCGCGGCGCCGAGCGAGAACCCCGCGTAGACGACGCCGCGCTCGGAGACCGGCGCCGCCGCCGCGACCGCGCGCCGCAGCAGCTCGTCGCTGCCGATCTCCTCCTTGAGCGCCATGCCCTCCTCCACCGAGTCGGTGGTGCGCCCGGCGAACAGGTCGGGTGTGAGCACCTCGTGACCGGCCGCGCCGAGGCGCTCGGCGGCTCGGTGCACGGCGGGCCGCAGCCCGTGGACGGAGTGGAGCAGTACGACGGTGGCCACGGTGTCACATCCTTCACAATCTCTCCCCGCGGCTACCACCGCGGCGGGGTCCCTCATGGTCCCAGGTACCGTCGACGGTGACCTTCCGACCCCGAGGAGACGGAGACCATGGAGGACGTGCTGCGCCCGCTCGTCGTGTTCGGCGGTGCACTGGTACTGGCATGGCTGATCGCCTGGGCCGCCGACCGCGCGCTGCACAGGCTCGACGCGAGGCACCCGGAGACCCCCATGTGGGAGCTGCTGCGGCGCGGGCGGGTGCCGTTGCAGGCCGTGCTCTTCGTCACGCTCGTCCGCGGCTTCTTCGGCAGCACCCGCCTGGCGAAGAACGACCGCGAGACCGTCGACCTCTGGCTGACGGTCATCATCATCGGCGCCTCGGCCTGGCTGATCCTCCGCATCCTCGCGGCGATAACGGAGACGGTCGCCTCGCGTTACGCGGGCGTCGCGCTGGACCCGGCCCGCGCGCGGCGGGTGCGTACCCAGCTGACGCTGATCCAGCGCCTGGTGACCGCCGTGGTCTCGGTGATCGCAGCCGCCGCCGTGCTGCTCCAGTTCCCCGGCATGGAGACCTTCGGCTCCTCGATGCTGGCCTCGGCCGGTGTGCTCGGCATCGTCGCCGGTGTCGCGGCGCAGTCGACGCTCGGCAATCTCTTCGCCGGCCTCTCGATCGCCTTCGGCGACATGGTGCGGATAGGCGACACCGTGATCGTCGACGGCGAGTACGGAACCGTCGACGAGATCGCCATCTCCTACCTCGTCGTCCGCACCTGGGACGAGCGGCGGATCACCATGCCGGTCTCGTACTTCACGAGCAAGCCGTTCGAGAACTGGTCCCGCGGCGGCTCGCAGCTCACCGGCACCGTCTACTTCCACCTGGACCACCTGGCCCCCATCGAGGAGATCCGCAGCAAGACGGAAGAGCTGGTGCGCGCCAACGACCACTGGGACGGCCGCAGTTGGAGCCTGTGGGTCACCGACACCGCGCCCACCACGATCGAGGTGCGCGCGGCCGCGACCGCCCGCACGGCCGACGACGTCTGGACGCTCCGCTGCGACCTGCGCGAGCAGCTCCTCACCTGGCTCAGGGCCGAGCACCCCTACGCGCTCCCCGGCATCCGGCTCGCCCAGGACGCGCAGGCCGGCGCCGACCGCATGAGGACCGCCGACCTCAGCAAGTCGGAGATCTGAGGCGCCGCTCAGCCGTGCCGGTAGCTGTGCACGTCGAGCTGGTGCAGCACCCGGTCGACCACCTCGGGGTCGACGCCGCTCTCGCCGCGCGCCGCGACGGCCTCGTGCCGCGCGGCGGAGAGCAGCTCCCCCTGGACGCGTCGGAGCGTCTTCATTCGCTCCACGTGCTCCAGTTGGGAGGCGCGCCGCTCCTCGTCCGCCATGTCCGGTGAGATCCGCGCCCCGACGTCCCAGGCCCGCCGCACGAGGACCTCGGCGAGCTCCTCCGGCAGCTCCTCGACCTCCTCGATCTCCCGCAACCGCTGCCGCGCCGCCTTCGCGCACCGCAGGGCCAGCTCGCGCTCGACGCTCCGCTCGGCCGCCGTGTCCGCCTTCACCCGAAGCAGCCTCACCAGCCACGGCAGCGTGAGCCCCTGGAAGACGAGCGTCACCACGACGACGCAGAACGCGAGGAAGAGGATCGCGTCCCGCCCGGGGAAGGGCTCGCCGCCCTCGACGGTGAGGGGCACGGCGAGCGCCAGCGCGACGGAGGCCACCCCGCGCATCCCCGACCACCAGATCACCACGGTCTCGCGCCAGTTGGCCGGGATGTCCTCGTCGAGGTCCTTGTTGCGGTGCAGCCGCATCGCGAGCCAGCCGGCCGGCAGCAGCCACGCGAGCCGCACGACGACCACCACGGCGACGACGGCGAGCGCGGCAGGCAGCAGGTCCTCCCACTGCTCCCGGCCGGTCTCGATGACGGTGTGCAGTTCCAGTCCGATCAGCCCGAAGGCGATCCCGGTCACGAGTGTGTCGACGATCGACCAGAAGGTGTTGCCGGCGAGCCGCCCCTGTACGTCGTCGGCGTCGACGGCCCGCCCCGAGGAGAGG
Organism: Streptomyces xiaopingdaonensis; assembly: GCF_000262345.1. Taxonomy (GTDB): domain Bacteria; phylum Actinomycetota; class Actinomycetes; order Streptomycetales; family Streptomycetaceae; genus Streptomyces; species Streptomyces xiaopingdaonensis. The sequence goes on along the minus strand of NZ_AJTQ01000123.1, from coordinate 5,944 downwards.
TAGAGCGCGGTGGTGAGCACCGCGAGCACGCCCGAGCCCATGAGCTCCTCGGCGAGCACGTACGAGGCGAAGGGCACCAGCAGCGTCAACCCGGTCTGGAGGGTGGCGTCGCCGAGGAACCCCATCACCTTCCCGGTGAGCCACGCGAGCGCCAGTCCCACCGCCACCGCGACGACGCCGGAGAGGACCAACTCCCCCGCGGCGACGGGCATCGAGAACGTCCCGGTCACCGCGGCGGCGATCGCCACGTGGTAGAGGGTGATCGCGGTGACGTCGTTGAAGAGTCCCTCGCCCTCCAGGATCGAGACGAGCCGGCGCGGCAGCCCGAGCTTCCCCGCGACGGTCGTGGCCGCCACCGGGTCGGGCGGCGCGACGAGCGCGCCGAGCGCGACGGCGCCTGCCACCCCGATCCCCGGTACCAGCGCGTTGGCCACCGCCGCGACGGCCGCCGTCGTCACGAAGACCAGCGCGACCGCCATGAGGAAGATCGGCCGCTTGTTGGCGGCGAACTGCCGCCACGAGGTGTGCTGCGCCGCCGCGTAGATCAGCGGCGGGAGCACCAGCGGGAGGATGAACTCCGGCGGCAGGTCGACGTTGGGGACGAACGGGAGCAGCGCCAGCACCCCGCCGAGCAGCGTCATCAGCACCGGAGGCGGAAGACCGATCCGGTCGCCGACCGGGACCATCACCACCGACGAGAGGAGCAGGACGAAGAGGAGGGCGAGCTGTTCCACGTGTCAGGCACTCTCCGCTCTCACCCGGTCCAGGGCCCGTCGGAGGTCCTCGGGATAGTCGCTCTCGTAGGTGACCCAGCGCCCGTCCGCCGGGTGCTCGAAGCCGAGTTGCACCGCGTGGAGCCACTGCCGCTGGAGCTTCAGCCGCGCGGCGAGCTTCGGGTCGGCGCCGTAGGTGAGGTCGCCGACGCACGGGTGCCGGTGCGCGGACATGTGCACGCGGATCTGGTGCGTGCGCCCCGTCTCCAGCTTGACGTCGAGGAGGCTGGCGGCGCGGAAGGCCTCGATCAGGTCGTAGTGGGTCACCGAGGGCTTTCCGTCGGCGGTGACGGCCCACTTGTAGTCGTGCTGCGGATGCCGGCCGACCGGTGCGTCGATGGTGCCGCTGAGCGGATCGGGGTGCCCCTGCACCAGGGCGTGATACCGCTTGTCGACGGTCCGCTCCCGGAACTGCCGCTTCAACAGGGTGTACGCGCGCTCGGACTTGGCGACCGCCATCAACCCCGACGTGCCGACGTCGAGCCGGTGGACGATGCCCTGCCGCTCCGCCGCTCCCGAGGTACTGATGGCGTACCCGGCGGCCGCGAGCCCACCGATCACCGTCGGCCCGCTCCACCCCGGACTCGGATGCGCCGCGACTCCGACCGGCTTCAGGACGACGACCACGTCCGCGTCGTCGTGGACGATCTCCATCCCCTCGACGGGCTCGGCGACGACCTGCACCGGCTGCGCCGGCTCCGGCATCGTCACCTCGAGCCAGGCCCCGCCGGGGACGCGGTCGGACTTGCCCACCGCCGAACCGTCGAGGAGCACCTTCCCCTCGCCGGCCAACTCGGCCGCCTTCGTACGTGAGAACCCGAACATCCTGGCCAGAGCAGCGTCGACGCGCTCCCCTTCGAGTCCCTCGGGTACGGGCAAAGTGCGGACTTCTGCTGGCATGCTCACCTGATCGAGTATGCCGGACGGGCGGCACGTCCCTGCGCCGGGAGGGCCCGACTGCCGCGACGCGCACCGCTCACCCGCGCGGCCCGCCCAGGGTGCACCCGCCGCCGCCCACGCCGAGGGTGTCACTACGCCCGCACGCCACCGCTCCCCCATGGCCGTGCGCTGCGAGGAAGCGCCCTACGGAAGGAGCAGGCCATGACGGCAGCGCGGCCGCGCGCACGGATACCGGGCCGCCGGGCCCTCGTCCTCGCCGCCACTCTCGTCACCGCCGCAGTCGGCCTCGCCCCTGCCGAGGCCGCGGCCGCCGGCATCACGGGTCCGTGCGCGATATCCGGCCGCCCCGGCACGGGCGAGGGACCGCAGAACGGCGAGCACGTCAACCCGCTCGGCCACCGCCGGGCCACGATGCTCATGGTCGACTTCGCCGACCGCCCCGCCCGCAACCGCGCGGAGTCCCGCGCGAAGTTCTTCTCCGGGTTCGGTGACGAGTACGTCGAGCGCGCCTCGTTCGGGAAGTACCGGCTCGAACTCGACCACACCGCGTGGATACGGATGCCCCACCGCTGGTCGTCGTACGGCATCACCCGCGGCGTCCCCGAGCGGCTGATGCGCCGCTACGTCCGCGACGCGCTGGAGGCCGCCCGCGAGCGCGGCGCCGACCTCGGCGGCACCGACCTCGTCTTCGTCGTCGCCGACGACAACGTCCCGGCCCCGCCCACCGTTTCGCAGGCGAGCACCTTCGACGGGCTGCGCGCCGGCGGCATCTCGGTCCGCGGCGCGGCGCTCGTCTTCGGCCGCCGCGCGGACTCGGCGCTGTGGCAGCGCGGCAACTTCGTCCACGAGGCGAACCATCTCTACGGGCTGCCCGACCTCTACAACGTGGAGCGGAACGCTTCGGTCGAGTACGCGGGCGGCTGGGACACGATGAGCATGGCCGGCATCTCCGACCTCCTCGGCTGGCACAAGTGGAAGTTCGGCTGGATCGACGGCGACCGCGTGCGCTGCACGCCCCCCGGCGCCACCGAGGAGGTCCGACTCGACCCCGTCGGCTCCCGCGGCGCCAGGATCGCCGTCGTGCGCACCGGGCCGCACCGCGCGCTCGTCGCCGAGGCACGCAGCCGTACCGGACTCGACGCCCCGATCTGCCGCGAGGGCGTCCTCCTCTACACCGTCGACTCGCGCACCGCGACGGGACGCGGCCCCGTCCGCGTCGTGGACTCCCGTCCGCACAGCCGAGGTGGTGCGCAGTGCGGCAACCGCGCCCCGGCGGAGCTCGCCGAACTCGCGGACGCGCCCTTCGCGCCGGGCGAACGCCACACCTTCGGCAACGGGGCCCGGGTCGAGGTGCTCGGCAAGGAGGGCTCGGGTTACCGCGTGCGGATGCGGGCCCCGGAGCGCTGACCTCAGTCGCGGTGGATGGTGCCGTCGGGGTCGAGGCCGCGGAAGGAGAGCAGCACGATCAGCACTCCGCCGCAGACGATCGCGGAGTCCGCGAGGTTGAAGACAGCGAAGTGCGTCGGTGCGATGAAGTCGACGACGGCGCCGCGGAAGACGCCGGGCGAACGGAAGATCCGGTCGGTGAGGTTGCCGCAGGCACCTCCGAGGAGCAACCCGAGCGCGATCGCCCACGGCGTGCTGTACAGCTTCCGGGCGATACGCGCGATCACCACGACGACGATGGCGGCGATCAGCGAGAGGCCGATCGTCAGCGCTTCCCCGATGCCGAAGGCGGCGCCCGGGTTCCGGATCACGTCGAGCCGCAGCAGCGAGCCGACGACCTCGATCGGCTCGTGGTGCTCCAACTCCTCCACGACGACGACCTTGGTGACGAGGTCGAGTGTGTACGCCAGGGCCGCCACGACGAGGAGCACCACGATCCGCCGCCGCCCCGTCGGCGCGGCCACCGGGGCCTCCGCCGACTCGCCGTCCGCCGGCTCCGCTTCCGCGGCGTCCGCCGTGTCGGCAGCCTCGCGGGGCGCCTCGCCGTCGTCCGCTTCCGGGTCTTCCGGAGCGTCGCGTTCCGCCTCGCTCACGGTCGGAACCTCCGCCGAACCGCCGTCCCGCTCCGCGCGGTTGGCTCGCCGAGAACCGTCCGCGCCCTCGGGCGCGGACGGGGTGTCCGGGGTCTCGATGGGCCGCTCCACCTCTGTCACGTGTTGAGGGTACGACACGGCCCGAACGGCATCTTCAGCGGCGCTCCTGCTTCTGCTTGCAGTCGACGCAGAGCGTGGCACGGGGGAAAGCCTGCATCCGCGCCTTCCCGATCGGGTTGCCGCAGTTCTCGCAGACGCCGTACGTCCCGGCGTCGAGCCGCTCCAGGGCGCGCTCGTTCTGGTAGAGCATCTCGCGTGCGTTGGCGGCGAGCGCCATCTCGTGCTCGCGCGTGATGTTCTTGCTGCCCGTGTCGGCGTCGTCGTCCCCCGCCCCGTCACCGGAGTCGCGCATCAGGCCGTTGAGCGCCTCCTGCGAGGCGTCGATCTCCTCGCGCAGCCGGGCCACTTCGCCGTGCAGCCCCTCGCGGGCCTCCTGGACCTCGGCCTCGGTCCACGGGTCCTCGCCGGGGCGTACGGCGAGGTCGCCGGCGGCTGCCGGGCCCGTCGTCGCGGTACGTGCCGTCGGCACCGGACCGGCCTGGGTGGATGCAGAACTCTTCTTCGCAGGCACCGTCTCGGCTCCCGTCGTCTCGGCTGCGCCGGCTCCGGCGGTCTCGGAGCTCTCCGACGGTTCCGCCCCCGCCGCAGCTGCTGTCGTCTCGATGCCGGCGGACGGCTCCGCTGCCGCCGCCTTCTTCGCCGCACCCTTCTTGGCCGGCGCCTTCTTGGCGGACTTCTTCGCCGCCGCCTTCTTGGCTGCCGTCTTCTTCGCCGCCTTCTTCGCCGGCGCCTTCTCGGCCGGCGCCTTCTTCGCTCCGGCCGCCCCCTTGGACGTCGATTCACCGCCGTCTGGTTGCTCCGCTTCCTCCGCAGCCCCGGAGCCGCCGGACGGCTGGGCTGCCGGCTCCCCCTCGGGAGCCCGATCGGCTGCCGTCCTCTGCACGGCGGTCTTTCTCGCCACCATGGCCGCGGCCCCTTCACATATTGTGATCTTGCTCGCGAAACGTGACCGGAACGATAAATCGACTTGGACTGCACGGCAACGGGGCACGCCGGTCTCATCCGTTGTGCCCAGGCAGCCGGTGCGAAAACCGTGTCACCGCTGTCGCGGGGGAGCCGTACACTGGGGTCGGCGCAAGCGATGAAGGGGACGAGTAGCGTCCGCAAGCAGCCAGGAGCGACCCGGGGACGGTGCGAGCCCGGGGGCCCGCCCGGCGCGAAAATCACCCCGGAGCCGCCGGAGGAAAACCCGCAGCGCGGGCGAGTAGAACCGGCAGCGCTACCCCAACGAGGGGGCGGTGGGCGGCTGCCCGCCGTCAAGGAGGGTGGTACCGCGGGACCGCACGGCGATCTCGTCCCTCCGACGGACACGCTCGCACTCTCCGCCGGAGGAAGCCCCGACGATGCAATACCACCAGGTACCAGCCCAGGTGGACCTGCCCGCCATGGAGCGCGCGGTCCTCGACTTCTGGCGCGAGAACAAGATCTTCGACCGGACCCTGGAGATGTCCGAGGGCCGTCCCGAGTGGGTCTTCTACGAAGGTCCGCCGACCGCCAACGGCATGCCGGGCGCCCACCACATCGAGGCCCGCGTCTTCAAGGACGTCTTCCCGCGGTTCCGCACGATGCGCGGCTACCACGTCGGCCGCAAGGCGGGCTGGGACTGCCACGGGCTCCCCGTCGAGCTCGCCGTCGAGAAGGAACTCGGCTTCAACGGCAAGCAGGACATCGAGAACTACGGCATCGCCGAGTTCAACGCCAGGTGCCGCGAGTCGGTCACCCGGCACACCGACGCCTTCGCCGACCTCACGACCCGCATGGGGTACTGGGTCGACCTCGACGACGCCTACCGCACCATGGACCCCGAGTACATCGAGTCCGTCTGGTGGTCGCTGAAGGAGATCTTCAACAGGGGTCTCCTCGTCCAGGACTACCGCGTCGCGCCCTGGTGCCCGCGCTGCGGCACCGGCCTCTCCGACCACGAGTTGGCGCAGGGGTACGAGACGGTCGTCGACCCCTCGGTGTACGTCCGGATGCCGCTCACCTCGGGGCCGCTCGCCGGTGAGGCGTCGCTGCTGATCTGGACGACGACGCCGTGGACGCTCGTCTCCAACTGCCTCGTCGCGGCACACCCCGAGGTGGAGTACGTGGTCGCCACGGACGGGCAGGAGA
>NZ_AJTQ01000122.1 GCF_000262345.1 Streptomyces xiaopingdaonensis | reverse complement strand
AGGTCGTCGTCGCCGAGCAGCTCGTGGAGAAGGCGCTCGGCGAGGGGTGGAGCACCACGGGGCAGCGGTTCACCGGCAAGGAGCTGGAGGGCTGGAAGTACGAGCGGCCCTTCGACCTCTTCGACGCCGCCGAGGGCGCGCACTTCGTCGCCAACGCCGACTACGTCACCACCGAGGACGGCACGGGGCTCGTCCACCTCGCGCCCTTCGGCGACGACGACTTCAAGGTGATGCGCGAGTACGGCGTCCAACCCGCCGTCCCGGTACGCTCCGACGGCACCTTCGCACCCGAAATCGGCCTCGTCGGCGGCGAGTTCTTCAAGAAGGCCGACGAGGACCTCGTCGCCGATCTCGACGCGCGCGGCCGCCTCCTGCGCCACGTCGCCTACGAGCACAGCTACCCGCACTGCTGGCGCTGCCACACGGCGCTGATCTACTACCCCCAGCCCTCCTGGTACATCCGCACCACGCAGGTCAAGGACGCGCTGCTCCGCGAGAACGAACGCACCAACTGGTACCCGGACTCCGTCAAGCACGGCCGCTTCGGCGACTGGCTCGACAACAACGTCGACTGGGCGCTGAGCCGCAACCGCTACTGGGGCACGCCCCTGCCGATCTGGCGCTGCGCCGACGAGCACCTCACCTGCGTCGGCTCCCTCGCCGAGCTCGGCGAGCTCACCGGAACCGACCAGAGCGGCCTCGACCCGCACCGCCCGTACATCGACGAAATCGTCTTCGCCTGCCCCCACGAGGGCTGCGCTCTCGAGGCCACGCGCGTCCCCGAGGTGATCGACGCCTGGTACGACTCCGGTTCGATGCCGTTCGCGCAGTGGGGCTACCCGTACAAGAACAAGGACCTCTTCGAGAAGCGGTACCCGGCGCAGTTCATCTCCGAGGCGATCGACCAGACCCGCGGCTGGTTCTACACGCTCATGGCCGTCGGCACGCTCGTCTTCGACAGGTCCTCCTACGAGAACGTCGTCTGCCTGGGCCACATCCTCGCCGAGGACGGCCGGAAGATGTCCAAGCACCTCGGCAACATCCTGGAGCCGATCCCGCTCATGGACCGGCACGGCGCCGACGCCGTCCGATGGTTCATGGCTGCCGGCGGCTCCCCCTGGGCGGCCCGCCGAGTCGGGCACGGCACGATCCAAGAGGTCGTCCGCAAGGTGCTGTTGACCTACTGGAACACCGTCGCGTTCCAGGCGCTCTACGCCCGCACGGCCGGCTGGGCGCCGAGCGAGGCCGACCCCGCGCCGGAGCGCCGCCCGCTTCTCGACCGCTGGCTCCTCAGCGAACTCCACGCGCTCATCGACCAGACGACGCTGGCGATGGAGAACTACGACACCCAGCGCGCGGGCAAGCTCCTCTCCACCTTCGTCGACGACCTCTCCAACTGGTACGTGCGCCGCTCGCGTCGCCGCTTCTGGCAGGGCGACCCGGCGGCGCTGCGCACCCTGCACGACGTCGTCGAGACGGTGACCCGGCTCATGGCCCCGTTCGTGCCGTTCATCACGGAGCGGGTCTGGCAGGACCTCGTCGTGCCGGTGGCGCCCGAGGGGCCCGCCTCGGTGCACCTGGCACCCTGGCCCGAGGCCGACCTCGGCCGGATCGATCCCGAACTCTCGCAGGACGTCCTGCTCGTACGGCGCCTCGTCGAACTGGGACGCGCCACCCGCGCCGGCTCGGGCGTGAAGACGAGGCAGCCGCTCTCGCGGGCGCTCATCGCGGCGCAGGGCTTCGAGACGCTCTCGCCCGACCTGCGCGCCCAGATCACCGAGGAGCTGAACGTCTCGCAACTCGCCTCCCTCTCCGAGGTCGGCGGCTCCCTCGTGGACACCTCGGCGAAGGGCAACTTCCGTGCGCTCGGGCGCCGTTTCGGCAAGCGCACCCAGATCGTCGCCGACGCCATCGCCGCCGCGGACGCCGCCGCGCTCTCGGCCGCGCTGCGCGAGGGGAACGCCTCGGTCGAGGTCGAGGGCGAGACGATCGCCCTCGACCCGGAAGAGGTGATCATCACGGAAACCCCGCGCGAGGGCTGGTCCGTCGCCTCCGACTCCGGTGCCACCGTCGCCCTCGACCTGGAGATCTCCCCCGAGCTCCGCCGCGCCGGACTGGCGCGCGACGCAATCCGGTTGATCCAGGAGGCACGGAAGAACTCGGGGCTCGACGTCGCCGACCGGATCGCGCTGCGCTGGCAGTCGGCCGACGAGGAAGTCTCCCTCGCGCTCGCCGAGCACGCCGACCTCATCGCCGAGGAGGTCCTCGCCGTCGACTACTCCGACGGCGAGGGCGACGCCTCCTACGGCGAGCCGTTCGTGGACGAGGCGCTTCCGCTCACCTTCCGCCTGCGCGTCGCCGACGGCTCCTGACAGTACCGGGGGGGCTTCCGGCCGCCCCCGACTCCCGTCGCACACAAGGGCGTTGGTTCCTTCGCACGGGTGACACGACGAAGGGCCCGGCCCGGAAGCATCGCTTCCGGGCCGGGCCCTTCTCGACCGCGCTCAGCGGGACCGCATCAGCTGTCGTCCTCGTCGATGAGGAAGCCGCGCATCGGCGAAGGCGCCTGCTGCGAGGGCTGCGGGCCGCCCTGCGGGCGAACCGGCGCCATCGGCTGGGTCATCGCGGGCGTCATCTGCTGCTGGTTGCCGTACGACTGCGGACCGCCCTGGTTGTGGCCGCCGGGACCACCGGGGCCACCGGGACCGGCGGGACCGCCAGGACCACCAGGGCCGACGGGTCCACCGGGTCCACCAGGACCGGCGCCGGGAGCGCCCTGGTTGCCGCCCATGGGCCCGTGGTTGCCGCCCATGGGCTGGTGGCCGCCTGCCGGGCCGCTGCCGTTGGCGGCGCCACCGCCCGGCCCTGCGGGAGCGCCAGCGGGAGCCATCGACGGAGGAGCCGGCAGCGATGCCGTCGCGGGGGTCCGCGGCGGGGCGAGCGAGTCGTCGGCCTGGTTCTCCAACTGCCTGAGCTGGCTCTCCAGGTAGGACTTGAGCCGGGTGCGGTACTCGCGCTCGAAGCCGCGCAGGTCCTCGACCTTGCGCTCCAACGTGGCGCGGGCGGACTCCAACGAGCCCATCGCCACGCGGTGCTTCTCCTGCGCGTCCCGCTCCAACGCGTCGGCCTTGGCGCGGGCGTCCCGCTCCAAGCCCTCGGCCCGGCTGCGCGCCTCACCCACGATCTTGTTCGCCTCGGAACGCGCCTCGGCGATCGCCTGGTCCGCAGTCTGCTGCGCCAACGACAGGACGCGCGCGGCGCTGTCGTTGTTCTGGCCGCCGCCGCCCGGCATCTGCGGCGCACCGCCGCCCTGCGGGCCGCCGGGGACCATCGGGCCGCCCTGCTGCTGCGGGCCACCGGGACCACCGGGTCCGCCACCGGGACCACCAGGGCCGCCGGGGCCGCCGTGGCCCGGACCGCCGGGACCACCGGGACCGCCAGGACCCATGGGACCGCCCTGCTGCTGCGGACCACCGGGGCCACCAGGGCCGCCGGGCCCGCCCGGACCGCCGGGGCCGGGCCCGCCGTGGCCGGGACCACCGGGCGCGGAGGGCAACTGCGGCTGCCCGCCCGGAAGCTGGGGCGGGCCGCCCATGCCCTGCTGCTGCCCGGGCGGACCCGGCTGCGGTCCGGATATGGCCGGCGGCACGGGTCCCTGGCCTTGGCCCTGCTGGCCCTGCTGTTGGGGCTGCCGGTCCTGGGGGGGCTCGGGTTTCCGCATCCCGCCCTGCTGCTGGTTCTGCGCAGCGGCACGCGTCGCAGCGGCCAACTTCGCGCGCAGGTCCTCGTTTTCACGCAGCAGGCGCGTCAGCTCCGCTTCAACCTCGTCGAGGAAGGCATCGACCTCGTCCTCGTCATAGCCTTCACGGAGGCGGACGGTCGTGAACTGCTTGTTCCGCACGTCCTCGGGGGTCAGTGGCATCTCTTCACCTCAACGTATGTCGTCGGCATTCGGCAAGACCAACTCGATCGTTCACAGCCACGCCACGACTTGGATCAGGAGGTAGACAATGATCATGAGTACGAAGAAGGACAGGTCGAGCGCCACGCCCCCGAAGCGCAGCGGCGGAATGAACCGCCGCAGAAGCTTGAGTGGCGGATCAGTGACAGTGTAGGTGGCCTCCAGAACGACCACCATCGCCTTGCCTGGTTGCCATGAGCGGGCGAACTGGAAGACGTAGTCCATCACCAGCCGGAAGATCAGCACGAGCAGGAAGCAATACAGCGCGACTTGGACCACGTCGAGTGCGGTTCTCATCTGCGCTGCCCTCTCCCCTGGGGTGCTCGTGCGGCCTTGCGGCCCGTTCGCTTGATCCTGCTTCTCAGCTCTGGTTGAAGAACCCGCCCTCTGCGATGCGGGCCTTGTCCTCCGCCGTGACATCGACGTTAGCAGGAGACAGCAGGAACACCTTCTGCGTCACCCGCTCGATGCTTCCGTGCAGACCGAAGACCAAACCTGCCGCAAAGTCGACAAGTCGCTTGGCGTCGATGTCGTCCATCTCCGTCAGATTCATGATCACCGGGGTGCCCTCACGGAAGTGTTCCCCGATGGTACGGGCCTCGTTGTAGGTCCGCGGGTGCAGTGTGGTGATCCGGTACGGCTCCCGCTCGGACACGACCTTGGGCATGATCACCGGCGCGCTCTTCTCCAGGTTCTGGCGTTCAGGTGTGATGGATGACACCGGAGCAATCCTCCCGGCTCGTCCACTTTCGGCAATCGCCGATGCGGGTGGCGTCTGCTCCCGCTCGCGCTGAGCCGGGGGTTGGACCGCCCGCAGCGACTCCTCCTCGGGCTCCGCCTTCTCAACTTCCCTGTTCTCGGAAGCCTGGTGGCGTCGACGGTCCCGTTCCGGTTCGGGCTCTGGCTCGAACTCGTCGTCGGGGTCGTACCCCGGGCCGTCGTACCCATCGTCCTCCACGAGGCCGAGGTAGACCGCCATCTTGCGCATCGCGCCGGCCATTCTCTGCGTCCTCCGCTCTGTGGTGGATCGGCTCCGTCGCCGGTGGCCCTGGATCAGATCCACACGGTCTCTCCACCCGCCTTTTACCGGCGGAAATGACCATATTTTCTACCGTGATCCGACTTGCTTGGCGACGTTACCCGAGCCGGGGTCGGTCTCCGAGTACCGCACTGCCGACGCGTACATGTGTCGCCCCGGCTCTCACCGCCTCCTCCAGGTCCGAGCTCATCCCGGCGGAGACCATGCTCGCAGCAGAATGCCCTGCCTGCAGGTCCGTTGAGATTTCCCGCAGCCGCTCGAAGGCCGCCTCGGGCCGCCCCGCGTACGTTCCCGCGAGCGGGGCGACCGTCATCACACCTGCCAACCGCACACCCTGAGCCGCCGTCACGGCTTCGGCCAACTCCGGTACCAGATCGGGCGCACAGCCTCCGCGGCTGCCCACCGAACCGGACTCCGCGTCAAGGGCCACCTGTACCAGGCAGTTGAGCGGACGGCCGGTGCGCTGGGCCGCGTGCGAAAGGGCGGTGACGAGTCGCAACCGGTCGACGGAGTGCACGAAGTCGGCGTAACCGGCCACGGAGCGGGCCTTGTTGGTCTGTAGCTGCCCGACGAAATGCCAGGAAAGGTCGAGATCCGCGCACTCGGCGGCCTTCGCCGAAGCGTCCTGGTCCTTGTTCTCCGCGACGTCGCGGACGCCGAGCTCGGCGAGCAACCGCACGTCGCTCGCCGGGTAGGTCTTGGTGACGACGATCAGCCCGACCTCGTCCCTGTCGCGGCCCGCGGCCGCGCACGCCGCGGCGATGCGCTCCTCGACCCGCTCCAGGTTGGCGGCGAGTTCGGCGCGTCGATCCGCCGGCTGCTCGGACGAGCGGGACGCCTCGGGACCCGCGTCCCGTCGAGGAAGGGCGCTCGCCATCCTCAACTCCCCTCGATCCAGACGTAACTCGCCAGCCGCCCCGACGTCCCGTCGCGCCGGTACGAGTAATGGTCGGACGACTCCCTCGTGCAGACCGAAGACTGTTCCAGAGTTGTGACGCCGGCCGAGCGGAGCTGCGCCCGCACCCCCGCGGCCATGTCGACCGACGGCGTCCCCCACCGCGTCGTCGCGGCGACCGCGGGGACGCGCGCCGCGACCTCCTCGCGGACCGACGCCGGCACCTCGTAGCAGCCGCCGCAGATGGCGGGCCCCGTGCGCGCCACGATCCGCCCCGGCTCGGCGCCCAACTCGGCCATTCTGCGGACGGTTTCGGCCACCACGCCGTTCTGGACGCCCAACCGTCCGGCGTGCGCGGCGCCCGCGACGCCCGCCTCCGTGTCCGCGAGGAGCACGGGGGTGCAGTCGGCCGTCAGGACGGCGAGCGCGAGGTCGCGGCGGGCCGTGACGACGCCGTCGACGGCGGGGGCGTCGGACCCGAACGGGGCGTCCACGAGGGCGACGTCCGCGCTGTGGACCTGGTTCATCCAGACCACGTCCGCCGAGTCGAGGCCCAGTTCCTCGGCGGCGAGGGCGCGGTTCTCCGCGATCGCCGGGTCACCGGTGCCGCCGAGGTTGAGCTCCGCATACGGAGCGGCGCTCACCCCTCCCCACCTGTCGGTGAAGGCGAAGTGCGCGCCGCTCGCTGTGCTGTGTCGCGTTATCACTTCAGGAAGTCCGGCACGTCCAACTCCTCGGCCTGGCTGTCCTGGTAGGGACGGGCCGGCGGGACCTGGGGAGCAGCGTGCGGGGTCGCGTCGGCGACGGGAGCGGGCTCCACCGGCTCCGGCTCCTCCTCGCGCGGCGTGACGGCACCGAGCCCGCCGAAGGCGGGGCGCTCCGGCTCCGCCTGCTCGCTCGCCGCCGCGGCCGACTCCTCCTTGCCGTAGGAGGAACCAAGCGCCTTCTCACGGGTCTTCGAAGGGGGCTGTCCGCCGTCGAACCCGGCGGCGATGACGGTGACGCGGACCTCGTCCCCGAGAGCGTCGTCGATGACGGCGCCGAAGATGATGTTCGCCTCGGGGTGGGCCGCCTCGCTGACGAGTTGGGCGGCCTCGTTGATCTCGAAGAGGCCGAGGTCGCTGCCGCCGGAGATGGAGAGCAGAACGCCGCGGGCGCCGTCGATGGATGCTTCGAGGAGCGGCGAGGAGATCGCCATCTCCGCCGCGGCGACGGCCCGGTCGTCTCCACGGGCCGAGCCGATCCCCATCAGCGCCGAACCTGCCTCGGACATCACGGACTTGACGTCGGCGAAGTCGAGGTTGATCAGTCCGGGGGTGGTGATGAGGTCGGTGATGCCCTGGACGCCGGAGAGGAGGACCTGGTCCGCCGACTTGAACGCGTCGAGGACGCTGACCTGGCGGTCGGAGATGGAGAGCAGGCGGTCGTTGGGGATGACGATGAGGGTGTCGACCTCGTCCCGCAGCCCGGCGATGCCGTCCTCGGCCTGGTTGGCGCGGCGGCGTCCCTCGAAGGTGAACGGCCGGGTGACCACACCGATGGTCAAGGCACCCAGCGAGCGCGCGATGTTGGCGACGACCGGCGCACCGCCGGTGCCCGTGCCGCCTCCCTCGCCGGCGGTGACGAAGACCATGTCGGCGCCCTTGAGGACCTCCTCGATCTCCTCCCGGTGGTCCTCGGCCGCCTTGCGGCCGACGTCCGGATTGGCGCCGGCTCCCAGGCCGCGGGTGAGCTCACGGCCCACGTCTAGCTTGACGTCGGCGTCGCTCATCAACAGGGCCTGCGCATCGGTGTTGATCGCGATGAACTCGACGCCCTTGAGACCGACCTCGATCATCCGGTTGATGGCGTTCACGCCACCGCCGCCAATGCCGACGACCTTGATGACTGCGAGGTAGTTCTGCGGTGCTGCCACGTCGAAGGCCTCTCGCCTCGAGTTACGTATCCCTGTGGGGCGGTTCGAACGCCGACCCGACCCTAAGTGTGAGTTTAGGGTTCGCAGTGCCCGTCTTCCCTGGACTCTCGAGAACGGACACTAAGTCGACACGTGGTCAGTGTTCAACGAACACGCCGAACCTCCCGTTTTTCCATTCACCCTATGTGATCAGGTCCAGCGGTAGCCATCCAGGGTGCTGGCCTGCGCAGATGTGCGTCAACTCCCCGACGCCGCGGGGGCGCTGGGGACCCGGACGTCGAAGTGATCGGCACCGTCCGCCGCTTTCATCAGCGAGGTCAGCGTCTTCGCCTTCGCGCTGCCATGCTCGCCGCTGCCCCACATCACCGTACGCCCCTTGGTCAACTCAAGAGTGACGGAGTCGTAGGAACGGACTCGGACGGTGCGGGTCTCCTTGCGAACCTGTGGCGAAACGTCTCCCAGGACGCGCGCCGCCTCCGCGCGGAGTCGGGCGCGACCGAAGTGGCGGAGGCTCGCGTTCTTCTCCGGTTCGAGGACGAGGTGGGGCACACCCTTCGGAGGTTGTCGGACTGTGGCGAATCGCACGCCCTCACCGTCGACTTCGACATAATCGTCGGCCCTTTCCATGACGAGTTCTGGCCGACGTTCCGTCACTTTGAGACTGATTCCGTTCGGCCAGGCGCGCACCACTTCGACCTCCCCCACTCGCGGAAGAAGTTCGGTGAGACGGGAGCGCACGGCGGAAGCGTCGACGGAGGCGAGCGGCGCCCCCTCGGGCACCGCCGCCGCACGCTCCAACTCGCCGTCGGTGAGCACTCTGTTCCCGCTCACCGTGACCTTCTCGACCCGCAGCCACGGCGACCCGTGGAGCAGCCACGCCCCCGCGCCCGCAAGGACCGCGAGCACGAGCACGGCCACGAGGAGGCGGCGCAGCCGCCGGGTCGAGCCGAGCAGCCGTGCCGGGCCGCGCGGGCGCGGGGCAGCGGGCGGGCCGGAGCCGGGGGCGCGGCGCTCGCCGGGTTCCGGGCGCTTTCGGCGAGCGTCGGTCTTGATCGGTCCGGCCACTGTCCCTGCCTTCCGTCACGCCTGGCGGCCGGCCCCGTCACCCCTGACGGTGTTCGGCCACCGCCTGGTGGACCATGCCGACGAGGAGCTCGTCGGCTTCCGGCCGTCCGAACTCCGCGGCGGCGCGGGCCATCGAGTGCAACCGGTGCGGGTCGGCGAGCACCGGGAGCACGCTGCTCTGAATCCACTCCGGCGTCAGCTCCGCGTCGTCGACGAGGAGTCCGCCGCCTGCCTTCACGACCGGCTGGGCGTTGAGCCGCTGTTCGCCGTTGCCGATGGGCAGCGGGACGTAGGCGGCGGGCAGTCCGACGGCCGAGAGCTCCGCCACGGTCATCGCGCCCGCGCGGCAGAGCATCATGTCCGCCGCCGCGTACGCGAGGTCCATGCGGTCCACGTACGGTACCGGGACGTACGGCGGCATCCCCGGCATGTTGTCCACGTGCGGCAGTTCGTTCTTCGGGCCGACGGCGTGGAGCACCTGGATGCCGGCGCGCTGGAGGTGCGGTACCGCCTGCTGCACCACCTCGTTGAGCCGCCTCGCGCCCTGCGAGCCGCCGGAGACGAGCAGCGTGGGGAGCTGCTGGTCGAGGCCGAAGGCGGCGCGCGCCTCGGGGCGCGCGGCGGCGCGGTCGAGCGTGGCGATCGCGCGGCGCAGCGGGATGCCGATGTACTGCGCGTTGCGCAGCTTGCTGTCGGGCGAGGAGACGGCGACGAACCGCGCGTACCTCGACCCGATCTTGTTGGCCAGTCCCGGACGCGCGTTGGCCTCGTGGACGACGATCGGGATGCCGAGGCGCTTGGCCGCGAGGTACGCGGGCAGTGCGACGTAACCGCCGAAGCCCACCACGCACTCCGCCTTGTTCCGCTCCATGACCTGCTCGGCCGCCTTGATGGTGCCGCGCAACCGGCCCGGGACCGTGATCAGTTCCGGGGTCGGCTTGCGTGGCAGCGGGACGGCGGGGATCAACTCCAGGTCGTACCCGCGCTCGGGTACCAGCCGAGTCTCCAGTCCGCGCTCCGTGCCGAGCGCCGTGACGCCCACTGTCGGGTCCTGCCTGCGCAGGGCATCCGCAAGGGCGAGCGCGGGCTCGATATGGCCGGCGGTCCCCCCACCGGCGAGTACGACGTGCACCACTCATTCACCGCTCTCTGGACGGCGGCTTCGCGGCGCGCCGTCTTCTCGTCTTCCAACTCACCCCGGTCAGCCCCCTGCGGGCAGTGCGCTGCCCGGGAGCGGGCCGTCGCATGGCCAGGGCGGCCTTCGCCGCCGGGTCGCTGCGCGCGAAGGCGATCAGCAACCCCACGGCGAACATCGTCGGCAGCAGGGCCGACCCCCCGTAGGAGAACAGCGGAAGGGGCACGCCGGCGATCGGCAGCAGGCCGAGCACCGCACCGATGTTGATCACGGCCTGGACCGTGAGCCACGTCGTCACACCTCCCGCGGCATACCTGACGAAGGGGTCCTCCGTGCGTCCGGCCACGCGGATACCCGCATAGCCTAGAGCCGCGAAGAGAGCGAGCACCGACAGCGTCCCCGCGAGACCGAGTTCCTCCCCGGTCACGGCGAAGATGAAGTCGGTGTGAGGTTCGGGGAGTTGACCCCATTTTTCCACACTGGCACCGAGGCCGGAACCGAACCATCCGCCGGAGGCGAGGGCATAGATTCCGTGGACGGCCTGCCAGCACTGGTCGCTGGGCCCCGGATCGGTCGCGCCGATGCAGCCGAGCCGGGACATCCGATGGGGGCTCGCCACTATCAGGAAGGCGCTCACCGAGGCGGCGGCGGCGAGGACGGCGACGAAGAGCCGGGTCGGGGCGCCGGCGAGCCACAGCAGCCCGAAGAGGACGGCGGTGAGAATGATCGCGGTACCCATGTCGCCGCCGAGCATGATGAGTCCGAGGAGCAGCAGCGTCATCGGGACGAGCGGGACGAGCAGGTGCTTCCACTGGCTGAGGAGCTTTTTCCCACCCTTGCGCGCCAGCAGGTCGGCGGCCCAGAGCGCGAGCGCGAGCTTGGCGAACTCGCTCGGCTGGACCTGGAACGGACCGCCGAAGTAGATCCAGTTCTGATTGCCGTTCACCTCACGGCCCAGCCCTGGCACTTGGACGAGGCAGAGCAGAAAGACGGAGACGGCGAGCAGCGGGTACGCGAGCGAGCGGTGCAGGCCGATCGGCATCCGCGCGGCGACGAGCAGCAGGACGGTGCCGAGCACGGCGGCGACGAGCTGCTTGCGGAAGAAGTGGGTGGAGGCGAGGCCCGAGTTGAGCGCCTGGATCTGCGAGGCGGAGAAGACCATCACGAGGCCGAGCACCGTGAGCAGCAGACCGGCGCCGAAGATGAGGTAGTACGCCGTCAGCGGGCGGTCCCACGCGCGGCGCACGCGTAGCTGGAGGCGGGCCAACGCCCCGACGCCACCGGACTGCTGACGCGGCGGTCGGCGCGGCGGACGGCCCGGAGCGGGCTGTTTGACCTGCCGCCGTTCGGCGGACTTGGCGGGTCGCGCCGTCATCCTGCTTCCCCTCCTGCTCGCCCGCGCCCGGTCCGCGGGGACCAGCGGGGCTAGTGCTCGTTGCCCGCGGGCGCGGTCTCCCACTCCCGTACGGCGGCGGCGAACGCGTCGCCGCGTGCGTGGTAGTTGACGAACATGTCCATCGAGGCGCACGCCGGGGCGAGTAGTACGGTATCGCCCGGGCGGGCATGCGAGCGCGCGGCGTCCACCGCCGCAGCCATCGCCCCAGTGTCGGTCCGCTCGACGTCCACCACCGGGACCTCGGGTGCGTGTCGTGCGAGGGCTTCGGCGATCAGCGCGCGGTCGGCGCCGAGCAGGACGACGGCCCGCAGCCGCTCCGCCGAGCGCTGCACGAGCCCGTCGAAGGTGGCGCCCTTGGCGAGGCCCCCGGCGATCCAGACGAGCGAACCGTAGGCGGCGAGCGACGCCTCGGCGGCGTGGGTGTTGGTGGCCTTGGAGTCGTCGACGTACTCGACGCCGTCGATCTCGGCGACGGTCGCGATGCGGTGCGCGTCCGGGCGGAAGGCGCGCAGGCCGTCCCGGACCGCGGTCGGCGGGACGCCGTGGGCGCGCGCGAGGGCCGCCGCCGCAAGGGCGTTGGCGACGTTGTGCGGGGCCGCGGGTGTGATGTCGGAGACCTCGGCGAGCTCCTGGGCGTTGCGCTGCCGGTCGGCGACGAAGGCGCGGTCGACGAGGAGCCCTTCCACGACGCCGAGTTGTGAGGGCCCGGGACTGCCGAGCGTGAAGCCGATCGCGCGGCAGCCCTCGGCGACGTCGGCACCGCGCACCAGTTCCTCGGTGGCCGGGTCGGCGACGTTGTAGACGCAGGCGACCTCGTTGCCCTCGTAGATGCGGCCCTTGTCGGCGGCGTACGCCGCCATGGAGCCGTGCCAGTCGAGGTGGTCGGGGGCGAGGTTGAGGACGGCGGCGGAGTGCGGGCGGAGGCTGGGCGCCCAGTGGAGCTGGTAGCTGGAGAGCTCGACGGCGAGGACGTCGAGGTCGTCGAAGGGCGGCGTGCCGAGGACGACGTCGATCAGGGAGACGCCGATGTTGCCGACGGGCGCCGTCTTCAGTCCGGCGGCGCCGAGGATCTCGGCGAGCATCTGCACCGTCGTCGTCTTGCCGTTGGTGCCCGTGACGGCGAGCCAGGGCACGGCGGGCGCCGCGACGCCGCGCAGCCGCCAGGCGAGTTCGACGTCTCCCCAGACGGGGACGCCCGCCTCGGCGGCCGCCGCGAAGAGCGGGCTGTCCGGCCTGAATCCCGGGGTGGTGACGAGGAGTCGGGTGTCCTCGGGGAGGGTGCGGTCGTCGCCGAGGCGCACCTCGACGCCGAGTGCGGTGAGCTCGGCCGCCTGGCGGCGCGGCCCCTCGCCGTCGCCGCCGTTGACCGCGGTGACGCGGGCGCCGAAGCGGTGGAGCGCCTTCGCCGCCGGGAGCCCGCTGACGCCGAGCCCCGCGACGACGACGGGGAGTCCTTCGAGGTCGTCGGGGACGCGGAGGCTTTCGGCCGGTGCCGTCGGGGAGGTCAATTCGCCGCCGCCCATCCTGCGTAGAAGATTCCGACGCCGACGATCGCGCACATGCCCTGGATGATCCAGAACCGCACCACGACGAGCACTTCGGACCAGCCCTTCAGCTCGAAGTGGTGCTGGAGCGGCGCCATCTTGAGGACGCGCTTGCCGGTGAGGCGGAACGATCCGACCTGGAGCACCACGGACATGGTGATGAGGACGAAGAGGCCGCCGAGGACGGCGAGGAGCAGCTCGGTCCGGGAGAGGATCGCCAGGCCGGCGAGGGCGCCGCCGAGGGCGAGGGAACCGGTGTCGCCCATGAAGATCTTCGCCGGCGAGGTGTTCCACCAGAGGAAGCCGAAGCACGCGCCCATCAGCGCCGCCGCGACGACGGCGAGGTCGAGCGGATCTCGTACCTCGTAGCAACCGGGCCCCGCGGTCTGGGGGTTGGCGCAGGACTCCTGGTACTCCCAGATGCAGATGAAGACGTAGGCGCCGAAGACCATCACGGAGGCGCCGGTGGCGAGCCCGTCGAGGCCGTCTGTGAGGTTCACGCCGTTGGACATCGCCAGGATCATGAAGAGCGCCCAGATGACGAAGAGCACCGGGCCGATCGACCAGCCGAAGTCCTGCGTGAAGGAGAGCTTCGTCGAAGCGGGGGTGAGCCCCCTGCTGTTGGCGAAGTTGAGCGAGAGCACGGCGAAGGCGACGCCGACGATGAGCTGGCCCGCCATCTTCGCCTTGGCTCTCAGGCCGAGGCTCCGCTGCTTGACGATCTTGATGTAGTCGTCGAGGAAGCCGACGAGCCCCATGCCTGCGAAGAGGAAGAGGACCAGCAGCCCGGAGAAGCTCGGCTCGCTGCCGTTGATCAGCTTGGTGAGCGCGTAGGCGAGCAGCGTCGCGAGGATGAACGCGATACCGCCCATGGTGGGGGTGCCGCGCTTGCTGTGGTGGTTCTGCGGGCCGTCGTCCCGGATGAACTGCCCGTAGCCCTTGGAGGCGAGCAGCTTGATCAGGAGCGGGGTGCCGACGAGGGACAGGAAGAGTCCGATCACCCCGGAGAAGAGGATCTGCCTCATCGGGCCCCGCCTCCGGTCGCCTCGCCCGGGCGACCGCCCGGTTCCTCCGCGAGCAGCGCTTCGGCCACACGCTCCAGACCGACCGAACGGGAAGCCTTCACCAGTACGACATCCCCTGGCCGCAGTTGACTGCGCAACAGGTCGACGGCCGCCTCAGCGTCGGACACGTGCACCGACTCCTCACCCCACGAACCCTCGTTCTTGGCGCCCATGTCGAGCCAGCCGGCCTCCCGGCCTCCGACCGCCACGAGCTTGCTGACGTTGAGCCGGACGGCGAGCCGTCCGATCGCGTCGTGCTCGGCGAGCGCCTCGTCGCCGAGCTCCGCCATCTCGCCGAGCACCGCCCAGGTACGTCCCCCCTCGGCGGTCCCCCCTCCCGGGCCCTGCGCCCTGCCGCCCATGGCGACGAGGGTGCGGAGTGCGGCCCTGGTGGAGTCGGGGTTGGCGTTGTAGGCGTCGTTGACGACTGTGACACCGTCCGCGCGCTCGGTGACCTCCATCCGCCACTTGGAGAGCGTGCCGGCCTCCGAGAGCGCCTGCGCGATCTCCCTTGCGGGCATGCCAAGTTGGTGGGCGACGGCCGCCGCCGCGAGCGCGTTCGACACGTGGTGCTCACCGTACAGCCGCATGCGCACCTCGCCGCACCCGGTGGGGGTGTGGAGCGTGAAGGCGGGGGTGCCGGCGGAGGTGAGGTGGACGTCGGCCGCGCGGACGTCGGCCTCCTCGGCCTCGCCGAAGAGGAGGACGGCGGCCCGGGTGCGCGAGGCCATCGCGCGTACGTACGGGTCGTCGGCGTTGAGGACGGCCGTGCCGCCCTCGGCCGCCGGCGGCAGCGACTCCACCAACTCGCCCTTGGCCAGGGCGATCTGCTCCCGGCCGCCGAACTCGCCGAGGTGCGCCGTGCCGACGTTGAGGACGACACCGATGCCCGGCGGCGTCAGCTCGGTCAGGTAGCGGATGTGGCCGACGCCGCGCGCGCCCATCTCCAGCACGAGGTGGCGGGTGCCGCGGTCGGCGCGGAGGGCGGTGAGCGGCAGCCCGATCTCGTTGTTCTGGCTGCCCTCGGGCCAGACGGTCGGCCCGAGGCGCTGGAGCAACTGCGCGAGCAGGTCCTTGGTGCTCGTCTTGCCGCTGGAGCCGGTGAGGGCGACGACGCGCGTGCCGAGTTCGGCGACGGTGTGCCGGGCGAGCGCACCCAGCGCGCGTACGACGTCGTCGACGACGATCGCGGGGCCGCCCGGCGGGCGGGTCGCCAACACCCCGGCGGCACCGGCCTGTCGGGCGCTCTCCGCGAATTCGTGGCCGTCGACGTGCTCGCCGACGAAGGCGGCGAAGAGGCTGCCGGGGCCTGCCTGGCGGGAGTCGATCACGACCGGGCCCGTGACCTCGCGGCCGGACTCCGTTATGTCGTGCTGCCGTCCGCCGGTGAGGGCGGCGATCTCAGCGAGGGAGAGGGGAATCATCGTTCCGTTTTGTCTGTCCGGGGCGGAGTGGGGGCGGCTTCCTCCGGCGCCGCCTCGGCGGGCCGGGATTGCGCAGGGGCGGGGGTCTGCCCGGCGGGGGCAGGGGAGGCGTCGACGTGCGCACGGATCGCGGCGCGGAGGACGTCCCGGTCGTCGAAGGGGCGCACGACGCCCGCGATGTCCTGGCCCTGCTCGTGGCCCTTGCCGAGGACGAGCACGGTGTCCCCCGCCTCGGCGCGGGCGACGGCGACGTCGACGGCGGCGGCCCGCTCCTCCTCCAGGAGCACGGTGCCGCGTTCGTGGGCGGGTACCTCGGCCGCGCCGCCGAGCATGGCGGCGAGGATGGCGAGCGGGTCCTCGGAGCGCGGGTTGTCCGAGGTGAGCACCGCCGTGTCCGCGAGGCGGGCGAGGGCCGCGCCCATCGCGGGACGTTTGTGCGGGTCGCGGTCGCCGCCGCAGCCGAGCACCGCGTGCACCCGCCCCTCGGTGACCTTGCGGATCGCGTAGAGGACGGACTCGACGGCGTCGGGCTTGTGCGCGTAGTCGACGACGGCGAGGTACGGCTGGCCCGTGTCGACGCGCTCCAACCGGCCCGGCACGCCCGGGACTTCGGCGATGCCGTCGGCCGCCGTCTGCGGGTCGATGCCCGCGGTGGCGAGCGCCGTGAGCGCGGCGAGCGTGTTGGCGACGTTGAAGGGTCCGGGGATCGGCGAGGCGGCGGCGACCTTCTCGCCCTTCGGGCCGACCGCGGTGAACGTCGAGCCGAGCGGGCCGATCCGGACGTCCTCCGCGTGCCAGTCGGCGTCGGGGTGGCCCTCGGCCGAGAATGTCGTGACCGGCACCTCCGACTCCCCGATCAGGCGGAAGCCGTACTCGTCGTCGAAGTTGACGACGCCGGCGCGGGAGCGTGCCTTGGTGAAGAGCTGACGCTTCGCCCGGAAGTAGTCCTCCATGTCCGGGTGGAAGTCGAGGTGTTCGGGGCTGAGGTTGTTGAAGACGGCGATGTCGAAGACGCTGCCGTCGACGCGCCCGAGCACCAGCGCGTGCGAGGAGACCTCCATGGCGACCGAGGTCACCCCGCGCTCGCGCATCACGGCGAAGAGCGCCTGGAGTTCCGTGGCTTCGGGGGTGGTGCGCTCCGACTTGATGCGCTCGTCCCCGATCCGCGACTCCACGGTGCCGATGAGCCCCGTCAGCCCCGTGCCGCCCGGGGGTACGGCGCCGTCCGGGAGTTCGGCCGCGCGCGCCTCGCCGGCTGCGCGCCGCAGGCCGCCCTCGACGAGGTACGCCGTCGTGGTCTTGCCCGAGGTCCCCGTGATGCCGATCTGGAGGAGGTCGGCGCCGGGCTCGCCGTAGAGGGCTGCGGCGAGCGCGCCCATCCGGCCGCGCGGGTCGGGGACGACGAGGACGGGCAGCCCCGTCTCGGCTGCGCGCTCGCGGCCGGCCGGGTCGGTGAGGACCGCCACGGCCCCGAGCCGTTGGGCCTGCGGCGCGAAGTCGGCGCCGTGGAACCGCGCTCCGGGGAGCGCCGCGTAGACGTCGCCGGGGCGGACCGCGCGGGAGTCGTGGGTGATGCCGGTGGCCTGCGCCTCCTCGTCGGCTGCCGAGGGGATCTCAGCCGTGAGGAGGCGGGCCAGCTCGGCGAGGGGGACGGGGGTGACCCGCGTCGGGCGGGGCGGGCCCGGGAAGGCGTCGCCTGCCGAGGGGGCGGCGGAGCCTGCAGCAGGCCCCTCCGCCGCGGGCGCGGGGGAGGTCTGATCAGCTTGTGGCACGGCGGTGAGCGTACCGGGCGCACGGGCCCCGCCGCGAAGCGAGGGGCGCGACTCCCCCGCGTCGGCAGGGCGGTTGTACGCGCCGCCGGTGATCTCTCTCACGTGGCGGGCTCCCATCAGTCGGTGCTGCCGGACCCCGGGTTGGCGAAGACCGGCATCTGGGCCGGTCTGTCACCGGTCGGAGGGATCTGCAGGGATTTCAGCGCGAAGTTCATGACCTTCTTGTAGACGGGGCCGCACACGTCGCTGCCGAAGTAGCTGCCCTTCTTGGGGTTCTGGACCGCGCAGTAGACCGTCACCCGCGGCTTGTCCGCGGGCGCGAAACCGGCGAAGGACGCCGTGTATCCGTCGTAGCGCCCGGTCTTCGGGTCCACCCGGTTGGCCGTACCCGTCTTCCCCGCGACGCGGTAGCCGGGGATCTTCGCCGTCGTCCCCGTGCCCTCCATGTCGTCGACGACGGACTCCAGCATCCGCGAGAGCGTGCGCGCCGTCTTCTCGCTGACGACCCGGCGCTCGTCCGGCTCGGGCGCGCGCACGTACTTGCCGTCCTCCCCTGTGGTGCCGCGGACGAGTGTCGGCTCCTTGCGCACACCGCCGTTGGCGATCGTGGAGTAGATCGACGCCGCCTGCACCGCGTTGAGCGAGAGGCCCTGGCCGAAGGGGATCGTGTACTGCTGCGAGGAGCTCCACTTCTGGGGCTTCGGGAGGATGCCGTCGGTCTCGCCCGGCAGGCCGAGGCCCGTGGGTCTGCCGATGCCGAACCTCCGGAGGTAGTCGTAGAGGACGCGGTTCGCCTTCGCCTGCGTGCCGCCGAGCTGTTCCGTGGCGAGGATGGTGCCGATGTTGCTCGACTTGGCGAGTACGCCGTTGAGGGTGAGCTGCCAGGTCGGATGATCGACGTCGTCGGCGAAGGAGCGGTCGGCGCGCTTGAGCCGGTTGGGGACGGTGACCTCCGTGGACGGGGTCGCCTTGCCCTCCTCCAGCACCGCGGCCATCGACATCAACTTGCTTGTGGAGCCCGGCTCGTAGACGTCCTGCACGATCGGGTTGCCGAGCGACTCGGCGGAGACGCTGCTCAGGTCGTTGGGGTCGAAGCCGGGCGCGTTCGCCATCGCGAGGAGCTCCCCCGACCGCGTGTCCTGGACGACGACGTACCCGCTGTCCGCGTCGGACGACTCGACGCGGTCGTCCAGGGCCCGCTGCGCGGCGAACTGGATGTCCCGGTCGAGGGTGAGCTCCATGTCCGAACCGGGCGTCGCCGACTCCTCGTTGACGCCGGCCGTCGGCACCTGCCGGCCGCCGGACTGCGCGTAGGTGACCTTCCCGTCCTCGCCCGCCAGCTTCTTGTCGAGCTTCGCCTCCAGCCCCGCGCCGCCCTCGCCCTCGGAGTTGACGAAGCCGAGGACGCCCGAGGCGAGGTCCTTGTTGGGGTAGATCCGCTTGGCGTGCTCCTGCTGGAAGACCCCGGCGAGGACGTTGGCGCCCTTCTTCTCCGACGCCTTCGCCGCCTGCTCCGACTTGAGGTCCTTGATCTTCCGCCACTCCTGCGGCGTCCGCTGCCGCGCGAGCAGCACGTAGCGGGTGTCGGTGCGACTCAACTGCTCGGCGATCTTCTGCCGGTTGCCGTCGATCACCGGCGCCAGGAGAGCGGCGGCGCGCTCGGGGGCGTCGGCGACGCCGGTCTGCTTGCGGGTGAAGAGGTAGGGGTCGGCGGTGATGTCGTACGCGTCGACCGTGGTCGCGAACGGGGTACCGTCGCGCGCGGTGATCGCGCCGCGCTCGGCCGCGAGCGGCACCTTGACGTACCGGTTCACGGCCGCCTTCTCGGCGTACGCGCTGGCGTCGACGGCCTGCACCTGGAGCAACCGCACCGAGAAGACGGCGACGATCAGCGTCAACCCCACCCCGACGAG
>NZ_AJTQ01000121.1 GCF_000262345.1 Streptomyces xiaopingdaonensis | reverse complement strand
CCGCCCCCGCCGCGACCGCCGCCCGACGGACGCTGCCTCGCCGGCTTGCGCGCGGCGCGCGGCGGTTCGCCCCGCGACCGCTGCGGACGCGCGGGCCCGGGGACCTTCCGTCGCGGGTCGGGGCGCTGGCTCACTCGGTGACCTCCGCTGACTCGGCGTCGCCGCGGACGCTGCCGTCGGGTGCGAGGAAGACGGGGACGCCGCCGGGCACGAGCCCGAGCCCTTTGGCCCTGCGCTCCAGCACGGCGGGGGCCGAGTAGCCGTCGACCTGCTGCTGGAGCGCCTGCTGCTGGTCGGTGAGGCGCTCCGTCTCCTGCTCCAGCTTGCTCAGTCTGAACGACCCTTTGTTGAGCGAGGCGTTGAGGAGGAGCAGCGTCAGCAGTCCGGACCCGAGGAGAACGACGACGAGCAGGACGAAGGGTGTGCGCCGCGCGTGGGAGGCGCCCGCCGGAACCAACCGCGCCAGGCGCGCGATCCTGCCCTGCGCGCTCACGGGCGCACCTCCGCTGCCCCGCGCCGGCGGGCCGGCACCGCGGTTCCGCTCCCCCGCCTCGCTCCGCTGACGCTCACCGGTTCGCCTCCCTGATGCGCTCGGCGCCGCGCAGCCTCGCCGGTGCCGCACGGCGGTTGCTCGCCACCTCGTCGTCGTCCGGCAGTTCGGCGCCGCGGGTGAGCAGCCGCAGCCGCGGCTGGTACTGCTCGGGGACGACGGGCAGGTCGGCCGGCGCGGTGCTCGTCGCGCCGGCGCCGAGGACCCGCTTCGCCATGCGGTCCTCCAGCGAGTGGTAGGCGAGGACCACGACCCTGCCGCCGACGGCGAGCGCGTCGACGGCGCTCGGCAGCGCACGCTCCAGCACCGCCAACTCCCCGTTCACCTCGATCCGCAGGGCCTGGAAGGTCCGCTTCGCCGGGTTCCCTCCGGTGCGCTTCACCGCCTGCGGCAGCGCGTCCCTGATCACCTCGACGAGCCGCGCACTGGTACGGAACGGCTCGACGGCACGCTCCCGCACGACGGCCTCGACGATCCGCTTCGCCTGCTTCTCCTCGCCGTAGCTCCGCAGAATGCGCACGAGGTCGCCCGGCGGATAGGTGTTGAGCACGTCGGCGGCGCTCGGGCCCGTGCTCTGGTCCATGCGCATGTCGAGCGGCGCGTCCCGCGCGTAGGCGAAGCCGCGCTCCGCCTCGTCCAACTGCATCGAGGAGACGCCGAGATCGAAGAGCACACCCTGCACCCGGGGCGTGCCGAGCCGGTCCAGGACCTCGGGGAGTTCGTCGTAGACGGCGTGCACGAGGGTGGCCCGCTCGCCGTACGGCGCGAGCCGGGCGCGGGCGAGACGGAGCGCCTCGGTGTCGCGGTCGAGGCCGACGAGGCGGGCCTCGGGGAAGGTCTTGAGAAGCTCCTCGCCGTGACCGCCGAGCCCCAGGGTGCAGTCGACGACGACGGCACCCGGCTCCCGGAGCGCCGGAGCGAGCAGCTCCAGGGAGCGCCGGAGCATGACGGGGTCGTGCCTGCCGAAGGCCGGGCGCTCGTCGGTGGTCATGTGCCCTCTCAACTCTGGCGGGCAGCTGTGCACATGCTCCTTGGTCCCCGCCCGCTCGAAGGGGATACGGCGCGAGACCCCCGGGTCACGGGAGGCTGCGGGCCGGGAGCGGGAGGAGGCCGAGCCGCACGTACGCGCCCGCGCACGCGAGGGGATTCGGGGGTCCTTGGGGAGGTTCGCCTCCCACTGCGCGTCACTCTAGTCCACTGCACGCGCCGGTCAACTACGGGCCAAAGGCGCGTCCCTCCCCTGCATCGAGCCCCCGCTGCGCACCGGGAACCACTGTGGGTTACCTCACATCGACGCCACGCGGTCCCTTTCGCCCCCACCTGCGCGAGCCGAAGGGCGGCAGGGCGTCTACCGTCGTAGCCATGTCGAAATCCGCCTCCCCGCAATCCGGAGCAGCGCCGCAGGCGACCGTCACCGACCGCCTCGTGGCCGCCAACCACCGCTACTCCGAAGGGTTCACCGACCCCGGCATGGACGCCAGGCCGGTGCAGAGGGTCGCCGTCGTCGCCTGCATGGACGCCCGGCTCGACCTGCACAAGGCGCTCGGCCTCGACCTCGGCGACTGCCACACCATCCGCAACGCGGGCGGCGTCGTCACCGACGACACGATCCGCTCCCTGACGATCAGCCAGCGGGCGCTCGGCACCCGCTCGGTCGTCCTCATCCACCACACGGACTGCGGACTCCTCAACCTCACCGAGGAGTTCAGGAACGACCTGGAGGCCGAGGTCGG
This sequence comes from Streptomyces xiaopingdaonensis, assembly GCF_000262345.1. Taxonomy (GTDB): domain Bacteria; phylum Actinomycetota; class Actinomycetes; order Streptomycetales; family Streptomycetaceae; genus Streptomyces; species Streptomyces xiaopingdaonensis. The sequence continues at coordinate 42,945 of NZ_AJTQ01000121.1, read as the reverse complement.
CCAGCGCCCCTCCTGGGCCGTGGAGTCCTTCCGCGACCTCGACCAGGACGTCCGGCAGTCGATGGAGCGCGTGCGCACCAACCCGTTCCTGCCGCATCGGGACGATGTGCGCGGATTCGTCTTCGACGTCTCCACCGGACTGCTCCGCGAGATCGACCCGGAGATCGCACGGTAACCGTGACGAAAGGCCCCGCGGGCGTGAAGAATACGCCGGTAGGAGCACGGGAGGTCGGCTGCGGCAGCGGGACGCCCAGTCAGCGACGAGGACGAACAGCACGGGGCCGAGGAGGGCCGGGTGACGACCTATGACGAGCGAGCGAGCCTCAGCGAACTGAGCGCGACCGCAGGGGCGGTGAGCCGTTCGGTGGAGTCCGTGATCGAGGGGAAGCCCGAGATCGTACGGATCTCGTTGACCGTGCTCCTCGCCGAGGGGCACCTCCTCCTGGAGGACGTCCCCGGGGTCGGCAAGACGATGCTCGCCAAGGCGCTGGCGAAGTCGATCGACTGCTCGGTGCGGCGCATCCAGTTCACGCCGGACCTGCTGCCGTCGGACATCACCGGGGTCAGCGTCTACGACCAGCAGCGCACGGACTTCGAGTTCAAGCCGGGCGCGATCTTCGCGCAGATCGTCATCGGGGACGAGATCAACCGCGCCTCCCCCAAGACGCAGTCGGCGCTGCTGGAGTCGATGGAGGAGCGCCAGGTCACCATCGACGGCGAGACGCACCAGCTCCCCGAGCCGTTCATGGTGGTCGCCACGCAGAACCCGGTGGAGATGGAGGGCACCTACCCGCTCCCCGAGGCGCAGCGCGACCGCTTCATGGCCCGCGTCTCGATCGGGTACCCGAGCCCCGCCGCCGAGTTGGAGATGCTCGACGTCCACGGTGCGACCTCCCCGCTCGACGACCTCCGGTCGGTGACGCACGCGCACGACGTGTGCAAGCTGATCGGGGCCGTCCGCGAGGTCCACGTCTCGGACGCCGTCCGGAGGTACGCGGTCGACCTCGTCGCCGCCACCCGTTCCCACCCCGAGCTGCGGCTGGGCGCCTCGCCGCGGGCCACCCTCCACCTGGTACGCGCGGCGAAGGCGGCGGCGGCGCTCGCCGGGCGCGAGTTCGCGCTCCCCGACGACCTCCAGTCGCTCGCCGTGCCCGTGCTCGCGCACCGTCTCCTGCCCACCGCGCAGGCGCAGTTGAACCGCCGCACGGCCGAGCAGATCGTCGGCGAGCTCCTCCAGCAGACACCCGTCCCCGCGTCCGACCAACGCGCAGGCGTACCGCCGCAGCCCCAGGCGCAGGGAGCACGCGGCACCCAGCAGGTCGCGCAGCCGCCCGCGGGCACCCCGCCCACGCCGGGCGTCCCGGCCGCGCCCCCGGCACCGGGTACGGCGCAGGCCGGGCGGGCTGCTCCCGCGGCGCCTCCGGCGCACCCCAGCCAGCCTCCGGCCGCCCCCGGTCCTTACCCGTACGGACCGCCGCAGCCCCGGACCCGATGATGCCGGCGGGCCCGGTACCCGGCCCCTACTCTGGCCGCACCGCCGACCGGCAACCGGATTCCCCGCAGGCCGAACAGAGCCGGGGACCGCTCCGCACGGCGCTGGGCGGGCTGACCACGCGGGGGCGTTCCTTCCTCGCCGCGGGCGTGGCCGCCGCCGTCTGCGCGTACCTGCTCGGGCAGCCCGAACTGCTGCGCGTCGGCCTGCTGTTGGCCGCCCTTCCCGTGGTGTGCGTCCTCGTGCTCCACCGCACCAGGCACCGCGTCGCCGGGTCGCGGAGGCTCTCCCCCGCGCGGGTGCCCGCACGCGCCGAGGCGCGGGTGCACCTGCGGATCGACAACGTCTCGCGCCTCCACACCGGGCTGCTGATGCTCCAGGACCGCGTCCCCTACGTACTCGGCCCGCGGCCGCGCTTCGTCCTCGACCGGGTGGAGCCGGGAGGCAGGCGCGAGGTCTCCTACAAGGTCCGCTCGGACCTGCGCGGGCAGTACCCGCTCGGACCGCTCCAACTGCGGCTCACCGACCCGTTCGGGATGTGCGAACTCACCCGCGCCTTCAGCACGCACGACACGCTCACCGTCGTACCGCCCACCGAGCCGCTGCCCGCCGTACGGCTCACGGGGGACGCCTCGGGGTACGGCGAGGGCCGCCAACGCTCCCTCGCGCACGCCGGGGACGACGACATCATCCCGCGCGGCTACCGCCACGGCGACGACCTGCGCCGAGTGCACTGGCGCTCCACCGCGCGGTACGGCCAGCTCATGGTGCGCCGCGAGGAGCAGCCGCAACAGGCCCGCGCCACCGTCCTGTTGGACGCCCGCAGGTCCGCATACCTCGGCTCGGGCCCGGACTCCGCCTTCGAATGGTCGGTCTCGGCCGCCGCCTCCGTCTGCCTCCACCTGCTGGAGCGCGGGTACGCCGTGCGCCTGCTCACCGACGCCGGCTCGGCGACCCCCGAGGGCAGCACAGGCGACTCCTCCGACACCGCCGGCATGCTCCTCGACGCGCTCGCCGTCCTCGACCATTCGCAGAGCAGCTCCCTCGCCCCGGCCTACGACGCGCTGCGCGGCGGGACGCCGGGTTCCGAGGGGCTCCTCGTCGCCTTCCTCGGCGAGCTCGACGAGGAACAGGCGCTGACGCTCGCCCGGATGCGCCAACGCACCACGCGCGCCCTCGCGTTCACCACCGCGCCGTCCGCGCAGGGGCAGGCCGCAGGGCCTCCGGCGCTCCAGGCGCTCCGCGCGGGCGGATGGCAGGTGCTGCCCGGGGGAGCCGGGCTCTCTCTTTCCGGTCTGTGGCAGGAGGCCGGGCGATCGACTGCGGAAGGGGTGGGCCGGTGAGCGTGGGGGGACGGTTGGCTTTCTGCGGGTGGGTGGCGACGCTCGCCGCGTCCTGTGCGCTGCTGCCGCTCGCCGAACCGGCGACGTGGCTGCTCCAGGCCGCGTTCCTCATCGGCGTGCAGAGCACGGTCGGTGTGGCGGGGCGCCGGGTCCCGCTCGCCCGACCGCTCACGGTGCTGCTCCAAGTCGTCGTCTCCGCGCTGCTGTTGACGCTGACCTTCGCCCGCGAACAGGCGATCGGCGCCGTGCTGCCGGGGCCCGACGCCATCGCGCGGTTCGGCGAGCTCCTCGCCTCGGGGGCCGAGGACGTCAACCGCTACGCCACCCCGGCGCCCGTGACCGACGGCATCCGGCTGATGCTCGTCGGCGGGGTCCTCGTCATCGGGCTCCTCGTCGACGTCCTCGCCGTCACCTACCGCACCGCGGCCCCCGCGGGGCTGCCTCTCCTCGCGCTCTACTCGGTCGCCGCCGGCCTCGCCCAAGGGAGCCTCGCCTGGCTCTGGTTCCTCTGCGCGGCCGCCGGCTACCTGCTGCTCCTGCTCGCCGAAGGGCGCGAAAGGCTGTCGCGGTGGGGGCGCCTCTTCGCCGAGCGCGGCCCCGAACGTCCGCTCGGCGGACGCTCGCGCGCGACGGTGCCGGTGCGCACCGGGCGGCGGATCGGTGTGGTCGCGCTCGGCATCGCCCTCGCCGTCCCCGCGGTGCTGCCCTCGCTCGGCGGCGGCCTGCTGGAGAACGCCGGCTCCGGCGGGGGCCGCGCGGAGAACGGCGGCAGCACGATCTCGGCCGTCAACCCGCTGGTGGCGCTCCAGGACAGCCTCAACCAGCCGCGGGACCGCACCGCCCTGACGTACACCACGAGTTCGGAGGAGACGGGCGAGCTGTACCTGCGCATCGTCGCGCTCGACCAGTTCGACGGCTCCGCCTGGAAGCCCTCGGAGCGGAGGATCACCGACATCCCCTCGGCGCTTCCCCCTCCGCGCGGCCTCTCCCCCGAGGTCAGCACCGAGGAGGTGCGGATCAACCTCAAGGCAGCCGACTGGTACGCGCAGGACTGGCTCCCGATGCCCTACCCGGCGCAGCAGGTGAAGCTCGACGGGGACTGGCGGTACGAGCCCGAGGGCCGCACGGTCGTCGGCTACCGGGGGCAGAACACCCGCGGCCAGGAGTACGAGGTGGAGAGCCTCCAAGTGGAGCCGACGCGGCAGCAGTTGAGCCAGGCACCCGAGCCGCCGCCCGAGCTGAAGCGGGAGTACACCGACGTACCCGAGTCCCTGCCCTCCGAGGTCCGCGAGAAGGCGCGCACGGTGACGCGCGGGGCCGACAACGACTACGAGCGCGCCGTCCGCCTTCAGGACTGGTTCGCGCGCGACGGCGGCTTCACCTACGACACCCAGGTCCGCGCAGGCAGCGGGTCGGCCGCGATCGTCAACTTCCTGGAGCAGAAGGAGGGTTTCTGCGTCCACTTCTCCTTCGCGATGGCCTCGATGGCCCGAACCCTCGGCATCCCCGCGCGGGTCGCGGTGGGTTTCACGCCCGGCACCCCGCGCGGCGACGGCGTGACGGCCGTCGGACTCCAGGACGCTCACGCCTGGCCCGAGCTGTACTTCGAGGGCGTCGGCTGGACGCGGTTCGAGCCGACACCGTCCCGCGGCATCGCCCCGCCCTACACGCAGCCCGACGCACCCGACCCCAGCGAGAACCCGGGCGAGCAGCTTCCCGAACGGAACCCCAGCACCTCGCCGACGCCCGAGCCGTCCGACTCTCCCTCCTGCACCGCGGAGGAGAAGCGTGCCGACCCGTCCTGCGGCGGCCCGGCCGCGCCCGCCGACGGTGCCGGCGGCGGGGGCGGGTTCCCCTGGGGCGAGGTCGCCGGGATCGCCGGGGCCGCGCTCGCCGTCCTCGCGGTACCTCTGCTCCCTCTCGCGTGGCGGGCCCGCAGACGGGCCGTACGGCTGCGCGCAGGCCGCGGGCCGGCCGAGACAGTCCTCTCCGGCTGGCGAGAACTCCTCGACACCGCCTGGGACCACGGCGTCGTGCCGATGGAGTCGGAGACACCGCGGAAGTCGGCGGAGCGGGTGGTGCGCGTCGGGGAGCTGGAAGGCGAGGCGGCGGCTGCGGTGCACCGTGTGGCCGACTCGGTCGAGCAGGTCCTCTACGCGCCTGCGCCGCGTCCGGCGCCCACCGTGCGCGGGGACGTGGAAGCCGTACGCGCCGGGTTGCGGCAGGCCGCGCCGCGCGGCGTGCGCCTGCGGGCGCTGCTGCTGCCGCGTTCCGGCGCCCGGCTGTGGTGGGCCGCGCGGGAACGCTCGTCGGCGCTGCGTGCGGGGATCGTCGGCAGGCTGACGCCGCGGTTCTCCAAGGGCTGACGAACGCGGGTGACCGCACGCGTCCGCCCGCGAACGGCGGGTACCTGCGGGCCCGGCGATCCGGTGGCCCGCGGTTGCTCCGAAAGGGTGAACTCCCCCTCTGCCGACGGTAGTTGGGGCAGGCAACGACCGCGGACCGTCACGCTCCCTGACGCACCGGAAGCGGCCCCGGGCACGAAGAAGCGCCCGACAGCGGGCGGTTGGCGCGATCGCCGGATGCGGCGCTCACGCACCTGCCTGTCGGACGCTCGGAGACGAAGCGGGAGGCCCGGCCCCTGGAGCCGGGTCCCCATCGGTGGCGGTGGATCGGGCGGCGGGCTGCTCCCGCCGCTCCTCAGCGACCGTTCAGTGCTGACCCTCGTCCCTGCGGCGCTGCCAGCGCTGCTCGATCCGGTTCATCATCGAACGGCGCTGTCTCGGCTGCTGTCGGCGGGAGCGGGGTGCCTCGGACGAGCCGCCGGCTGTCTGCCGGCCTTCGCCCTGCTCCCCTGTCTCCCCGGACTTGGGGGCCTTGCGCCAGCCGGTCACCGCGAGCACGGCACAGCCGAGCATGACGAGGAAACCCACGACGCTGACCCAGACCTGCTGCGCGACCATGCCGGCCATGAGGAGCGCGATGCCGACCAGAAAGCCAGCAACCGCTTGGTATACCCGCTTGCGGGTGTACCGGCGCAGCTCACTTCCTTCGAGCGCTGTCGCGAATTTGGGATCTTCGGCGTACAGCGCTCGCTCCATCTGTTCGAGCATCCGCTGCTCGTGATCAGAGAGCGGCACGGAGTCCTCCTACTCGTCGGTCGCGGGGGCGACCGGATGCGACTCTTCAAGGATAGGCAGGGAATCGCCCCCGTGAAACCCGCCCCTCTACGCCAATTCCTCCCACCACAAGCGACCTGCCGGAAGGCGGTCGGCCACGGCCTGTTCCGCGTTCATTCCCGCACCACCCTCCTGTCAACCCGGCGGTTCATTCCGATCATACGGCGCACGGCCGATGATCGGGCGGGCGGCGAGGAACTCCGCCGCAGGGCATCTCACCAGCACGGGGACGGAGCGCGACAACCCGGGACGAGGGTCCGGGGCGGTGTTCCCCTCAGGCCCCGGAAGCGGGTGGGACCTCCCGCCCCGTCTCGGCGAGGAGGTGCAGCCGGGCGGCGACGGCACGCAGGTCCGAGCGCTCGGCGGCGGCCGACTCGAGACGTGCGAGCGCTCCGAGCCCCTCGGGCTCCGTATCGACCAGCGCGCCCGGAACCAGGTCGCTGAAGACGCTGACGCCGTGCAGGGAGACGATCTCCAGCCCGCTCCCGGAGACGAGTTCGGCGAGGCCCTCAGGCGTGAACCGCCGCGGCATCGGGTCGCTCTCGCCCCAACGCCCGTCGGGGGAGCCGAGCGCGGCCCGCGCCTCGGTGAACCGCCCGGCGAGCGCCCTGCCGAGCACGGCACCGCCCAGCCCGGCGGCGAGCAGGCTGAGGGTCCCTCCCTCGGGCCGGAGGGCCTCGACCGCGTTGTGCAGACCGGCCGCCGGATCGTCGACGTGCTCCAGGACGCCGTGGAAGAAAACGACGTCGTACCCCTGGCGTTCGACGACGTCGAAGAGGCCGCCGACGTCCCCCTGCACCCCGTGCACCTGCTCGGCGACGCCCGCCTCGGCCGCGCGCCGCTCCAGCGCGAAGAGCGCGTTGGGGGAAGGGTCGACCACGGTGACCCGGTGGCCGAGCCGGGCGACGGGGACGGCGAAGTTGCCGGTTCCGCCGCCGGTGTCGAGGACGCGGAGCTCGTCGCGGCCCGACGCCTTGGCGCGCTGGTCGAGGGCTCCTTGCAGTGCCTCCCAGACCACGGTGGTACGGAGGGATGCGCTCGGGCGGGACATGCGGCTGCTCCTCGGCTCAGTTGCTGGCCGTCCCACCCTATTGCCTGCGGGACGGCGCCGAACCGAGCCGCCCCGGGCTCCGTGACGGGCGTCATGCCGCTCCCTCCCCGCCGGCCGTGCGGGGGCCCGGCAGCGCCGGCTGGTCGACGAGCATGCGCTCGACGGAGCGGAGGAAGGCACCGGCGGCCCGGAGGAGCTCGCGCGCCTGCGGCTCGTCCGCGGCGCCGGGGACGCCCGCTTCCGCGAGCTGCCGCCGGCGCGCGCCTGCGGCGAAGTAGGCGCTCCACTCGGCGAGTTCGGGAGCGGCCTCGGGGAGGGACTCCCACGCGCTGCGGATCGGCCGGCGTGCGGGCCGGGTGCGCAGTGCGCGGTGGGGGCGCGGCGGCTCGGGGCGGCCGGGGGCCGCGAGGACCGCCGCTGCCGTGCGGAGCGCGGCGAAGTGGGCTGCCGCGTAGCGGTCGTTGGGGTCGTTGAGTGCCGCGGCCTCGTCGAGTGCGAACTGCGCCTGGGCGAGGAGTTCGAGGACCGCCGGCGGGGTCGCCGCGCGGCGCAGGACCGGGTGGACGTCGCGCTGGGCGCGGCGGTGCGAGGGCTCCGGGGGCGGTGTACGGGACGTGCGCGCCACGGGGACCAACCTCCTGTCGGCCGTCTCCGACCCGGACGGGCCGGACGTACCACCACATCGTGGCGCCTCCCACTGACACTCCCCGCCGACCTGCACGAACGCCTCGGCGGTGCGTCCAACTCGCCTGCGGGGAACCGCGGGAGACCCCGGGTGCGGTCGCGGTCGCACGCCCTTGCATACTTGAACTGACCAGTCAGTCCAAGCGTGCCGTCAGGAAGAGGAGGGCCAGTGTCGGACGACGAGGCCGGCGGAGCTCCCGCGGACGAAAACGACCGGACGGACGCCGCCGGGCGGGCCGCGAGCCGCAACGAGGCGGAGGAAAGCGGACGCCGCATGCCACGCCGGCGAAGCGCACCCGGACGCTCCGACGACGAGGGCGCCGCGGTGCACGCCGAGCGATTGGGTCTCGTCGGGCCGCACGGGCCCGTCTTCACCGACGTCCGACTCGACGCGGCACCCGGCGCGTTGGTGGCGGCGGAGGGACCCGCGGGATCGGGGCGGACCTGCCTGCTCCTGGCGCTCACCGGACGCATGAAGCCCAGCTCTGGACGGGCGGAGGTCGGCGGGCACCCTCTGCCGAAGAAGATGGCGGCCGTGCGGCGGATCAGCGGGGTCGGCTCGATGCCGGGCGTCACCGACCTCGATCCGTCGCTGAGCGTCGCCGAGCACCTGCGCGAACGGGTGCTGCTCCAGCGGCGGTTCGTCGGACGTCCCGGAGCGCTGCTCCTCCCCCGCAGGCGGCGGGCGGCCGACGTGCGGGAGCGGGCGCACGCCGCGCTCGACGCCGTCGGTCTCGACCCGGACGAGCTCCCCAAGGGCTCCCGCACGCGCGTCCGCGACCTGGAGCGCCTCGACGAACTGCGGCTCTCGCTCGCCCTCGCGCTCGTGGCCGAGCCGCGGGTGCTCGCCGTCGACGACGTCGAACTCGGACTGCCGGCAGCGGAGCGGGAAGCGGCCTGGGACCTGCTCCGGCGGCTCGCCGCGGCGGGGACGACCGTCCTCGCCGCGTGCACCCAGGCACCGCCGGACGCCGTCGTGGTCCGGACCCGTCCGGACCACGAGACGGACCGACCGGAGCGTGAGGAAGGGGAGGAGAGCGGGGATGCGTTCGCCGAGACTGGCCGCGCTTGAGCTGAAGCGCTTCACGAGGGGGCGGATGCCGCGGGCCGCGCTCGTCGCGATGGTCCTGCTGCCGCTGCTCTACGGCGCCCTGTACCTGTGGTCGTTCTGGGATCCCTACGAGCGGCTCGACCGGATACCGGTGGCGCTCGTCAACGAGGACGAGGGCACCGCGATATCCGGCGAGAAGCTGCACGTCGGCGACTCGATCGTGGAGGCGCTCCACGACAGCGACACCTTCGACTGGCGGGAGACCGACGCCGCGGACGCCCGCGAAGGCGTCGAGGACGGGCGCTACTACCTCTCCCTCACCATGCCGTCCGACTTCAGCAAGAAGGTCGGCTCGGCCTCCGGCGACGAACCGGACACCGGCGCCCTCCAGGTACGGAGCAACGACGCGAGCAACTACATCGTGGGGCAGATCTCCCGCACCGTCTTCTCCGAGGTGCGGGCCGCCGCCTCCAGCAAGGTGTCGCGCGGCTTCTACGACCGGATCTACCTCTCCTTCTCCACCCTGCACGGCAAGACCACGGAGGCCGCCGAGGGAGCGGACGAACTCGGCAGCGGCATCGGCAGGGCGAAGAGCGGCGCGGGTGAACTCGACGGGAAGCTCGGCGAGCTCCACGAGGGCACCGGCGACCTGAAGTCGGGCACCTCCGAACTCCGCAAGGGCGCGGGAAAGTTGAAGAAGGGCTCCGCGCAGGTCGCGGAGGGCACGGGAGAGCTCGCCGGCAAGGTGAACAAGGCGGCGGACGCGCTCCGGCCCGTCCTCGACGAGCACGGGGACGAGATCGGGAAGACCGCTCGCGGCGTCGCACGCGCGAGCAAGGAGCTCAAGGACGACCTCGGCGCACTCCCCCGCGAGGCACGGAAGGCGGAGTCGGAGGCGCAGCGCGCGGCGAAGACCCTCGCCGTGCTGGAACGCACACGCTGCGGGGAGGATTCCACCGACCCGGAGTGCCCGGCGCTGAAGAAGGCGGTCGACGCGGCCGAGCGCTCGGCGGAAGTCGCCTCGGACGTCAACGACTTCGTGGCCGACCAGGCCGAGCAGCGCAACCTCGACCGGCTCGGCGAACGCCTCGACGACCTGCACGGCGTCGCGACGCTCCTCGCCGACCGCGCGCCCGCACTCGGCGACGACCTCGACTCCGCGGTACGCCAGATCGACAAGCTCGACCGCGGCGCGCAACAGGTCTCCAAGGGAGCCTCGCGGTTGCACACGGGGCTCGCCTCGGCCGACCGCGGCGCGGGCGAGGTGGACGAGGGCGCTGGCCGCCTCCAGGCCGGAGCCGGGGAGCTCAAGAGCGGTCTGGTCCGACTCTCGGAGGGTTCCGGCGAGTTGTCCACCGGACTCCACGAGGGCGCCGAGCAGATCCCCGACCTCGGCGACGAGGAGCGGAACGACCGTACGGGGCCGATGTCCGACCCCGTCGACCTGGAGTCGGAGAAGGCGCACGCGGCGCCCAACTACGGCACGGGGTTCGCGCCGTACTTCATCCCGCTCGCGCTCTGGGTCGGCGCCATGATCGCGTACATGCTGCTGCCGCCGCTGAGCAGGCGCGCGCTGGCGGCCGGAGCCCCGGCATGGCGGATCGCGCTCGCCGGCTGGCTGCCGGTGGCCGGGCTCGGCGTCGCGCAGGCGGGAGCGCTCCTCGCCGTCCTGCACTGGGGCCTCGGGCTCCAACTCGCCAGAGGCGCAGGGACGGTGGGCTTCCTGCTGCTGGTGACGGCCTGCTTCACGGCGATCGTGCAGTTCCTCAACGCCCGCTTCGGTCCGGCGGGGCGCATCCTCGTGCTCGCGATGCTCATGCTCCAGCTCACCTCGGCCGGCGGCACCTACCCGATCCAGACGAGCCCGGAGTTCTTCAACGCGCTCCATCCCTTCCTCCCGATGAGCTACGTGGTCGAGGGGCTGCGGCATCTGATCACCGGTGGCGGTCTCGGCCCCGTGTGGCAGGCGTGCGGGGTGCTCGCCGCGTACGCGGCGGGTGCGCTGGCGCTCACGGCGTGGACCGCGCGACGGCGCCAGGTGTGGACCGTCGACCGGCTCCATCCTGAGCTGGCGCTGTGAGGAGGGAGAATCGACGCATGTCGAGGAGGACCACAGCGAACGGGACGGGCGGCACGCAGCCCGCGGCGGGCGGCGCGCCCGAGGACGAGTCCGGCCCGAAGGGCAGGCGCAGTCGGATTTCCACCCGGCAGAAGCTCTTCCACGCTGCGGTGACCCTCATCGCCGAACAGGGCTTCTCCTCCACGACGGTGGAGGAGATCGCCGAGCGCGCGGGAGTCGCCAAAGGCACCGTCTACTACAACTTCAGCAGCAAGACGGAGCTCTTCGAGGAGTTGCTGCGGCACGGCGTCGGGCTGCTCGCAGCGGATCTCCAGCAAGCGGCGACGGAGACGGTCGCGGCCGGAGGCACCCGCGTCGACGCGCTCGACCGCATGATCCGGGCCGGCCTGGTCTTCATCGACAGGTACCCCGCCTTCACCCAGCTCTACGTGGCGGAGCTGTGGCGGACCAACAGGGCGTGGAACGACACCCTGCTCGTCGTGCGGAAGCAGGCCGTCGCGATCGTGGAGGAGGTGCTCCAGGACGGCGTGCGCGAGGGCGAGTTGAGCGAGGAGATCGACGTCCCGCTCACCGCGGCCGCGCTCGTCGGGATGGTGCTGGTGGCGGCGCTCGACTGGAAGGCGTTCCAACCGGAGCGGTCCCTCGAGGACGTGCACGCCGCGCTCTCGCTGCTGCTCCAGGGGCGGGTGGGCGGCGGTGCGCGTCTCCGGTAGCCGTTCGGCCACCGGAGACGCGCACGGCGCATCCCCCGTTCCCCCGTTCCCCCGTGCACCGGTATCCCCCGATTCCCGGTGCCCGTTCCCCCGTATCCCCCGTACCGCGCGGGACGCTCCCGAACCGCCGCCCCGTGCCGGCGGTCCCGGGTGCGTCCCGGCTGCGCATCACTCTGCCGTTCCTGCCGCTTCCGTCCCATCCGCGTGGGTACTCAACCAGCGCGCTGAGTCACCGTGAGTACCTGTACTCACCGCCGCACGGCCCACGCTGAGCACCCCGGCGGACAGGCCGGATGCGGGTCACGCCGGACGCGCGGCTAGAGTCACGGGCCATGGCACGAATCGCGGTGATCGGCGCGGGGATGGGCGCGATGGCGGCGGCGGCGCGGTTGGCCACCGCGGGCCACCGGGTCGAGGTCTACGAGCGCACGGGGACGTACGGCGGTTCCGTCGGGCGCTTCGCGCGCGACGGGTTCGCCTTCGACACCGGTCCCGGGCTGCTCCACCTCCCCGCCGTCTACCGCGACCTCTTCGTCAAGACCGGCCGACGGCCGCTCGAGGACGCCGTCCAAATGCGGCAGGTCGAGCCGGCAGCGCGGCATCTCTTCCCGGGCGGTGTCCGCGTCGACTTCCCCAACTCGTCGCGAGGGAAGGCGATCGAGGCGCTCGACGGCGGTCTCGGTCCGGGCGTCGGCGAGCGGTGGGCCGCCTTGATGGGGAAGGCGCGCGACGTCTGGGACGCCACCCGGCGCCCGCTCCTGGAGGAACCGCTCCGCGCCGGCGCACCCGGGCCGGAGGTCGCACTCCGTGACCCGTACCCCGCGCCGCGGCGCGGGTTGCTCCGCCGGCGTGCGCCCTCGTTCGCGCGCACGGTCCTGCGCGAGCTGGGGGACAGGCGGGCCGCTGCGCTGCTCTCGGCGCAGGTCGCGGGGTTCGGCGTGGACCCGGCGAGCGCGCCCGCGGGCGCCGTCGTGCTGCCGTACCTGGAGCACACCTTCGGCACCTGGTACGTCGGCGGCGGCCTGCGGGCGCTCGCCGAGGCGCTCCACGAACGGTGCCGGGAGCGGGGCGTCGAGTTCCGCTTCGACGCTGAGGTACGCACCGTCCACGAGGCGGCCGGCCGCGCGGCAGGCGTCGAACTCGCCGACGGCAGCACCGAGTCGAGCGACCTGGTGATCGCCGCCGCACCCGGCCCCGGACACCCGGCCGACGCACCCACCGCGCCCGCACGCTGCACGCTCCTGCTCGCGCTCCGCGGCGGCCGGCCCGCGGGCACACCGCACCGGACGGTCGTCCACCGCGCCGACTCCCCCGACCCCGTCACCGTCCTGCGCCCCGACGACCCGGCCCTGCGCCCCGACGACGACCACGAGGCCGCCGTCCTCACCGCCCACGTCCCGGCCGGCCGCGCCCCCGACCCCGACGCGCTCCTCGCCGCCGCGGACGCCGCGGGGCTGGGCCTCGGTCCTCGGGTGCTGTGGCGGGAGGTGCGCACGGCCGACGACGTCGCAGCGCAGACCGGCGCACCCGGTGGTGCGGTCCCGGGACCCGCGCTCTCCGGGCAGCCCGACGCCCGGACGAACACGGCGGAGCTGCCCGGGCTCTACCGCGCAGGCGGCTGGGCGCATCCGGGCGGCGGACTGGCGCACGCGGGGATGTCTGGGGCGCTCGTCGCGGGGTTGATCGTGGAGGGAGACGGCTGGCAGGGGTCGTACTGAGCCGGGCGCCCGCCGGCGGGTCGGTCAGTACCGCCAGTCCCCGTAGTAGCCGTTCTGCTGCTCGTTCTGCTGCGGCTGCTGGTACTCGCCGTACTGCTCGTACCCGTACTCCGGCCGCGCGTACGGGAAGCCTTGGCCGTCGCTTCCGTACCCCTGCTGCCAGGACTGGTACTGCTGCTCCTGCTGGGCCTCGGGCGCCCGCTGCTGCGGGACCCAGACGCCGCCGGGCGGGGTGTCGCCGGGCTGCTGGTAGGAGGGCGCCGGCTGGTAGCCCTGGTCCCAGCCGTAAGTGGCCGCGGGATAGGCCGGGTCGGGCACCTGGTCCGGGTGGGCCGCGGAGTGGTCCGGCTGCGGAGCGTAGGGCTGTTCCGGGGCGTAACCGGTGCCGCCGAAGACGTTGGGGCCCTCGTCGAAGGCCGCGGCCGTGCCGTAGGCGGGATCCTGGTAGGCGGGCTGGCCGTAGCCGTCGGTCCACGGCTGGTAGGCGGGCGCGTAGCCGTCGTAGCCCTGGTAGCCGGCGTACTCGTACGGGTCGGGCTGGGGAGGCCGGCCGTACTGCTGGTCGGCGAACGCGTAGGCGTGGGACGGCTGTTCGCCGTAGAACGGCTGCTGTGCGTAACCGTCCTGGAAGGTGCCGTACGGGTCGTAGAAGGTCTCCTGGCCCGGGTCGGCAGCGGCGTACGCGGCAGGGGCGCCCTCCTGCGCCTCGGCGTACGGGGCGTCGTGCGTCTGCGGAGGCACGGGGCCGGCCTCCAGGTCGCTCACTTCGAGCGAGGGCTCGGAGTCCGCGGCGTCGTCACGACGACGCCGGCTGGACCCCGGCATACCGCCGAGGGCCCAGCCGGTGGCGAATCCGCGCCGGTAGGAGAGCGTCACGAAGGTCTGGCCGACGGCGAACGCGGCGACGCCCACCGCGATCACCAGCATCGAGGGCATCAGGGTGCCGACGACGACACCCATGAACCCGAGGAAGGCCAGCACCCTCCAGCGGAGCCGTGCCTTGTGCTGCAGCAGCACTTCAGCGAGCAGCCAGAGCGCGACGCCGCCGAATGCGATGTAGAGGACCGTCCAGCCCATGTACGCCCCTCTCCCGCTCCCGAGCCGGCGCCGAGGGCTCAGGATTTGTTGGTCAGGCCCAGATTCTGGTGGATCTCCAGTGTCGCCGTTGAGTGGTTGAGCGTGATGAAGTGCAGCCCGGGGACGCCCTCGGACAGCAGCCGCTCGCACATCTCAGTGGCGTACTCGATGCCAACAGAGCGTACCGCCGCCGGATCGTCCGCGACGGCCTGCAGCCGATCCGTCAGCGCCTTGGGGAACGTCGTCCCCGAGAGCTGCGAAAACTTCTCCAGCTGGCCGATGTTGGTGAGGGGCATGATCTCCGGGATGATCGGGGTTTGGCAACCGGCGGCTGCGACCCTGTCCCGGAGCCTGAGGTAGTCCTCCGGCTCGAAGAACATCTGCGTGATGGCGTAGTCGGCGCCGGCCCGGCACTTGTCGACGAAGTGCTTGATGTCCGTCTCCCAGTCGGTGGAGCGCGGGTGCATCTCGGGGAAGGCGGCGACGCCGACGCAGAAGTCGCCCGACTCCTTGAGAAGTTCGACGAGTTCGGAGGCGTACTCCAGTCCTTCGGGGTGCTTGACCCACTCGCCCATGGGGTCGCCGGGCGGGTCGCCGCGGAGGGCGAGGACGTTCGTGATCCCCACGTCGGCGAACTGGCCGATGACGTTGCGCAGCTCCGCTCGGGAGTGGCTGACGGCCGTGAGGTGGGCTACCGCGGTGAGTGTGGTCTCGGTCGCGATCCGCTCGGTCTGCCGCACGGTTCCGTCGCGGGACGAGCCGCCGGCTCCGTAGGTCACGGAGACGAAGGTCGGCGAGACGGCCTCGACACGGCGCAGGGCGTCCCAGAGGGTCCGCTCGCCCTTCTCCGTCTTCGGTGCGAAGAACTCGAAGGAGAAGGACTGTTCGCCGGAGGCGAGCAGGTCACGGACGGTCAGGGAACGTTCGGTCCTTGGGGGTGAGATACCGATGGCCATGGCTGAAGGCTAGTGCCACCTTCCTGCGAGCGGACGAAAAAGTTTTTCAGAATGCTCCCCCTTGTACAGATTGTTCCCCTTATCTCTGACGGAAAGTGTCCAGTAACTGGACGGACATTGGCCTCTTGACGAGCGGCGACGCCGACTGGCATCGACGTCGCCGCCGGTCAACGGCGACGGAGGCGCCCTGCGAGCTCCGCGGCAGCCGCACCCGGGTCCGCCGCATCGGTCACTGCGCGTACCACAACCACCCGCGAAGCTCCGGCCTCCATCACCTCGTCCAGGTTCCCCTCGTCGATCCCGCCAATCGCGAACCACGGCTTCGCCGTCCCCAGCGAGGCCGCGTACCGCACCAGCGCGAGGCCGGGGGCGCGGCGGCCGGGCTTGGTGGGGGTGGGCCAGCAGGGGCCCGTGCAGAAGTAGTCGACCTCCCGGTCCGCGGCGGCCGCCGCTGCCTCGCTCTCGGCGTGCGTGGAGCGGCCGAGCAGGGGCGAGGGGCCGAGGAGGCTGCGGGCCGCGCCGAGGGGGAGGTCGCCCTGGCCGAGGTGGAGGACGTCCGAGCCGGCGGCGAAGGCGACGTCGGCGCGGTCGTTGACGGCGAGCAGGGCGCCGTGCTGGCGGCAGGCGTCGCGGAAGACCTCCAGGTACTCCAGCTCCTCGCCCGCCTCCAGCCCCTTCTCCCTGAGCTGGACGATGTCGACGCCGGCCGCGAGGACGGCGTCGAGGAACGCGGGCAGGTCCCCCTGGCGGCGGCGCGCGTCGGTGCAGAGGTACAGCCGGGCGTCGGCTAGGCGTTGGCGGAGCCGGGCGCCCTCGGGCGCGGGCTCCGTCGACTTGGCGGGCATGGGTCCCTCTCCCCCTGCGCAGCGCTGTGCGGGCCGCGCACGCGGCCCGCACAGCATCGGTCTCCTCCGCGGCCGGCGGCCGCGGGACTCTCTCTCAAGGTTCCGGCGCGGAGCGCGCCGGCGCACTCAGACGGCGAGCGCCTGGGCCCGGCGCTTCACCTCCGTCCCGCGGTTCTCCCGCAGTGCGGTGACAGGGCTTCCCGGGAGGCTCTCATCCTCGGTGAAGAGCCACTCCAGCATCTCCTCGTCGG
This sequence comes from Streptomyces xiaopingdaonensis, assembly GCF_000262345.1. Lineage (GTDB taxonomy): Bacteria > Actinomycetota > Actinomycetes > Streptomycetales > Streptomycetaceae > Streptomyces > Streptomyces xiaopingdaonensis. The sequence goes on along the minus strand of NZ_AJTQ01000121.1, from coordinate 26,505 downwards.
TGAAGCCGTCGTCCTTGAGCAGGGTGATGGTTCCGGCGAGGCCCTTGACGATCCTGCCCTCGCCGAGGAAAGCGGCGGGGATCTGCAGCACACGCTCCTCTCCGCGCCGTACCGCGATCAGCTGGCCCTCCTTGACCAACTGGCGGACTCGGGTCACCTCGACGCCGAGCTCTTCGGCGGCGTCGGGAAGGGTGATCCAGGCGGGGACGAGAGCATCGGTCTTCGCGTCAATCTCGGTCACGCCTCCCAGAGTGCCACCTGCCACCGACAGCCACTAGACGGGCCGGCGCAGCCGGCCCACCGCGCACCCCTGGACGCCGGGGTCACCCCTCCAAGGCGGCACGCTTCAGCGGGAGTCCGGCGTCCGCGAGCAGCGCGCGGTCCACCCGGGCTCCCCGCTGCACCAGCTTGCGCCCCTGGGCGAGGTCCCGTGGCCTGCCCACGGCGAGCAGCGCGACGAGTACGCCCTCCCGCAGCCAGCACACCGACCAGGCGGCATCCTCCCCGTCGCCCCGCCACACCAGGTCGTCGCCGGGGGCGTGGTGCCCCGCGTACTGCACGAACCTGCCGAACTGCTCCGACCAGAAGTACGGCACCGGGTCGTGGACGAGGTCCTCGGCAGCGCCGTCCGGGTGCCCCTCCGCGATCAGGTTGGCGGCGACGATCTGCGGGGCGCGCAGCGCGTTGTCCCAGTGGTGGACGAGGAGCCGCTCGCCGTACCTGCGGGAGGGGAAGGACGCGCAGTCCCCGACGGCGTAGACGCCGGGGACGTCGGTGCGCAGCCGGTCGTCGACGAGGACGGAGCCGTCGCTGCCGAGCGCGACGCCCGAGCCGGCGAGCCAGTCCGTCGCCGGGCGGGCACCGATGCCGACGAGGACGGCGTCGGCCGGCAGCTCGGCGCCTCCGTCGAGCAGGACACGGCCCGGCTCGACACCCACCACCCGTACACCCGTGCGGAGTTCGGCGCCGCTCTCCTCGTACCAGGCCCGCATCGGCGCCGCGACCTCGGCCGGGAGCGCGCCCGGCAGCGGCTCGTCCGCCGCCTCGACGACCGTGACGGTGCAGCCGCGTTCGCGCGCGGCCGTCGCGAACTCGGCGCCGATCCAGCCGGCGCCGACGACGACGATCCGTCCCCGCGCGGCGAGGACGGGGCGCAGCGCCGCCGCGTCGTCGAGCGTGCGGAGCTGGTGGACGCCGGGTACGCCTGCCGCGCCGGGTAGTTGGAGCGGTTCGGCGCCGGTCGCGAGGACGAGCCTGTCGTAGTGGACGGAGCCGGCGTCGGTCTCGACGGCGCTCTCGCCGGGGCGGAGCGCGGTGACCGTGCGACCCAGCTCCAGGTCGATGTCGAGCGCGGTGAAGTCGATGTCGAAAGCGGTCGGGCCGGACGGGGGCTCCTCGGCCGCGCGGTCGAGGAGCACCGCCTTGGAGAGCGGCGGCCTGTCGTAGGGGTGGTGCGGTTCCGCTCCGAGCAGTCGGATCCCGCCCTGCCAGCCCTGCTCCCGCAGTTGCACCGCCGTCTGCACCCCGGCCATCCCCGCACCGGCGACGACCACACGCTGCCGCTTCTGACTCTCGCTCACCCGCGCCACTCTATGCGCCTCCTTCCCCACCGCGCGGCCCGCACTCGGCGAGGGAGCAGTAGGCTGGGCGGCGGTACGCACGAAGAGCCGCACCGACGGCGGAGCCGGAAGCCCGGTCGCCGTCCTCGGGCGGCACCGCGGGAGCCCGGCGCACCGGGCTGAGAGGGAGGCTGACGGCCTCCGACCGTACGAACCTGATCCGGTTCATACCGGCGAAGGGAGGAGCAACGCCCCCATGTCCAGTACGCGTTCGGCTCCGGACGTCGCCGTGGTCGGCGGCGGGCTCATCGGCCTGGTGACGGCGTGGCGCGCGGCGCAGCACGGGCTGCGGACCGCCGTCGTCGATCCCTCTCCCGGTGGCGGCGCGGCGCACGTCGCCGCCGGGATGCTCGCGCCCGTCACCGAACTCCACCACGGCGAGGAGCGGTTGCTCGCGCTCAACCTCGCTTCGCTCGCCCGGTACCCCTCGTTCGTCGAGGAGTTGGAGGAGGCGAGCGGGCAGCGGGTCGGCCACCGCACCGAGGGGACGCTCGCCGTCGCCTTCGACGCCGACGACCGCGCGCAGCTCCGCGAGCTCCACGCGCTGCACCTGCGGTGCGGGCTCGACTCCGAGTGGCTCGGTGCCCGCGAGACCCGGCGCCTCGAACCGATGCTCGCGCCCTCCGTCCGCGGCGCCCTGCGCGCCGGCGGCGACCACCAGGTCGACCCACGGCTCCTCGGCGCCGCCCTGGTCTCCGCCTGCACGCGTGCGGGCGTCGCGCTGCACCGCACGACGGCGGTAGGGCTGCGCTCCTCCGCCGGCCGCGCGCACGGCCTCGACCTCGCCGACGGCACCCGCCTCGACGCCGGGCGCACCGTGCTCGCCGCGGGTTGCCGGAGCGGCGAACTCGCCGGACTGCCGCCGGAGGCCGCTCCCCCGGTACGTCCCGTCAAGGGCCAGGTCCTCCGCCTGCGCATGCCGGAGGCCGGCGGCCCCTTCCTCACCCGTACCGTCCGCGCCGTCGTCCACGGGCACACCGTGTACCTGGTGCCGCGCCGCAGCGGTGAACTCGTCGTCGGTGCGACGAGCGAGGAGACCGGGTGGGAGACGAGCGTCACGGCGGGCGGCGTCTACGAGCTGCTCCGCAACGCGCACGTGCTCGTCCCGGGGGTCACCGAGCTCCCGCTCGTCGAGACGCTCGCCGGGCTGCGCCCCGCCTCCCCCGACAACGCACCGCTCCTCGGCGACTCGCCGCTCCCCGGACTCCTCCACGCCACCGGGCACCACCGCAACGGCGTGCTGCTCACCCCCGTCACGGGCGACGCCATGGGCACGCTCCTCGCCACCGGTGAACTGCCGCCGGAGGCGCAGGGGTTCGCGCCCGACCGGTTCGCGGGCAGCCGGTGACCGGCGTGCACCCGCCGACCGGGCAATCCCACACGAGACAAGGAGAGGCGATGCCCACCGAGGACGCCGCACCCGTCACGCTCTCCGTCAACGGCGCCGTCCGACGCGTCGCGCGAGGGCTCGCGCTGGACGCGCTCGTCGCGGAGACCACGGCCGCGCCCTCCGGCGTGGCCGTCGCCGTCAACGAGGACGTGGTGCCGCGCAGCCAGTGGCCGTCCACCCGGCTCGGCGAGGGCGACCGCGTGGAGATCCTCACCGCCGTCCAGGGAGGCTGACCGATGACCGACACGGCACCTGCGCCGCTCACCGAACTCGACCGACTCTCCCTCGGCAGCGCCCGCTTCGGCTCCCGGCTGATCATGGGGACCGGTGGGGCGCCGAGCCTGGAGGTGCTGGAGCGGGCGCTGCTCGCCTCGGGCACCGAGCTGACGACGGTCGCGATGCGCCGGTTCGACCCGACGGTGCGGGGCTCGGTCCTGAGCGTCCTGGAGCGCAACGGCATCCGCGCCCTCCCCAACACGGCGGGCTGCTACACCGCGGGCGAGGCCGTCCTCACCGCACGGCTCGCACGTGAGGCGCTCGGCACCGACCTGGTGAAGCTGGAGGTGGTCGCGGACGAGCGGACGCTGCTGCCCGACCCGGTCGAACTCCTCGACGCCGCCGAGGTCCTCGTCGAGGACGGGTTCACCGTCCTCCCGTACACCAACGACGACCCCGTCCTCGCGCGGAAGCTGGAGGACGCCGGGTGCGCCGCCGTGATGCCGCTCGGCTCGCCGATCGGCTCGGGCCTCGGCATCCGGAACCCGCACAACTTCGAGCTGATCACCGAGCGCGCCGGGGTGCCGGTGCTCCTCGACGCGGGCGCGGGCACGGCGTCGGACGCCGCGTTCGCCATGGAGCTCGGGTGCGCGGGCGTGATGCTCGCCTCCGCCGTGACGCGGGCGCAGGACCCGGAGCGGATGGCCGCGGCGATGCGGCACGCGGTCGAGGCGGGGCGGTTGGCCCGCGAGGCGGGGCGCATACCCGTGCGGCGCATCGCCGAGGCGTCGTCGCCCGCCGACGGGGTCGCCGCGCTCGATCCGGAGCGGCCCGCCTTCAGTTGACCCGACGGCTTGTCACCGTTGGGCTGCAATCGGTGCCCGTGCTCCCGACCGGGCCGCCGTCGGCTCGTAGACTCTCCGCGATGGACACGACCCTTCAGGACCCGTCCCACGGGTCGAACCACGACGACCCCATGCTCGGACAGGTCCTCGACGGCCGTTACCGGGTGGAAGCGCGGATCGCGGTGGGCGGCATGGCCACCGTCTACCGCGCCGTCGACACGCGTCTGGACCGGGTCCTCGCGGTGAAGGTGATGCACCCCTCGCTCGCCGGGGACGAGAGCTTCGTCGAGCGGTTCATAAGGGAGGCCAAGTCGGCGGCGCGGCTCGGCCACACCAACGTCGTCGGCGTCTACGACCAGGGCACGGACGGGCAGTACGTCTACCTCGCCATGGAGTACGTCTCGGGCTGCACGCTCCGCGACGTCCTGCGCAACCGGGGGGCGCTCCAGCCGCGGGCGGCGCTCGACGTCCTGGAGCCGGTGCTCGCCGCGCTCGGCGCCGCGCACCGGGCGGGGCTCGTCCACCGTGACGTGAAACCGGAGAACGTCCTCATAGGAGAGGACGGCCGGGTCAAGGTCGCCGACTTCGGACTCGTCCGCGCCGTGGACACCCAGACCTCGGCGACGACCGACTCCGTCCTCGGCACCGTCTCCTACCTCGCACCGGAGCAGATCGAGGACGGTACGGCCGACCCGCGCGCCGACCTGTACGCGTGCGGCGTGATGTTCCACGAGATGCTCACGGGCACCAAGCCGCACACGGGCGGCACCCCGGCGCAGGTCCTCTACCGGCATCTCAACGAGCCGATCCCCGCGCCTTCGGAGAGCGTCCCCGGCCTCGCGCCCGAGCTCGACGCGCTCACGGCGCGCGCCACGGCACGCGACCCCGACCTGCGCCCCGACGACGCCGTCGCGCTCCTCTCCGAGACGCGCGCCGCCCGCGCCGCGCTCACCGAGGAGCAGCTCGACGCCGTCCCTCCGGCCGCCACCTCCGAGGGCGCGAGCCTGGCGAGCGAGGCGCGCACCAGCGTCATCCCGCGCCCGGCGGAGCCGGCGGAGGACGCCGTCGACCGCACCACCCGGCTGAGCGCCCCGCCGCCCGAGCCGGCGCCGCGGTCGCGCCGCGGCCGGTCCCTCTGGGTCCTCGTGACGCTCGGCGTGCTGCTGGTGCTGCTGGTGGGGACCGGCATCTGGTACATCAACTCCGGTCAGTTCACCAAGACGCCGGCGGTGCTCGACCGTCCCCAGGCCGAGGCGGTGCGCACGCTCCAGGACGCGGGCCTCGGCGTGGAGGTGGAGCGGGAGTACAGCGAACGGACCGATCGCGGGCACGTCGTCTCCACCGACCCCTCGCCCGGCGACCGCGTACGGCGGAACGGCACCGTGACGCTCTCCGTCTCGCGCGGTCCGCAGATCGTCAAGGTGCCCGATCTCTCGGGCACCCCGCTCGCCAACGCCCGGCGCAAGCTCAAGGACGCCGGGCTCACGCCCGGCACGGTGAAGCGGAAGTTCGACGAGGAGGCGGCGCGGGGTTCCGTGGTCGCGACCGACCCGAAGCCGGGCGCCGAGCGCCGGCCGGGCGCCGCCGTCGCGCTCACCGTCTCCAAGGGCGCACCGGTCCGGGTGCCCGACGTCGTGGGCGACGACGAGAGCGAGGCCAGGGACGAGCTGCGCGAGGCGGGGTTCGAGGTGCGCACGGCCTCGAAGCGCGTCTTCTCCGAGGAGGACGAGGGAGACGTGGCGCGGCAGTCCCCCGGCGAGGGGCGCACCGCGGCCAAGGGGCAGACGGTGACGCTCACCCTCTCCAAGGGCCAGGACATGGTCGAGGTCCCCGATGTCGAGGGGATGGACGAGGACGAGGCGCGCGAGGAGCTCGAGGACGCCGGCTTCGAGGTGAAGGTGCGGAGGCTCTTCGTCGGGGACAGCGTCTTCAACCAGTCGCCCGACGGCGGGGAGGAGTCCGCGCGCGGCTCCACCGTCACTCTCTGGTTGCGCTAGCCGGAGCGCGGCACGGGGCCGGAAGCACTGCCTGCGGGCGGCTTCCGGCCCCGTTCTCGTGGACGGGTCGTCCGGGCGCCCTCAACCTCCGGTCATACATGGCCATTTCGGGCATTAGGGAACTCACCCCTCGCGCACCTTTCGGAGCGGAAGGTGACACAAACCCCTCTTTCCTGTGACGCCTGACATAGGGCGCAGATCACTTACGACGCGGCTTAGTCGACGTACCGGGCGCCCGTGCCACCGCTGCGGGGACGAGACGGGAAAAGAAAAAGCGGCTTTCAACGATGCCGGGTAGTACGTCACACCTTTGATCTGCGGATTTGGACGCTCTAACAATGGGGCCTCGTCGCAAGGCGCCGGAATAGAAAACGGTGCTTCCCTCATTCGTCCCCCGCGGCGCCAGCTACCCGAAAGGCTCAGCACACCTCATGCCCAGCATTTCTCGCAGCCTCCGCTCTGCCAAGGCCCAGAAGTTCTCAGCAGCCGGCCTCGGCATCGCGGGAGCCGCGGCGCTCGCCGTCACCGTCGTCCCCGCAGGCAACGCGTCGGCCGACTCGGCCCGCTCCGCGGCCAGGACCGTCGACGCCAAGCCCGCAGCAGTGAGCGACCAGGCGCCGATCGCGCAGACCCAGTCCCTCGGCGCCAGCAGCTCCAGCCTCGTCAGCGCCAAGACCGAAGCCGGCGGTGAGAAGCGCGGCTCGATCGCGGAGGCGCTCGCCGCCGACGAGGCGCTCAACGGCACCATCGCAGCGAAGACCCAGGCCGAGTCCCGCGCCAAGGCCGACGTCGTGAAGAAGAAGGAGGCGGCCGAGAAGAAGGCCGCCGCCGAGCGGGACGGCGAGGAGACGAGCCGCTCCGGCGACCGCAAGGCCGACTACCCGGACAACCTCGACGGCTGGATCCGCGAGGCCCGCGCCATCATGCAGGAGAAGGGCATCCCCGGCTCCTACGAGGGCATCCACCGCAACATCATCCGCGAGTCCGGCGGCGACCCGCGGGCCATCAACAACTGGGACATCAACGCCCAGAACGGCGTCCCCTCCAAGGGACTCCTCCAGGTCATCCAGCCGACCTTCGATGCGTACCACGTCGAGGGCACCGACTACGACCTCTACGACCCGGTCGCGAACATCGTCGCCGCGTGCAACTACGCGGCCGACCGGTACGGTTCGATGGACAACGTCAATTCGGCATACTGAGCCGGGTGACAGTCCAACCTCAGCGCAACGCCATCGGCGGCCACGTCCCCGTAGCAGGGGGCCTGGCCGCCAACGGCATTCCGTACGCAGAAGAAATCGGCGCGGAGAGCGTCCAGGTATTCACGGCGAATCCGCGTTCCTGGGCCACGTCGCGCGGAAACCCGGCGCAGGACGAGGAATTCAGAAGGCTCTGCCGCCGACTCGACGTCCCCGCATACGTGCACGCGCCCTACCTCATCAATTTCGGTTCGCACAACGAGGAGACGGCCGAGAGGTCCGTCGCCTCACTGAGCCATTCCCTCGGACGCGGCAGGGAGATCGGCGCCAACGGCGTGGTGGTGCACACGGGTTCGGCCACGGGCGGACGCACCCGCGAGGCCGCGCTCGACCAGGTACGCGCGCTGGTGCTGCCGCTCCTCGACGGGTTGACGCACCCCGAGGACCCTCCGCTGCTCCTGGAGCCGACCGCGGGCCAGGGCTTCTCCCTCTGCTCCCAAGTCGCGGACCTCGGCCCGTACTTCGACGCGCTCGACCACCATCCACGGCTCGGCGTCTGCCTCGACACCTGCCACGTCTTCGCCGCCGGGCACGACCTCACCGTCGAGGGCGAGGCGGCGCGCATGCTCGACCTGCTCGTGGAGACGGTCGGGCCCGGACGCCTGCAACTGGTGCACGCCAACGACTCGAAAGCGGGCGCGGGCTCGCGCCTCGACCGGCACGAGAACATCGGCGCCGGGCACATCGGCCCCGCGGCCTTCGGCGAACTCCTCGCCCACCCGGCGACCGCCGGCGTCCCGTTCGTCATCGAGACACCGGGCGGGAAGGAGGGTCAGGCGGCCGACGTGGCGCTCCTGAAGAGCCTCCGCAAGCCGTGACGGAATACCCCCTAGGGGTATAACGTTCGGAACCGTCGACGCTCCCGCCCCGGAAAGGTGTCGGACATGACGGAACCCCCGGACCAGCCCCGCGGCCCCACCCCCGCGCACCACGGGCACGCGCACGACGCCGCCCCGCACCAGGAAGGGCACCACCACGCACCGGCGAGTTGGGGCACCGCGCTGCGAGCCACCCTCCACTGCCTCACCGGCTGCGCCATCGGGGAGATCCTCGGCATGGTCGTCGGGACGGCGCTCGCCTGGCACGCGGCGCCCACCATGGCCCTGGCGATCGCCCTCGCCTTCGTCTTCGGCTACAGCCTCACCATGCTCGCCGTCCTCCGCGCGGGCCTCGCCCTCGGTGCGGCGGTGAAGGTGGCGCTCGCGGCCGACACCGTCTCCATCGTCGTCATGGAGCTCGTGGACAACGGCGTCATCCTGGTGGTGCCCGGCGCGCTCGGCGCCCACCTGTCGGAGGGTCTGTTCTGGTGGACGCTCGCGCTCGCGTTCGCCGTCGCGTTGGTGCTGACGGTGCCGGTCAACCGGTGGCTGATCGGCAGGGGCAAGGGCCACGCCGTGGCGCACGCGTACCACTGAGCGGGCGCGGGCCCCGGCTCACAGCTCGGGGCCCTCGCCCGGCTCCTCCTGGTAGGAGTAGCGCTGCTCGCGCCACGGGTCACCGAGGTTGTGGTAGCCGCGCTCCTCCCAGAACCCCCGCCGGTCGGCCGTCATGTACTCGACGCCGCGGACCCACTTCGGGCCCTTCCACGCGTACAACTGCGGCACGACGAGGCGGAGCGGGAACCCGTGCTCGGCGGTGAGGAGTTCGCCGTCCCTGTGGGTGGCGAAGACGGTGCGGGAGGAACGGAAGTCCTCCAGGCGGAGGTTGGCGCTGTAGCCGTACTCGGCCCAGACCATCACGTGGGTCGCCTCGGGCGCGGGCGGCGCCAGGTCGAGGAGGTCGCGCGCCGAGACCCCGCCCCACTCGACGCCGAGCATGCTGAACTTCGCCACGCAGTGGAGGTCGGCGACGACCGTCGCGTACGGAAGCGCCGTGAACTCGGCGTGCGTCCAGCAGTGCTTGTCCCCGCTGGCGGTGGCACCGAAGACTCGGAACTCCCACCGCTCGGGCTTGAATCGGGGGACCGGACCGTAGTGCGTCACCGGCCAGCCCCGCTGGAGTCTCTGACCGGGCGGCAGCCCCGACCGCTCCCCCTCACGGCTGTGCGGCTGACCCATCCTCCCATGGTGACAGACCCCCGCAGACGATCACGCAGTGCCCCGCACCACCCCACGCCCGTCGACCTTGACCGGTCCGGTCGTCGACGGCCGGCTTCGTCGTGCACCGGGAGCGACGGAGCCGTGCGCGTCGGGCGGACGACCGTCCACACGCTCGCCTTCCCGGCGTACCGGGGACGGCTAAACCGAACCGATCAGCTCCAGGATCAGCGCGGCGGTGTCCTCGGGGGCCTCTTCCGCCATGAAGTGCCCGGCCTCGGTGGTGAAGTGGCGGAGGTCGGTGGTCCACGGGTGCCAGACGGCGGTGGCGTCGTAACCCAACTGGCGCCCCCAGTCCTGCTGGACGACCATCGTGGGCATGGTGAGCCGGTTGCCCGCTGCGAGGTCGGCCCGGTCGTGCGCGAGGTCGACGGTCGCGGTCGCGCGGTAGTCGGCGACGATCGAAGGGACGGCCTCCCGTGACGCGCGCAGGTACTCGGCGCGGACGTCGTCGGGGATGGCGTCGGGCCCGTTCGACCAGGCGTCGAGGAAGTGGCCGAAGAACGCGTCGGCGCTGCCGGAGATCATCTGCTCGGGCAGGCCGGGCGGTTGTGCCATCAGGAAGAGGTGGAAGCCGACCGCGGCATCGATCCCGTGGAGGACGTCCCAGGTGTCCGGCGTGGGGACGACGTCGAGGATGCCCAGGTGGCTGATCCGATCCGGGTGGTCGAGGCCGGCCCGGAAGGCGACGTGCGCGCCGCGGTCGTGGCCGACGAGCGCGAACCGCTCGGCGCCGAGTGCGTCGGCGAGCCCGACCACGTCCGAGGCCATCGTCCGCTTCGCGTAGGTGTCCGCGGTGGCGGCCTCCGGCTTGCTGCTGGCGCCGTATCCGCGGAGGTCGGGGCAGACCACGGTGCGGTGCTCGGCGAGGACGGGCGCGACGTGCCGCCACATCAGGTGCGTCTCGGGGAAGCCGTGGAGCAGCACGAGCGCCGGACCCTCTCCACCGATCGCCGCGTGCAGCTCGACACCGTCCGCCACACCGATCGTTCTCGTCTCGAACCCGGGGATGGTGATGCTCATCGTCGTCGCTCCTTCTGCTCGGTGCGTGAGCTGCTGCCGCTCACACCGGGAAGGATCGGGCAGCCGGGTCAGCAGCCGATCAGCGGCGCCGACGACAATGAGGGCATGGAGATTCGCGTCGAGGTGCTCGGCCCGGTCCGGGTCACGGACGCCGACGGCCGTCCCGTGGCCGTCGGCAGCCGCCGCCGCCGCGAACTCCTCGGGCGGCTGGTCGCGGCCGGCGGCCGGGCAGTCCCGCTGCCGGTGCTCGTCGACGATCTCTGGGAGGACCCTCCGTCCACGGCGGCCGGGACGGTTCGCACCTTCGTCGCCGAACTGCGCCGCGCCCTCGAACCGGGGCGTCCGCCGCGGGCCGAGTCCCGTGCGATCGAGACCGTCGGCGCCGGGTACGCGCTGCGGGTGCCGCGCGACCACGTCGACGCGCACCGGTTCGAGGACGCCCTGCGGTCCGTACGCGCCGAGCCCGGAGGACAGGTCGCCCACGTGCTCGGCGAGGCGCTCTCGTGGTGGCAGGGCGAGCCGTACGCCGATCTCGACGCCGTGCGCTGGCTGGCGCCGGAGCGCGCCCGCCTCGCCGAACTCCACGACCAGGCCGTCGAGCTGCGGGCCCGAGCGGTGCTCGACCTCGGACGCGGGGCGCCGCTCGTCCCGGAGCTGGAGGCGTTCGCGACGGCGCATCCGTGGCGGGAGCACGCCTGGGTGCTGCTCTCCCACGCGCTCTACCAAGCAGGCCGCCAGGTCGACGCGTTGGCCTCGCTCCGCGACGCGCGGGCTGCGCTGCTGGACCGGTTCGGGCTGAGCTCCGCGCACGGTCTCGACCACCTCGAACGCGACATCCTCCGGCACGCCCCGCACCTCGTACCCGCGCCCCGCGACGAGGACCGGCTGCGCCTCCTCACGCGCACGGAGGCGACGGGCACGTACACCCGGCTGCGCTCGATGAGCACCGTGGCCGGTGCCGCCGCACTCACCGGGGGCAGCAACCTCGTCCTCGCCCAGGAGCAGCGCGCGGCGGCAGCGGCGGAAGCGGAACGCGCGGGAGATCCCGTGCTCACCGCGCGCGTGATCGCGGCGTACGACGTTCCCACCGTCTGGACGCGCGTCGACGACCCGGCGCGTTCCGCGGCACTCGTCGCGACGACCCGGCGCACGCTCCAGCGCCTCGGGCCGGGGGTGTCCCCCGCGCTCCGGGCGCGTCTCCTCGCCACCGTCGGGCTGGAGCACCGCGGCAGCCGGGACCGCTGGGCCGCCGAGGCGGCGGCGGAAGCCGAACGCCTCGCCCGCGACCTGCACGATCCCGACGTCCTGGCCCGCGCGCTCAACGCCCGGTTCGTGCAGTCCTTCCAGCGTCCCGGGCGCACCGGCGAGCGCGATGCCGTCGCTGGCGAGCTCGTCGCCCTCGCCGCCCGGCACGATCTGCCGACGTTCGAGATCCTCGGCCACTTGATCAAGGTCCAGGTCCACTCGGCCCGCGGCGACACCGAGGCCGCCCGGCGCCACGTCGTGGCGGCCGAGGAGCTCGCCACCGTCCACGAGTCCCCGCTCGTCCACGTCCTCGCCGCGGCCTTTCGCGCCCGGCGGCTCGCTGAGTCGGGCGATCCCGCCGAGGTCGCGCGCGCCTACCGCGCGGTCGCCGCCGACCTCGCCGGTGCCGGCATGCCCGGGCTGGAGGCCGGCGTCCTTCCGTTGGCGCTCCTCTCGATCCGCCTCCGCCACCACCGCCCGGCACCGACGGAACCCGGCCTCGACTGGGGCCCGCACCGCCCCTGGGTCCAACCCCTCCTCGCCCTCGCCCGCGACGACCTCGCGGCTGCCCGCCGCGCCGTCGCCGCCCTGCCCGAGCCCCCTGCCGACCACCTGTACGACGCGCTCTGGGCCGTCAACGCGCACACCGCGCTCCGGCTCCGGGACGAGCAACTCGCCGTGCGGGCCCGCGCGGCGCTCCTTCCGCTGCGCGGCGAGGTCGCGGGCGGCGCGACCGCGCTGCTGACGTTCGGGCCCGTCGACGACATCCTGGACGCCCTCGCTCGGCACCTCGACCGGTGAAGACCCGTTCCCGTCCCGGGTGACGCGGCGCGGCCCAACTCGCCCGCAACCGTGCCCAGTTCCGGCCGGCCTCTGCGCCTGCGCCCTCCGCCCCGGCCCGCCCGCCCCCGGACAGGAGGAACGGCCTCCGGCCGCGCGGTCCCGCGAGGAGAGCGCAGACGGGACGAATCAGCGCGAACCGCGCGCAAGTAAGGGTCGCTTGGCTGGATATGGGCGAGCACGGATGCCAAGATGCGCGACAGATCAGCCCGAAAAGGACAGATCTCACCTATCCAGCACAGCGCGCGTCCCCTCCGCGCCGTACGGCGGGAGGCCGCCGCGTCGCGCCGGACCGAGCAGACCGCGTACGAAGCGAGGGGCCATGCAGGGCGACACCGAGGTCATCGAGTTCCTGAACGAGCAGCTCACCGGAGAGCTGACCGCGATCAACCAGTACTACCTGCACAGCCGGATGCAGGACAACTTCGGCTGGTACAAGCTCGCCGAGTACACGCGGGCCGAGTCGTTCGACGAGATGAGGCACGCCGAGCGGATCACCGACCGGATCCTCTTCCTGGAGGGGCTCCCCAACTACCAGCGACTCTTCCACGTCCGCGTGGGCCAGACCGTCACGGAGATGCTCCGGGCCGACCGGGAGGTGGAGCTGGAGGCGGTCGACCGCCTGCGCCGGGGGATCGAGGTGATGCGCGCCAAGCACGACGTCACCTCGGCGAAGCTCTTCGAGGACCTGCTCCGCGACGAGGAGCACCATGTCGACTACCTGGACGCGCAGTTGGAGCTGATCGACAAGCTCGGCGAACCGCTCTACCTCTCCACCGTCGTCAAGCAGCCGGACGGCGAGGCCGGCACGTTCTGAACACCTCAGGCAGCGACCGAAGAGGGCGGCGTCGCCGACTCCACCGCTGCCGGGCGCCGCGGGACAACGGGCTCCGGGAGCACGACGGGCCCCTCGTCGGCCGGCGGCCCGGACACCGCTTCCCCTTCCTCCGCGACCGGACCGAGCGCGGGCTCGCCCCGGTCGACGGCCGCTCGGCGCGGGCAGACGTCTCGGCCGAGGAGCCCCTGGATACGGCGGACGCAGGACCCGCAGTCCGTACCGGCCTTGCAGGCGGAGGCGATCTGCCGCGGCGTACAGGCGCCGTTCTCCGCGTGCTCCTTCACCTGCTGCTCCGTGACGCCGAAGCACGAGCAGACGTACACGCGGACTCACCTCCGTACGGGCGCGGGCAGACGATCGCCTGCGGGGTCACTGAGGTTAACCTAACCTAAGCCACCTGCAGTCTCCCGCTCACCCCGAGGCGGGGAAAGGGGTGACAACGCGATGGGACCCGCATCACACGATGCGGGTCCCATGAGTGTGCGCGGTGCCGGTTACTGGTCCCGGTACATCTCGGCGACGAGGAAGGCGAGGTCGAGCGACTGGCTGCGGTTGAGCCGGGGGTCGCACGCCGTCTCGTAGCGCTGGTGGAGGTCGTCGACGAAGATCTCGTCGCCGCCGCCGACGCACTCGGTGACGTCGTCGCCCGTGAGCTCCACGTGGATGCCGCCGGGGTGGGTGCCGAGGCTCTTGTGGACCTCGAAGAAGCCCTTCACCTCGTCGAGGACGTCGTCGAAACGGCGGGTCTTGTGGCCGCTCGCCGCCTCGAAGGTGTTGCCGTGCATCGGGTCGCAGACCCAGACGACCTGGGCACCCGAGGCCGAGACCTTCTCGACCAGCTCGGGCAGGCGGTCCCGGATCTTGTCGGCGCCCATCCGCGTGATGAAGGTGAGCCGGCCGGGTTCGCGCTCCGGGTCGAGCCGCTCGATGAGCGCCAGGGCGTCCTCCGAGGTGGAATCGGGACCGAGCTTGACACCGACGGGGTTGCGGACCCGGGAGGCGAACTCGATGTGCGCGTTGTCGAGTTGGCGGGTGCGCTCGCCGATCCAGAGCATGTGGCCCGAGACGTCGTACAGCTCGCCGCTGCGGGAGTCGGTGCGGGTGAGGGCCGACTCGTAGTCGAGGAGGAGCGCCTCGTGCGACGAGTAGAACTCGACGGTGCGCAGCTCCTCGGGGTCGGCGCCGCAGGCGCGCATGAACTTCATCGCCTGGTCGATCTCGCGCGCGAGCGCCTCGTACCGCTGGCCCGAGGGCGAGTTGCGGACGAAGTCCTGGTTCCAGGCGTGCACCTGACGCAGGTCCGCGTAGCCGCCCGTGGTGAAGGCGCGGACGAGGTTCAGCGTGGAGGCCGAGGCGTGGTACATCTGCTTCAGGCGCTCCGGGTCCGGGCGCCTCGCCTCTTCGGTGAACTCGAAGCCGTTCACCGAGTCCCCGCGGTAGGAGGGGAGGGTGACGCCGTCGCGCGTCTCCGTCGGCTTCGAGCGGGGCTTGCTGTATTGGCCGGCGATGCGGCCGACCTTCACCACGGGGACCGAGCCAGCGTAGGTGAGCACGGCGCCCATCTGGAGAAGCGTCTTGAGCTTGTTCCTGATGTGCTCGGCGCCGACGCCGTCGAACGCCTCGGCGCAGTCGCCGCCCTGGAGGAGGAACGCCTCGCCCCGCGCGACGGACGCCAGGCGACTGCGCAACTGGTCGCACTCGCCGGCGAAGACGAGCGGCGGATAGGACTCCAACTCGGCCAGGGCAGTGTGGAGCTCCTGCTTGTCAGGCCACTCGGGCTGCTGCTCGGCAGGGAGGTTCCGCCATGTGTTCACGCCGGTGTCGGTAGTCGCGTTTCCAGTCACGTGCTCCAGATTACGTCGTGGAGTCGACCGCTTCTCGCCTTTCTCGAAAGTTGAGACGGAGAACGCATCCAGCAGCGCGGACGCGGTAGGGTGCGCCGCATGTACGCGCTGCGCACAACCGCTGCCTGGTGGTGGACCGCTGATCCGGCGGCCCACTGACTGCGCGTACCCAGAAGATCGCGAAGGCCGCCCGAGGGCGGCCTTTTTCCTGTTCGGGGCCGACCCTCCCGCACAGGGAAGAGACCCGCTCATGCACCACGCTCGCGCCCACGCCGAACCCGCCGAAACGACGGCCGCACTCCTGACCCGGCTCTGCTCCCCCGACGCTCCGCCCTTCGCGCTCCTGCGCCGGCGCGGTCCTGCAGCGCCCGACGGCGTCGAGGTGCTGACCGGGCCCGTCGTCCCGTACGAGCGCCTCGCCGAACTCCCCGAGGGCCCGCACGGCACGCTGGCGCTCGTGCCGTTCCGGCAGATCGCCGAGCGCGGGTTCACCGTGCGCGACGACGGGACTCAGCTCGCCGCGCTCGTCGCGGAGGAGCGCGGCCTGCTGCCGTACGAGGAGGTACGCGCCGCGCTCCCCGACCGTCCGGTGCGCGTGGAGCGCGGCGGCTTCGACACGGACGACGCGGCCTACGAGGAGGTCGTCCGGCGAGTGGTGGCCGACGAGATCGGAGCCGGCGAGGGCGCCAACTTCGTCCTCCGCCGGACCTTCTCCGCGGCCGTGCCCGGATTCTCGCGCCCGGACGCGCTCGCCCTGTTCCGGCGGCTCCTGGAGGGCGAGCGCGGCGCCTACTGGACGTTCGTCGTGCACACGGGAGAGCGGGTGCTCGTCGGCGCCAGCCCCGAGGTGCACGTGCGGATGAGCGGCGGGACGGTGGTGCTGAACCCGATCAGCGGGACGTACCGGTATCCGCCCCAAGGGCCCGATGTGGAAGGACTGTTGACGTTTCTCGGGGACCGGAAGGAGCGCGAGGAGCTCTCCATGGTCGTCGACGAGGAGCTGAAGATGATGTGCACCGTGGGCGACCGCGGCGGGGTCGTCGTCGGGCCGCGGCTGAAGGAGATGGCGCACCTGGCCCACACCGAGTACGAACTGCGCGGTCGCACCACGCTCGACGCCAGGGAGGTGCTGCGCGAGACGATGTTCGCGGCGACGGTGACGGGGTCGCCCGTGGAGAACGCCTGCCGCGTCATCGAGCGGTACGAGCCGGGCGGAGAGGGACGCGGGTACTACTCCGGTGCGCTCGCGCTCCTCGGCCGCGACGCCTCGGGCGCGCAGACGCTCGATTCGCCGATCCTGATCCGTACCGCCGAGATCGATCCCGCGGGCGGCCGGCTGCGGCTGTCGGTCGGTGCCACGCTCGTGCGCGATTCGGACCCGGCGGGCGAGGTCGCGGAGACGCACGCGAAGGCAGCGGCGGTACTGACGGCGCTCGGAGTGCGGGAGGCGCCGCCGGCCGGGGAGTCGGAGCGCCCGAGGCTCGGCGACGACCCGCGGGTGCGGGCCGCGTTGGAGTCGCGGCGGGCCGGGCTCTCGCCGTTCTGGCTGCGGATGCGGACGGCGGGCGTCGAAGGGGCGTACGGCGGTGAGGCGGGCGCTGCTGCGCACGCGCCGTCGGGGGCCGCCCCCGGGGTGCTCGTCGTCGACGCCGAGGACACGTTCACCTCGATGCTGGCGCACCTCCTCCGCGCCTCGGGCAGGACGGTCGAGGTACGGCGGCACGACGCGGAGGGGACCGTCGCCGCTGCGCTCGCGCACCCCGGCCCCGTGGTGCTCGGGCCGGGTCCTGGGAACCCGCTCGACGTGCTCGACCCGCGGATCGCGCGGCTGCGCGGGCTCGCCGCCGAGCTGGTCAGGGGGCATCCGCACGGCGTGCTCGGGGTCTGCCTCGGGCACGAACTCCTCGCTGCGGAGCTCGGGTTGGAGCTGGTACGCAGGGAGCGGCCGCACCAGGGGACGCAGGGACGGATCGACCTCTTCGGCCGTGCGCGGACCGTCGGGTTCTACAACTCCTGGGCCGCGCGGTGCGGTGACGGGGTCGCCGAGGAACTCGCCCTCCACCGCGTCGAGGTGAGCCGCGACGAGGGCACAGGCGAGGTCCACGGGCTGCGCGGCCCCGGGTTCGCCGGGGTGCAGTTCCATCCCGAGTCGGTGCTGACGCTGGAAGGTCCCGAGATCCTCGCCGAGTTGCTCGCCCCCGTGCCGGTCTGAGCACCGCGGCCGCTCCGGCCCGACGTTCGCGGGCGCTGTCTCTCGGACAGCGCCCGCGAGCGGCAGGGCGACGGTGCGCGGGACCCCCGCGGACGGCGCGCGTGCCGGCACCGGGCGTCGGACGGTGAAGCGCCCTCGGACTCCTTACGTCCGGGAGGCGCCGCCGAAGCCGTCCGGTGCCGGGCAGCGGCCGGCGAACACCCCTTCCGTCAGCGGCCTTTCGCCGTCCCGCGGCCCGGAGACACCTCCCATCAGCGGGAGCGCACGCCCCGGCGCCCTCAGCACGGCGGACACGGGGCCTCGGGCCCGGTCCGGAAGGCAGGTGTCAGCCGAAGAACACGCCTGCCTCCGCGTAGAGTCCGGGACTCACCGTCTTCAGCTTGGCGGTCGCTTCGGAGAGGGGGACGCGGACGATCTCGGTGCCGCGGAGCGCGACCATCGTGCCCCATGCCTCCTCGCGGACCGCGTCGATGGCGTGTAGGCCGAAGCGCGTGGCGAGCCAGCGGTCGTACGCGGTGGGGGTGCCGCCGCGCTGGGTGTGGCCGAGGACGGTGGTGCGGGCCTCCTTGCCGGTGCGGGACTCGATCTCCTTGGCGAGCCACTCGCCGACGCCGGAGAGGCGGACGTGCCCGAAGGCGTCCGTCGAGCCGTCCTTGAGGACCATCTCGCCGTCCTTCGGCATCGCCCCCTCGGCCACGACGACGATGGGGGCGTAGCTCGCGCGGAACCGCGAGGTGACCCAGGAGCAGACCTGGCCGACGTCGAAGCGCTGCTCGGGGATGAGGATGCAGTTGGCCCCGCCTGCGAGGCCGGAGTGGAGTGCGATCCAGCCCGCATGGCGGCCCATCACCTCGACGACGAGCACACGCATGTGGGACTCGGCCGTGGTGTGGAGGCGGTCGATGGCCTCCGTGGCCACGGTGACCGCGGTGTTGAAGCCGAAGGTGTAGTCGGTGGCCGAGAGGTCGTTGTCGATGGTCTTGGGGACGCCGACGCACGGGATGCCGTGCTCGTCGGTGAGGCGTGCGGCGACGCCCAGGGTGTCCTCGCCGCCGATGGCGACGAGCGAGTCGACCTCGTACTTGGCGAGGTTCTCGCGGATACGGCGGACACCGTTCTCCTGCTTGAACGGGTTGGTCCGGGAGGAGCCGAGCAGGGTGCCGCCGCGCGGCAGCATGCCGCGGACCGCGGGGATGTCCAACCGGACGGTCTCTCCCTCCAGCAGTCCGCGCCAGCCGTCGCGGAAGCCGAGGAAGTCGTACGCGTACTCCTGGACGCCCTTTCGGACGGCGGCCCGCATGACCGCGTTGAGACCGGGGCAGTCACCGCCGCCTGTCAGCACTCCGACCCGCATGGGATCTCCCTTCACATGACGCACCTGGACGTGGCAGGGGTTCAACTCGGGCCACGCTAACGGTGATCCACGTCACAGGGGAGCGCGCGGACGGCGCCGCTCGTACCGCCGAAACCCAACCGGCGAAGGGGAGTTGCTCCTCGAACGGGGGCGGGGCCGGCCCCTCTGCCTCACCCGCACGAGCGACAGGAAACGGCCCCGCACCTGCACGCCGACGCACCCGGAACGCCGCGACCTGCGCTTACCGCGTCAACTCGTCAACCGCCCTACCGGAAGCGGACGTTCCAGATACACGAGGGGCCAGGCGGGCGGCGTCCTCAGGAGTCGAGGCCGCGCTCGATGGCGTACCGCACCAGCTCGACGCGGTTGTGGAGCTGGAGTTTGCCGAGGGTGTTCTGCACGTGGTTCTGCACGGTGCGGTGGGAGATCACCAAGCGCTCGGCGATCTGCTTGTACCCGAGCCCCTTCGCGACCAGCCGCAGCACCTCCTTCTCCCGCGCCGTCAACTGCGGTACGTCGCCCGCCGATCGGGCCTCGCCCGCCGGCTCCACGGCGAGCCGGCGGTACTCGCCCAGCACGAGCCCGGCGAGCCCCGGCGTGAAGACCGGATCGCCGACGGCGGTGCGCCGCACCGCTTCGAGGAGCTCCTCGGGACCCGCCGACTTCACCAGGTACCCGGTCGCGCCCGACTTCACCGCCTCCAGCACGTCCGCGTGCTCGCCGCTCGCGGAGAGGACGAGCACCCGCAACGACGTCTCCGGGCCGACGAGTCGGCGGCAGACCTCGACGCCCGGCAGCTCCGGCAGGTTGAGGTCGAGGACGAGGACGTCCGGCTCGGTCGCGCGGGCGCGCACCACCGCCTGCCGGCCGTCGCCCGCCGTCGCCACCACGTCGAAACCCGCCGCCTGGAGGTCGCGCGCGACGGCGTCCCGCCACATCGGATGGTCGTCCACGACCATCACTCGTACCGGACCCGCTTCCTCAGCCATCCCTCGGCACCCTCATCTCGACTTCCGTTCCCTGCCCCCGCACCGTCTCCAGCGCGGCCGACCCGCCGAGTTCGCCCAGCCGGCCGCGGATCGAGAGCGCCACCCCGAGCCGGCCCTCGCGCGCCGCCTCGTCGAGCCGTCCCGCCGGGATACCGGGGCCGTCGTCGCGCACGGTGACGACGACCTCGTCGCCGTCGTCCTCCAGGAGAATCCACGCCCGCGCGGGTTCGCCCTTCTCGTCGCACGTGTGAGTGCGCACGTTGTCGAGCGCGGCGCTCACGGCCGCCGCCAACTCACCTGCGGCGTGCGGCGGGAGGAGCACGGGCCGCCCCGGTTCCGCGAAGCTGACGCCGGGCCCCGCGTGGACGGCCAGCAGGCTGCGCAGGTCGCTGCTCGTGCCGCTCTCCGCTTCCTGCGGCTCCTCCCGCGGCTGCTGCGCCGGCCGGGCCTCCCGCGGCTCCCGCGGCTGCGGTACGACGCCGCTGGAGACGAGGGTGCGCAGGGCGACCTCCTGCTCCCCCGCCATGCGCCCCAACTCCGCGGCCTCGCCCCCGATCGCCGTCCCGCGCCGCTGCACCATGGCGAGGACCTGGAGGACGCTGTCGTGGATGTCGCGCGCGAGCCGCTCCCGCTCACGCGTCGCCGCCTCGATCTGGAGCGCCCGCGCAAGAGTGCGCTCGCTCGCCCGCGCGACCTCCACCACGTAGCCGATGGCGACGCTCGCGACGCAGACCAGCAGCGCGTTGTGGAGCGTCGCGCGAGTGAGCGCCCCGCTCTCCGCGACGTTGGCGGCGCCGACGAGCAGCGCGCTCGCGCCGCCCCAGCGCCAACCGCCCTTGATCGCGAAGGCGAGCACGGGCGCCGCCGTCCAGATCGAGGGCAGGGTGGGCCCGACCTGTCCGTGGGCGTCGACGTACGGCGTGAGGAGGATGCCGACGAGCGCGAACGAGAGGTCGGCCGCGAGGAACCACCGGGTGCAGCGCTCGGCGGAGGAGACCTGCCCCAGCGTCAGCGACGTCCACACCAGGAGCGCCGCGAGGTAGACGGTGCCCGGCACCGGGTGCGCGAACTCCCCGTAGGACCAGGCGAATCCGACGCCCGCGTAGCAGAGCGTCAGCACGCGGTACCCGGCGAGCGCGCGCCAGAGCGGCTGCTCGACGGACATCCTCAAGGCCACTGCCGAACCTCCCCCCGGGGTGGTCCCCCGGACCCCCGTCGACTCCGCCCGGACCGGGCGCGGGCACGACGCTACCGCCTCGTCGCGCGCCGGCGCTCGGCCGCCCGTCCGCTACGCGGCGCGGTCGGGGGCCCGCTCGCCGTCCTCGGACGCGACGCGCTGCCGCTCGCGTTCGGCCTGCTTGCGCTCCGCCTCGGCCGCTTTCGAAGCCTCGGCGAGCTGGCGCTTCGCCGCCGTGGCGTAGATGTCGACGTACTCCTGTCCCGAGAGCTTGAGGATCGCGTACATCACCTCGTCCGTGACGGCGCGCTGGATGAAGCGGTCCTCGTCCATGCCCTGGTAGCGGCTGAAGTCGAGCGGTTCGCCGATGCGGATGCCCGGGCGCTTCAGCTTCGGAACGACCTTGCCGGGCGGCTGGATCTCCTCGGTGCCGATCATGGCGACGGGGAGCACGGGGGCGCCCGAGCGCAGCGCGACGCGTGCGAGGCCGCCGGGCTTGCCGCGGTAGAGGCGGCCGTCGGGCGAGCGCGTCCCCTCCGGGTAGATGCCGAACAGCTCGCCGCGCTCCAGCACTTCGAGGCCGCTGCGGATGGCGGCCTCGCCTGCGCCGCGCCCGCCGGAGCGGTCGACCGGGAGCTGGCCGACGCCCTTGAAGAACGCCGCCGTGAGCTTCCCCTTGACGCCGGGCGACGTGAAGTACTCGGCCTTCGCGATGAAAGTGACCTTCCGCTCCAGGACGGAGGGCAGGAAGAAGGAGTCGGAGAAGGAGAGGTGGTTGCTGGCGAGGATGGCGGGGCCCTCGTCGGGCACGTTCTCCAGGCCCTCCACCCACGGGCGGAAGGTGAGCTTCAGTGCGTTGCCGACGGACAGCTTCATCGCGCCGTAGAACACCCGGGACCTCCTTGTCTGCGATGAGCAGACCCTATCTCGCCTCCGCGTCCGCGCGGCCCCCTGCGTACGGAGCGGCCGGCAACGGCCGCCGGGAGGAGCGGGATCGGCTGCGGAACTACCGGGCTGTCGGTGCGCACGCGTAGGGTTGGCAGCCCGTCCCCAGCGACCGCCGGACGACCCCCTGGAGGCCACCGGTGCCCATACTTCCCGGAGCCGAGCCGCTGTTCCGCGACGGCGGCAGCGTCGGCGTCCTGGTCTGCCACGGATTCACCGGCTCCCCGCAGTCGGTCCGCCCCTGGGCCGAACACCTCGCCGAGCAGGGGCTGACGGTCTCCCTTCCGCTGCTGCCGGGACACGGCACCCGCTGGGAGGACCTCGCCGTCACCTGCTGGGAGGACTGGTACGCGACCGTCGAGCGCGCACTGCTGACCCTCATGGACAGGTGCACGCAGGTCTTCGTCGTCGGCCTCTCCATGGGCGGCACCCTCGCGCTGCGCCTCGCCGCACGCCACCGGGGAGTGGCAGGGCTGGTGCTCGTCAACCCGGCGATGACCTTCCCCCGCGTGCAGGGGGCGCTGCTGCCGGCGGCGGGGCTGCTGCTTCGCTCGGCGCCGGGGATCGCGAGCGACATAGCCCGCGAGGGCGTCGAGGAGTTGGGGTACGAGCGGACGCCCGTCCGCGCGGCCCGCTCGCTCCGGCAGCTCTTCCGCGTGGTGCGCTCGGAGCTGCCGAGGGTCGTGCAGCCGCTGTTGGTGCTCCACAGCCGCACGGACCACGTCGTCCCGCCGAGCGACTCGGAGGTCGTGCTCAGCGAGGTCTCCTCGACGGACGTGACGGAGACTGTCCTGGAGCACAGCCTCCACGTGGCGACTCTCGACCACGACGCGGAGCGGATCTTCGCAGATTCGCACTCCTTCATCGACCGGCTCACAGCAAGGAAGGCGGCTAGTGACGGAGCGTGATCCGGACGCCGAGCGCGGCGAGGAGCCGGAGCGACAGGGCCCCGAGGGCAGCGGCGCATCCCTGCCTCCCGAGGAGGAGGCGGCGTGGGCGGCGATCGTCGCGGGGTACGGCAAGGAGCCCGACCTCGACGAGCCCGCCGCACCGTCGCAGGACGACGAGGAGCCGGCGGACGAGACCGAACGGAAGCCGGACGGCGAGCGGTTGCGGAAGTCCGACGGCGCGGAGCCGGCACCCGACTCCCCCGCGCCCGACGACGACGCAGCGGGCGAGGCACCCCCCGCGCCCCGCTCCCCCGGCGAGGTGGTGCGCAGCTTCACCGTCTACGCGCCGGGCACGGGCCCGCGGGACTGGAGCGCTCCGGAGGAGCCGGACGACGACCACTTCGTGCCGCCCGAGCCGCCCCCGCTCCCCGAGACGGACACCGCGACGAAGTTCGCGTGGCTGGGCGCGGTCGGCGGTCCGCTGCTGCTGATCGGCGCGGCGGTCTTCGGGATCGAGTACACCTGGTGGCTCGTGACGCTCGGGTTCGGCGGCTTCATCGTGGGCTTCGGCACGCTGCTCACCCACCTCAGGGACGGCAACGACGAGGGGGACGACCCGGGCGGCGGCGCCGTCGTCTGACGGCGCCCCTCGCGCCAAGTCCCGCGGCACGAGGGCGCATCGGGATGCGACGGCGCGGGGCGGGAAGCCTGGACGCCCTCCTCGCTTCCGGAAAACGGAAGTGCGCGAAGGCCTCGGAAGGAGGAGGATGGCGGGGGCCCGTCGCTTGCGCGCGGGCCTCGCTGCACTGAGCAATCGGGGGGCTCATGATGCTGACACTGCTGCTGGCTTTCACCGTCGTCGCCGCACTCACCGGCTGGCTGATCAACGTCGAACTGCGGCGCGAACGCGAGCGCCGTTCCTGACACCCGCACGCCTCGTAGGCGCCTCCCCCGGGGAGGCGCCTACGAGGCGTGCGTCAACCGGCGTGCGTGCGGGCGGAGTCGGCCGCCCCGCGGGCTGCCGGGACCCGCAGCACGGCGAGGACGGGCAGGTGGTCGGTGGCAGCCCGAAGGTCCCGCTCCGCGACGCCCGGCAGCCCTTTCGGCACCCCGCACCCGAGGACCTCGACGCCGGGCGAGGTGAGTACCGCGTCGATCCGCCGGCGCGGTTCTGCCGCGCTGTAGGTCGCCTCCTCGCCCCAGGGCGCCGCGGTCCTGGCGTCCCCGAGGTGTTCCGTCAGCCGGCGGGAAGTGCGGCCGGACGACGGCTCGTTGAGGTCCCCCGCGACGACGGCGTGCTCGGCGCCGAGGGCGCCGACCCGCTCCAGCAGCAGCTCTCCCTGGCGGTACCGCTCGGCGGCGTCGAGGCCGAGATGGCAGCTGACGACGCCGAGCGGCGCCGCGCCCCCGAAGCGGAGCACCGCGGTCGCCAGTCCCCTGCGGTGCAGGCCGGGGGTGTGCGGCAGCAGTACGTCCTCGGCACGGACCACACCGGCGCGGAGCGCGGCGAGGATCATGGGACCCGTCGCCGTCGCGCCGCCCGTGACGTAGGTGAGCCCGGTGGTGCGTGCGAGCCGCGCGGCGTGCTTGCGCCAGCGGAAGAACCGCGGCGCCTCCTGGACGCAGAGGACGTCGGGCGCGCACGCCCGGACCACCCGGGCGAGCGCCTCCCGATCGTCGCGCAGGGAACGCACGTTGTAGCTCAGCAGGCGTACGACAGCCGAGCCGTCCGGCTCCGTACGGGAGTCCGGCAGGTCCGCGAGCGGCATCCGCTCAGCCCTGGCGGGCGAGGTCGGCGACGCCCACCATGCCTGCCCCGCCGCCGAGTTGGGCCGCGAGCACCTCCGCGTGCGGCCGCCAGCGGCTGCCGACGAGCTGGCGCCTGTAGGACTTACGGATCGGCCCGAGGACCAGTTCCCCCTCGTCCGAGACGCCGCCGCCGACGATGAAGGCGCCCGGGTCGAAGAGCGAGGCGAGGTCGGCGAGTCCCGCGCCGGCCCAACGGGCAAGCTCCCGGAAGGCGTCGGTCGCCACGCGGTCGCCCTGGCGGGCGGCCTCGCTGATGTGCTTCCCCCTGATCCCCTCCGGCGTGCCGTCCCCCAGCGCGAGGAGGGCGACGGCGCGCTCGGGGGTGGCCGTCGCGCGCTGCTGTGCGTACCGGACGAGGGCGCTGCCCGAGGCGTACTGCTCCCAGCAGCCCTGGTTGCCGCAGCCGCAGAGGAGGCCGTCGGGAACCATCCGGATGTGCCCGAACTCGCCCGCGATGCCGAAGCGTCCGCGGTGGAGCCGGCCGCCGATGATCACGCCGCCGCCGAGGCCGGTCCCGATGGTGACGCAGACGACGTCCCCGTGCCCCGTGCCCGCACCGAACTTGTACTCGCCCCAGGCCGCGGCGTTGGCGTCGTTCTCGATCACCACGGGGAGGTCGATGCGCTGCTCGACCATGTCCTTGAGCGGCTCGTGCCGCCAACTGAGGTTGGGGGTGAAGAGCACGGTGGCGCGCTTGTCGTCGACGTAGCCGGGGGCGCCGATGCCCACCGCGTCGACGTCGTACTCGGTGTTGGCGCCGCGCACCGCCTCGGCGATCGCGTCGATCACCCCCTCGGGGGTGGGAGGAGTCGGCACCTGGTTCGTGGTGAGGATCGTGCCCTCTTCGTCGACAACTCCCGCTGCGATCTTGGTGCCGCCGATGTCGACGCCGATAGTGAGTCCCATGTGTCCCTCAGTTATTCGGTTCGAACCCCGCCGCTGACCACCGTACCGGAGGGGCCGTCGCCGCACCGTCGACTCGGGAGGCGGACCCGGGCGTCACGGGCGCCCCGAGGACGGTGGGTCCTCCGGGTCGTCGAGGTCGATCGGCTGGCGCTCGGACGGTTCGGGCCCGTCCTTCTCGAACGACGGGCCCTCGGAGGGCGGCTGCTCCCCCGCGCGCTCCGTCCAGCGGCGCTCGGCCTCGCCGACGGCCGCGCGGTAGGCGGCGAGCAACTCCCCGCCGGCCGCGGCGAGATGGTCGACGACCTCGGGATTGCGCCGCAGGACGGGGTCGACGGTGTCCTTCGCCTGCCTGGCGAACTGCTTCGCCACGCCCTCGACGGCGGCGGTGCCCGCGCTGCCCAGCAGCGGCCGGCCGAACTCCGCGAGGCGGTCGCCGACCGCCTCCGCGAGCCGCCGCAGCTCCTCGGCCGCGCTGCCGGGCTCGGGCCCGTACTTGGCGCGCCTCCGCGCGCGTTCGGCGGCGAGGTCCTCGGCGCACGCCTCCGCCCAGGCGTCCGGGTCGGGGGGCGGCTGGACGCCGTCCTCGGCCCGCTCCGAGCGGTCGGGGTGCTCGGCTGAGTCGCTCATGGTCTCCTCCGCTGGGCGAGGTCTGCGGTTGCCCTCGACGTTACCCGAACGACCGCACGGCGGCCGCTGCTCGTCGCCGCCGCCTCGTCACGGCGCCAACGCCCGCGGCCGGCAGCGGAGTTGCCGCCTGCGCCCGCCCGCGGTCACCGCACGGAGCCCTCCCGCTCGTCCCGCGCCGCCGGCCACACCGCGGTGTCGGGCTCCCACCGGAGCCGCAGCTCCCCTTCCTCCAGCGCGGCCCCGACGACGCGGCACCTGCGCAGCGCCGAGGGCAGCGACAGCACCCGTCGGTAAGGGCCGACGGTGACGGCGAGCTCGTCGCCGCGGCGCACCAAATCCAACTCGCCCCGCTCGGCGCCCGGCAGAGCGAGGCGCCACACGAGG